>JALWPY010000155.1 GCA_026994915.1 Campylobacterales bacterium
CGCCACAAATTACCAAAGCTGCCATGTGCCGGAATCGTCGATGCCTTTGAGTTTTGGGGCATGGTGCAGGTCGCCTGTGTCCGTACTCTCTGTAATAGATCCGTTTGTCATGAAACAGTAGTCTCCCTCTCCCAGAACGATTTTCTCAAGCCCGTCAGCTGTTTTCAGATGCAGCGTCGTGGCTCTTTTGCTTTTTGGTGTGATTTCAAAGTCGATATCGACCACCTGATGCTGCAGGGTAAAATGAACACCTTTATCTTCGAGGTAACGTTGCAGCGGCAGGACAACGGAGTGGTACTGGTTGTATTTCGTACGCAAAATGCCGCCAATATATTTGAGTCCTGGCATGAGGTGCATGAAGCGTTTCATGCGTGCCTCCTGTGAAAATGGCTTTTGACATGATACACCTTTTTGACTTCACGGTTATCGAACATACGGATGGCTGAAATTAAATGAGACTTATTAACTCCTAATTAAGCCGGAAAGGTGTATCATTTTCTGGGATTATAAAAATCATAACAAAGGATTCATTATGACCTTTTTGGATGAAGATATCTATGAAGCGGTTCGGCACCATCTGCCCAAAGTCAAAGAGTATGTCCTATCCCATGGTGGAGATATCAAACTTTTATGTGTGAAGAACGGTACTGTGTACATCGAGTTGACAGGTACATGCCACGGCTGTTCGATGAGCCTGATGACGACGAAGATGGTTGTGCAAAAGAGATTGCGTGAGCTGATCCACCCGGAACTCAATGTCGTCAATGTCGATGGAACACCGGAAAATGTTCCGCCTGAGGATTGCTATAGACCGGAATCGGAAGTATCTCATGACGAAAAGAAAGAGAAAAAAGGGATAGGTCAGAAGCTGAAGAAAATTTTGTCGATGTAAACGTCCGGTATCACTTACCGGACGTTTCGTTTCCGAGCGTCTCTTCGCGGAGTTCGTCCAGCGCTTTTTGCATAGTATTGAGGATCAATCTGGCAGCCTGCTGTTCGTCGTTTTCGGGAAGATCCCAGTCGAAGATGTGCATGTTGGCTTTGTAGATCAGCTTCATCTCTTTTTTGATGCTCGATTGCATCTTTGCGAGTTCTTTTTCAAGTGGTGTCATTGTTGTTACTCCTGTGAAAATAGTACCGGCGTAGCAGAAGAAGATTCTGCTACGCTAAATCGGTAGATAGCTGTGTATGTGCTTATACTGTGGCACCGTTTTCGTTACTGTTCTCTTCATGTGCGGCTTTCTCTGCACCTGCACCGAGGAAAATGAGGACCAGTCCATCGACGAGGAGGCTGATACCGACATAGATACCGACCAGCCACATCTCAGCGGGTACGAACGGCCATGTCATCAGGAAGATGATCGCCAGGATGATGGAGAGGATACCGTTGAGTGTCCAGAGCCACCACCCTTTGGCAGGTTTGCGCAGGCTTGCGAGTGCGAAACTGCCAAAACCGTCCAGCAGCAGGTAGATCGCCAGCAACAGACCGACGGTTTCCACACCGCTGATGGGGTAGAAGAGGATTAGCAGACCCACTGCAATCAGAACAAATGCCTTGAGCCATCCCCACCAGTCTTTTTTATCGGTGACGAAAGTAAAGTAGCCTGCCATCACACCTGCAAGCACCATCATCCATGAGACGAATGCTGCCGTTGCCAGGGAAGCATAGATGGGGTAGATGATCGCCGCGATACCTATGAGCGCGAAGATGATACCTGCGATCAGCGAGTATTTGCCAAATTTTTTCAGTAACTCTTTATTGTTTGCGTAGAGTTGATAATTCCACATTGTGTTCTCCTTGATATAATTTTATTGTTTGTTATAGACTTTGATCTCGCCGGTACCGAGTGCTTCAAGTGCCGGTTTCGCTAAGTCGATCGCCTCTTTGCCATGTACAATGACCAGTGTTTTGCCCTCTTTGAGCAGATCTTTGTAGCGAATAGCTTCGACCTCTTCGACACCCAGATCTTTAAACCATGCGACCAGTGCCGCCGCACTTCCGACGACTGCCGCACCGCCCAGTGCTCCCGCGAGTGACGCGATGACCGGGCCGGTGGCTACAAGCGGTCCGAATCCGGGAATGAAAAAGAAGAATGCTCCCATCAAAAAGCCCCAGAGCGCACCCCAAAAGGCGCCCTGTTTGCCCCAGTAGGCGATATCTTCATTCTCTTTGTTGAGCTCAAACTCATCTTTGGGTTCTTCGCCTTCGCCTTTGCCGAGTACCGAAATCGCCTCTTTGGGAACCTTTGCTTTGAGAAGCGCTTCAACGGCTTGTGCCGCATCGTCATGGTTGTCGTAGACTGCGATCAGTTGCTCTTTTTTCATTGTTGATCCTTTCGGTTTGATTTTTAATTACGGTTTTACAGACCTCATCAGAGGCACCTTTTTACTTGACTGTTTTATGCAGATCCTGCTTCGATTCCTGTAAAAAGAGATTTTTTTCAGCCAGTGCTTTTTGCTCTTCCATCGTCTGGTATTTTTGCACTTTCGCTTCTGCTTTGTTGTGTGTCACGTCCTCTCTGGTATGTTTGAGAAGTTTGGCGAAACTCTCTTTGAGTCGATCATAGAGTTTGGCGACTTCGTTTTTTCCTTTGATCTCATGTTTGAGTGCTTTGATCTGTTTCTGAATCTCACGGTACTCTTTGCTGTGTTTTTTGGTATAGCCCAGCAGTACCGCTTTTTGCAATTCAACCTGTGCCGCACTCAGCATGGCGAGGATCTCTTTTTTCTTCTTTTTATCCATCTGTGACGCGACGGTGACCAGATCCTGTGCCACGAGAAGAGGAATGGGAATGACAACCGTATCGACGACCAGTGTGCTCAGGCCTGTCATCAGCAGTGCGAGTGCTTTTTTGGGATCGCCTGCATCGAGTGCTTTGGCTGCATCTTTTGTCGCTATTGGGTAGATATCCATTGGAATATATTCTGTCGTGACGATGATATCATCTTCGAGTGGCAGAAGGATCGCTTTGGCTGTCTGGACATCGTTGTCGATCAGAAGCTTCTGTGCCGCTCTGACCGCTTTTTTGATCAGTTTGAGATCTCCTTCAAAGGCATTGATCTCTATTGTGTTGGCGATAGGTACCAGTTTGAGATCCGGATTTGCCTTGAGGGCGGCATCGAACGCTTTGGTTGCCTCCAGAAGTGCCTTTTTTGCTGCAGGGATATCTTTGTGTGCAAGGGCATTGATAGCGTCCATCGTTTTGTTGAGCCCCTCAAAGACCTCTTTGGGCGCCTCTTTGAAATTTTTCTGCTGGGCTTTGGCCTCTTTTGCGACACTGAAGTTTATGCGTTGAGCTTCGTCGTGATAGGCATCTTTCGCAAATTTTGCCGCATCCTCTTTGGTTTTAAAGAGAAGTTTATCCTGAACCTCTTCATCAAATGCTTTTGCCGCCGCTTCGCCTTTCACTTTACCCTGAACGAGTGCTTTTTCTGCTTGCTGCGCAACGCTGTCATGCAGTGCGTCCGCCTGAAGTGCCGTGATGAGCATCAGGCTTGCCGCGATAGCCGAGAGAGTGATTTTCTTTTTCATGATTTCCTCCATTGAAAATAGTTTAGTTGTCTGGATATAAGTTATATCAAACCGTAAATAGTCTTAACTTTGATACACCTCATATCAACTTACACCAGAATTATAGTCAGATAGGAGAGATAAATCTGTTACCTAAGTAACAAAAGTGCCGTTTGTTGCAAAAAACCTTCTGTTTCAGAGTAAAAAAATCCAGCAAAGTAAAATATGTTATGATTTTACATATTGTTATGAGAGGAAGTTTCATGATCCATCCACTCGCTGGAAAACAGGCTCCCGTCAGCATGCTGGCCGATATCCCCGCTCTTGTTGCTGCCTATTATACGCTGCATCCCGATCCTTCCGTTGCTTCGCAGCGTGTCGTTTTCGGCACCTCCGGACACCGCGGAAGTGCTCTGACCAAAAGTTTCAATGAAGTGCATGTCCTGGCGATTACCCAGGCGATCTGTGACTACCGACGTGAACAGGGGATAGACGGTCCGCTCTTTATGGGCAAAGATACCCACGCCCTTTCCGCACCCGCTCAGATCACGGCACTGGAAGTGCTCGCTGCCAACGGTGTGGATACACGCATTGCCGCCGACAACGCTTATACGCCCACCCCATTGATCTCCTTCGCCATTCTCGAATACAACAGTTCCGATGAGGGTGGAACGGCTGACGGCATCGTCATCACGCCGTCGCACAATCCGCCTGAAGACGGCGGTTTCAAATACAACCCGCCCAACGGCGGTCCCGCCGACACACATGTCACGGGATGGATTGAAAAACGGGCCAATGCACTGCTGGAAGAGAAGCTGAAGGGTGTGAAGCGGATCGGTTACGAAGAGGCGTTGTCCGGTGCACATGTCAAAGAGGAGGATCTGATCACACCCTATGTGGCAAAACTCCCCGAAATCGTCGATCTGGATGCGATCCGGACAGCGAAGCTCAAAATCGGCGTCGATCCGCTCGGAGGTGCAAGCATCGCAGTCTATCAGAAGATCGAAGAGATGCACAGACTCGGGCTGGAGATCGTCAACACCCGTGTCGATCCGACATTTTCCTTCATGACGCTCGATCATGACGGCAAGATACGGATGGACTGCTCCTCGCCTTATGCAATGGCTTCGCTGATCAGACTCAAAGATGATTTCGATATCGCCTTTGGCAACGACACCGACTCGGATCGTCACGGTATCGTCACCAGAAGTGAAGGGTTGATGAACCCCAACCACTATCTCAGTTGTGCCATCTGGTATCTCTTTACGCGCAGAACGGCATGGCGGAAGGATCTGAAAGTGGGCAAAACGCTCGTTTCGAGTGCGATGATTGATCGTGTGAGCAAGTCGATCGGGAAAGAGGTCTGTGAAGTGCCTGTCGGTTTCAAGTGGTTCTCGGAGGGGCTGTTTGACGGAGAACTGGGCTTTGGCGGAGAGGAGAGTGCAGGCGCGGCATATCTTCGAAAAGAGGGGAGTGTCTGGACGACGGACAAAGACGGGATCATCATGACGCTGCTCGCTGCGGAGATCCTGGCGGTCATGAAAGAGGATCCTTCCCAAATTTACCAAAAGTTCGAGGCGGAGTTCGGAAAGTCATACTATCAGCGTATCGATAAAGAGGCGACAACTGAAGAGAAAGCCCGCATCAAAAACCTCTCTCCCGAAGATATCCACACCAAAACGCTTGCCGGGGAGAAGATCGAGGCGATCTATACCAAAGCACCGGGCAACCATGCCCCGATTGGAGGAGTGAAAATCGTCAGTGCCGACGGATGGATCGCCGTACGACCGTCAGGTACGGAAAATATCTACAAGATCTATGCCGAGAGTTTTCGATCTCAGGAGCATCTGCAGCAGTTATTGAAAGAGGCAGAGGAGATTGTCGAAGAGGTGCTGGGTTGATCCGGCCTTCAGTGGGAAGATATAAATGAAAGTGTTTGCTGGCTAATAGTCTTCAACCGGCAAGATATGGCATAATTTTATTCTAAAACTCTCTCAGGAGGCTAATAATGCAAAGCCGGTCGATCTATCTCTACAGTCGTCAGAAGCGGGCAGGCAAGCGTGTGGTGGCTATGGGCCTGATGGAGATGCTCAAGACCAGCGTGGCGGATGTCGCCTACTTCAAGCCGGTGATAGACGGTACGGTGGAAGCGGATGAGGATATCGACTTTTTCAAACACTACTTCCCGCTCAAACAGCCCAAAGAGAGTGCCTACGGTATTACGGCGGAGGTGCTGGCGGAGTATCTGGCCAAAGATCAGCTGCATGCGGCGTATGAGTTGATTTTAGAGCGTTTCAGTGTACTTGAACGTGCGTATGACTTTATCCTTTGCGACGGTATCGCAGAATCTCTGGATGGACCGGAGATCCCCGAAGATATCGACCTGGAGATCGCCGGAAACCTCTCCACACCGCTACTGTGGGTCGCTTCGGGAAAGGGATATGGCGATATCGATTCTCTGAAGGAGATGCTGCGGCTCAGAGGGCGCTATCTGCAAAAGAGCGGTGCCGATCTGCTCGCATGCATCCTCAACCGTGTCGATCCCGCACTGCTGGAGAGTGCTGCCGCAATCGACATCGGCCTGCCGCTTTTTTGTCTGCCAGAAGTGGTCGAACTCGACCGGCCGACGATGTACGAGATCGCCGAATCGACGGGTGCGAAACTGCTCAGTTCGGACCGTCAGATGCTCGATCGTGTCGTCATGCAGAGCAAAGTCGCTGCGATGATGACCGAACACTACCTCCAGTACCTTCAGGACGGGGATCTGATCATCGTGCCCGGAGACCGCAGCGATATCGCCACGGCGACCTTCCTGGCCAACATCTCCAAAAACTACCCCACCATCGCGGGCATGCTCTTTACCGGAGGGATGAAGATACCAAAGAGTGTGCAGGATCTGATCGAAGGGGCCAGTCTGCCCGTGCTTCCGATGATCGGTGTCGGGACCGATACCCTCACGGCGGCGGTCAATGTGCAGGGGGTGGAGGCGAAGATCACACTGGAGAGCAAACGCAAGATCTCGCTGGCGATCGGTCTCTTCAATAGTCATGTCGACATGGAAGTAATCCGCAGGCGTCTGCTTCTGCAGAGTACACAGAAGATGACGCCGGTGCGGTTCATCTACTCGCTCTATGAAAAGGCGCGGCGTGATCCGAAGCATATTCTCCTGCCGGAGAGCGAAGATGAACGGGTACTGCGGGCGGCGGAGATCGTGCTGCGGCGCGGACTCTGTGAGGTGACGCTGCTGGGTGATCCGCAGCAGGTGGCACAGCGCGCCGGGTCGCTGGGGCTCGATCTCTCCAAAGCGCATGTTATCGATCCGCAGCACTTTCCGAAAAAGGAGGAGTTTGCGCAGAAGTTTTACGAACTGCGCAGACATAAAGGAGTCATTCTGCCGATGGCACGCGAATACATGAGCCGCACGAACTACTTTGCGACGATGATGCTCTACGAAGGGTATGTCGACGGTGTGGTGAGCGGTGCGACCCATACGACGCGTGAGACGATCAAACCGGCCTTCGAGATCATCAAAACGAAAGAGGGTGTCAAACTGATCTCGAGTGTCTTCTTCATGCTGCTGAAGGACCGGGTGCTGGTCTATGGTGACTGTGCGGTCAATCCTGACCCCAATGCCGAAGAGCTGGCGCAGATTGCGGTGTCGAGTGCACGTACGGCACAGAAATTCGGTATCGAGCCCAGAGTGGCGATGCTCTCCTACTCCAGCGGCGATTCGGGTGTGGGTGTGGATGTGGATAAAGTGCGTGAAGCGACGCGCCTGGCCAAAGCGATGGCGCCCGACCTGCTCATAGAGGGGCCCATGCAGTATGACGCTGCGATCGATCCCAAAGTGGCCGCACTGAAGATGCCCGACTCGAAAGTGGCGGGGCGGGCGACGGTCTTTATCTTTCCCGATCTCAACACCGGAAACAACACCTACAAAGCGGTTCAGCGGAGCAGCGGGGCGGTGGCGATCGGTCCGATACTGCAGGGGCTCAAAAAGCCGGTCAACGACCTTAGCCGCGGCTGTCTGGTCGAAGATGTGGTCTACACCATCGCCATCACGGCGATACAGGCGCAGGAGGATCGTTCATGAAAGCGGTGTATCATAAAAAGCTCTTTGTCCTCAACTGCGGCAGCTCTTCCATCAAATATAAGCTTTTTCATCTCCATGCGGAAGAGGAGACCGTGCTTGCAGAGGGAATCGTCGAGCGCATCGGCGATGTGGTGAAGGATTATGCGCAGGGGTTTCGGATCATCGCCGAACGTCTGGCCGAAGAGGGGGTACTGACGTCGATCAGACAACTCGATGCGGCGGCGCACCGTGTCGTACACGGGGGCAGAAGATATGAAAAGGCGGTCATGATCGACGAGGATGTGATCGATGCGATCCGGGAGTGCATTCCGCTGGCACCGCTGCACAATCCCGCCAATCTGGAGGGAATCATGACACTTCGCAGACTTGCCCCGCAACTGCCGCAGGTGGCGGTGTTTGATACGGCGTTTCACCAGAGCATGCCTCCCGAAGCCTACCGTTATGCGCTCCCAAAAGAGCTGGAAGAGGAGGGGGTGCGCCGCTACGGATTTCATGGTATCTCTCACCACTATCTGACACGACGCACTGCGAAACTGCTTGGCAAAAACCGCGACAGGCTCAACATGATTACGATCCATCTGGGAAACGGTGCGAGTATGGCAGCGATAGAGAATGGGCGAAGCATCGATACGACGATGGGCATGACACCGCTGGAAGGACTGGTCATGGGGACACGCTGCGGCGATCTCGATCCGGGAGTCGTACTCTGGCTCTGCGAATCGAAAGGGATGGATGCGCGAGATGCCGATGCTCTGCTTAACCGGCGAAGCGGTCTCAGGGGACTCTGCGGGACCATTGACATGCGAGAGATTGTATCGCGACAAAGTGCGGGAGACGAGGATGCGTCATTCGCATTCAGGCTCTTCTGCCGGCGCATACGCAAATATATCGGTGCCTATACGGCGCTGCTGGGGAGGGTCGATGCCATCGTCTTCAGCGGAGGGATCGGTACCAACAGTCCCGAAGTGCGTGAAGAGGTGTGCCGCGGGCTGGCGGGATTCGGCATAGATATTGACAGTGAGAAAAATCGTCAAAAAGTAGACGATGCTGTGTTGATTCAGAGTGACGGGAGCCGTGTGGCGGTTGCCGCGATCCGCACCGACGAAGAGCTGCAGATAGCGCAGGAGAGTCTGGCTCTTTTATCGTGCATGTAATAGTGCGATAGATAGTATCCTTTTTACCAAACTCAGCCAAATGGTTAAATAAAGTATACTTATTAAGTTTTATTTAATATAAACTTTAATATGCTAGATATAATAAAACTAATAAGGATCACTGTGATTAGTTTAAAAAATATCGTATTTATCAGTTTGGTAATTTTGATCAGCGGTTGTGCCAGTGTGGCAAATTACACACCCAGGCAGAGTATCCCGCATGACGGGACGATCACGGTGTTGCCGTTTAAAAACAACACCGACTCTCCGATGGCGGGTCAGAAGGCCAAAAACATCATGGAGGGGATACTGGTTGCGAACAATCTGCCTGTAAAGATTATAGCCCTCAGATGCAATCCCGACAATATCAGAAGCTGTCTGCGTAGAGTGCGTTCACGCTACTACGTGCAGGGCAATGTCAACGAGTGGCGGTATAAAACAGGGCTTGACGCCGAGCCTGCCGTGGCAGTGAGCTTCAACATCGTCGACAGGACCAGCGGTGCAGTCGTCTACAGTGCTGTCGGTGCCAAAAACGGATGGGGACAGGAGTCGGTCGGATCGGTTGCCCAGAAACTCTTCATGGATCTAACTAAACACTGATGCCCTCTTTGACACTGCAAACCGCTCTGAAGTATGCCGAATCACTTTTGATTGCGGTACTGTTTATTGGTGCGGGATATCTGCTGCACAGGGAAGATCCCTGTTTCATTCATGAGAAGATCGATGTCTCGATCCTTATGCTGGCACTGGTGACGCTCTTTTTCGGCTGGCCGGGGCTCTTCTCGTTTCTGCTGATATATGGGCTGGCACTCTACCTGTTCTATCCCCATTTCCCGGTTTACCAACTGCTTGAACTTACGATTCTGGGGCTGGTACTCTACCTCTTCTACTATCTCTGGGAGACACGGCTGAAGAGTTATGCCCTGCAGAAAGAGTATTTTCGCAAAAAGCTCGATGAAAACAGCAATGCTTTCTATACACTCAAGGCATCATACGATCAGCTTGAAAAAGCCTATATCACCAAACCTCACAGCCTTAAAGAGTCGGTGGCACGGATCGTGGAGATCTCCACAGTGAATCCCAAAGAGGCGAAAAGAGAGTTTTTGAAACTTCTCTCCCAGTACTATCATGTCAAAAAAGCCTCTGTCGCCACTTTCGATGCGCATCAGCATATCCGCACGATCGACACACTGGAACCCGACGTACATCTGGATCGCAAAGATCTGCTGATAGAGGAAGCGCTGGAGAAGGGGAAACCGGTCTATATCGATTTTGAAAGAGAGGAGAACCAGACAGATTATCTGGCGGCTATCCCTTTTGCGCTTTCGGAAAATGCAACCGGCATGCTGGTTATCGAAGATATGCTCTTCACTTCTTTCGATAAAGATACCCTGCTTGAAATTTCGGTGATTTTCAGCTATTTTATGCAAAATCTGGAGAGAGAGCATTTTCTGAAACGGTACAATTGCCGGAGGCACTATCTTTCGGAGGCGTTTACATTCGAGTTGTGTCGGATGGAACGCATTGCACAGGAAAAGGGTGTTCCCTCATCCATGATCATCCTGCGCTCAGCCGATGAGGCGATGATGCGCCGGCTCTACCATTTCCTCTCCCGCCGTAAACGGACGATAGATATGATTCAGACTTTGACCATAGGTGGTAAAGAATTTGTGATCATCCTGCTTTTTCCCTTCCTGAAAAAAGCGGGTGTGGAGGGATTTGTCTCCAGAATGTATGCCGATTTGAGCAGCGATGCCTCTATGAAGCAGTGGTTGCATGGCAGAGCGTTTCGCTATGAGATTATCGATGCAAGCTTCAGCCAGTTGAAAAAAAACCTGCAAAATAAGTCCTAAATAATCAAGGTATGGAAAAGATGAATCTCTTACAATTCGCCACCGAACACACTGGCCTGATTCTGGCCTTTTATCTGGCAGGAACGGCACTCTTTTCCTGGCTGGTGATGAAGCTGTTTGGACGTAACAGTCTGCGTCTATTCGCTCTGCTGTTTCTCTTCAATACCCTGATGGTACTCGTCGGTCCGATCATGACTCTGCTGCTCTATCTCTACCTGCACTACAACAACAGAAAGATTCCCCGGATCAATGCGCATATTCTGGACCGGGATCAGTTGCAGCGCTCGTTTCCGCACGTAGAGAGAATGTATGGAGAGGGGCCCCTGGAGAAGCTACTGGGAGATGTGCAGATTCCAGAAATGCGCAAAGTACAGATTCTGACCCACATTACAGAGAAACTCTCCCGGAGTGATGTGGCGCTTTTGCATGCGTCGCTTTCGGGCAGGAGTGATGAGAGCAGGCTGCTCAGTTTCGGTGTGCTCAACGGTATGGAACAACAACTCAACGACCGGATCAGCCATCTCCTCCGGAAGCTGGAGCATGAAGAGGATACGACACAAAAAGCGATCTATGAGAAGGAGATCGCCTATCTGTACCGGGAGTTTGTCTACTATGGTCTGGTGAGTGAAGAGCTCGAATCTTTCTATCTTAAAAATGCCGTTACGTATGCCGTCAGGGCGCTGAAAGCCTATCCGCAGTCGGCGGAGCTCTATCTGCTCCTGGGAAAAATCTATCTCTATGTCAAAGAGTATGATCAGGCACAGAAAGCGTTCGCACTGGCGATGCAGGATCCCCGGTTTGCAGAGGAGACACTTCCCTATATGGCGGAACTGAGCTTCATGAAAAAAGATTTCAAAGCATTCAGGGAAATTTTGCCGAAACTGAGGGAGTTGCGCTACTCGCCCCGAGCTTCGCGATTTACTTCTTTGTGGAAAGAGGCTTCATGAGTGGCAGAGAGCCGGTAGATATCATGCTCATCGCCGAAGGGACCTATCCTTATGTGCGTGGAGGCGTTTCGAGCTGGATCGATCAACTTATCAAAGGATTGCCACACTATCGGTTCGGGGTGCTCTTTCTGGGCAGCACGCGGGAAGAGTACACGAAGATGCAGTACTCTTTGCCGGAGAATGTGCACTTTTTCGAAGAGTATTTTCTCTTCGATGAGGTGGAGGTGAAAGCACCTGCCAAACGGAAAATGGGTAAAGAGGCGATGGCGAAAATCCGGAAGTTTCATCAACATATCCGGAGCAAGGCGTATGTGGATTATCGACAGCTTCTGACGCCGGAGCTGCTGCTCGATGAGGTGCAACTGGAAGATCTGCTCTATGCGGAGGAGTCGTGGGATTTTATACGGGAAAATTACCGCCGGAACTGTGACGATATCTCCTTTATCGACTACTTCTGGACCGTTCGCAGCATCCATCGTCCTATCTGGCTGCTGGCCAAAATCGCACAGCGTATCGACTTTGCCAAAGTGGTGCATGCGCCCTCGACCGGTTATGCCGGTTTCACAGCGGCTTTGATCAAAAACTTTCACGGTACCCCTTTTATGCTGACCGAACACGGCATCTACATACGTGAACGAAAGATGGATATGCATGCCAATGCCGCCTTTTCGCTCTACAAATCGACCCTGCAAAAGTCTATCGGCAGCAGTGACTATCTCAAGTCGATGTGGATCAACTTTTTTGAGAAGATCGGTTTCTTTACCTATCAGAGTGCCGATGAGATCCTCTCTCTCTTTCAGGGGGCCAGATCGCTGCAGATCGCTTTTGGGGCACCTGAAGCACGCTGTAGTGTCATCCCAAACGGTGTCGATACCCGCAGACTCGGTGCTCTGGTGGCAAAGCGTGAGGCCGGTGTTCCCCGTGTGATTACACTGCTGGGCCGTGTGGTCGCGATCAAGGATATCAAGACATTTATACGTGCCATGCGAATCGTGGCGGACCGTTTTCCCGATGTGGAGGGGTGGATCACCGGACCGATGGACGAAGACAAACGCTATGCCGAAGAGTGTGAGCGTATGGTCACCTCGATGCGTCTGGAGAATAATATCCGTTTTCTGGGATTTCAGAAGATAGACGACATCCTGCCAAAGTCGGGTATCCTGACGCTGACGTCGGTGAGTGAAGGAATGCCGCTGGTCATACTGGAGGGGTTTGCCGCGGGATTGCCGTGTGTGGCGACAGATGTCGGGAGTTGCTCGGAATTGATCTGCGGTGCACTCGACGATACCGACAGGGCGATCGGAAAAGCGGGCGAAGTGGTGGCGGTTGCCGATGCATCGGCACTGGCACAGGCCTATATCAGACTGCTGGAAGATGAAGATCTCTGGAAGCAGTATCAACAAAATGCGATCAAACGGGTCAATACCTTTTACACCCAGGAGCTCTTTTTTGAAAAGTATGATGCGATCTATCGAAAGGAGCTGAGCAGATGGCAGGCATAGGGTTTGAACTCGAGCGCTCGTTGAAAAAGGGGAGCCTCCTCTCGCATGCGAAAGTGTATGGATATGCGGCGGTGCTCAGTTCCGGTGCATGGATGATCTCCATCGTTTCGATCATCATCGTCGGATACATCAGTCTTACAACCTACCGGCTCAGTGAAGAGACTATCCAGTTTCAGCTGATCATCACCTATGCGTTCATGTTCTCATCGAGCTTCATGCTGTCGGGGTTTTTGCAGCTGCCGCTGACCCGTTTTGTGGCAGATCGTATTTATGAGAAGCGTTACGAAGAGATCTTACCCGCTTACTTTGCGACGGTTTTTGTGATACTGGCGGCGGGTCTCTTCATCATGACACCGATCACATTCTATCTTCTGCCGGATCAGAGCATCACTTTCCGGGTGCTGACACTGATGATATTTATCATCGTCAGCCTGGTCTGGATCGCCAATGTCCTCGCTTCGAGTCTGCAGCAGTACAAAGCGGTGGTATTCGCCTATTTTATCACTTACAGTGCGATCATCGCGCTTGCCTATTTCTACGGCAAAAATATTCTGTTGCTGATGGGGGCTTTTTTCATTGGCAATTTCATCCTTTTTGCGATTTTGACATCGCTGATCATCAAAGCCTACCCTTCGCCGAAGTTGATCGATTTCAGCATCTTTAACCCAAAAACTTTTTACTGGCGGCTCTCCCTGAGTGGCTTTTTCTACAATCTCGGTGTCTGGATCGACAAGATCATCTTCTGGTATCATCCTATGACAGGGTACTTCGTCATCGGCCGCATGAAGGCATCTGTAGTCTACGATCTGCCGATATTTCTGGCCTACCTGGCGATTATTCCGGGGATGGCGGTCTTTTTTTACCGGCTGGAAGTGGACTTCGCCAAAAGCTTCCAGGGGTTTTACAGTGCTATTACCGAAGGGAAACCGCTCGGTGTCATCGAAGCGTACAAAGCGCAGATGAATGCGGATGTCCGGCGTATCCTCAAAGATATCCTCGTCATTCAGGGGATCATCGATATCATGCTCTATTATGCAGCGCCTTTTATCTTTGCGAAACTCTCCATCCCCGATCTCTACCTCGATCTCTTCTACGTGTTGCTGGCAGGTGCGACGCTGCAGCTGGCATTTATGACGATGCAGGCACTGCTCTTTTATATTGACAAACGGATTGAAACGCTCTTCCTCTCTGTGCTCTTTTTGTTGTTAAACGGTCTTTTTACCTATCTTTCGATCGATCTGGGGCCGCAGTACTTCGGATATGGGTATGCTCTTTCACTGCTGATCGTCTTTTTGGTATCATTGCTGATCGTTCGGGAAAAATTTGGGAGGATCGACTATGAAACCTTTATGTTGCAAAAATAGCATGCTGATTACGGGAGCGCTGCTGCTGGCAGGTGGCATCGCCTACCTTTTGTGGCGCTATTTCGCACCGCATGCACCAAAGAGCGCGGTCGTCTGTTACGGACAACACCTTCCGATTGAAAAACTGGCGCAGTTTGATATCGTCATCGTAGAACCGGATGCGATCGATACTGAAGATCCCGCATTTGCAAAGATCCGGGAGAAAACATACGCCTATGTGAGTATCGGAGAGTGTGAAAAAAACCGTGATTATTACAGTAAGCTCGACAAAGCGTGGTTTGCGGGAGAAAATAGTGTGTGGAAAAGTCGGGTACTGGATATGGGCAATCCTGCCTATCAGTCATTTATGATTTCGCATGTGCTGGAGGCGCTGAAGAAGCGGGGATTTCAAAACTTTTTCTTCGACACAGTCGATGCCTGGCAGCATGTGGCGAAAACACCGCAGGAACGGGAGATCTATGTACAGCGGGTGGCATCCTTTATCCACAATGTCAAAAAAGCTTTTCCCGAAAGCAGGATCATCCTCAATCGTGGATTCGAGATCATCGACCTCGTTCATGAGGAGATCGACGGGGTCCTCTTCGAGTCGCTATTTTACGGTCTCGATCCCAAAACACTCGACTATCGTGAAGTCCCCGAAGCGGACAGGGCGTGGCTGATGAGACATGTGCGAAAAATCAGGGCTTACGGCTTGCCGGTGATTGCGCTGGATTATCTGCCTCCGGAGTCTCATCAAAAGATCGCCGAAGATATTGAGCGTATCAAGAAGGAGGGACTGATACCCTATATCGGCGACAGATATCTGCAGAAGATCGGCTTTTCGGTGACACCGGAGAGGGGGAACTGAAAGTGAAGAAGTTCTGGCGCAAGCATAACCGAATCCTCTTTTCCCCATATGCCACGCTCACAGAAGCGGTTTCGGTGGGTGAGATTCTCTTCCTTGTGCTGATCTTTGCGGGAGTACTCTATCTGCTCTTTCCCCGGGAGACACTGGAGCAAAAAGTGCTCAAAGAGCGTCAGAACAATGACCTTGCGATCGTCTATCTGGAAAACATGCTCAAGTTCAATCCCGAAAACTACAAACTCCTCTTTCATTTCGCAGACATGCACTTCCAGCAGAAGCATTTTCAGCAGGGTCACTTCAAAGTGATCGAGGAGATGGTCATGCGACTGTTGCACGCCTACGATCCGAGGATCCGTGCCGGAGCGCTGAAGCTGGGCGACAATATCTTCAAACGCCAATATTTTCTGATCAAAGATCCTCATCAGCGCAAGCGACTGGTCGAAAGAAACAGCCGTTTGCTGGAGCAGCTGCTTCTCTCTTCGGAGGATGTGAAGTATCAGAGCGATCTGCTGACCTATGTCGCCGAAAGCGGTACGAAAGCGCAATATATCGAACTGATCAAAAAACTTGCACAGAAAGATCCCGTATGGCAGGAGAAACTGGCCGAATACTATATCGCACATGATGCGCTGCGACAAGGTTTTGCGACGTATGTTTCGATGCTGGCAGATGCCGGAAACAAAGCGCGGCAAAAAGCGCTGTTGCTGCGCACACTGAAGGTGGCGATGTATGGGAGTTATTTCAAAGAGGGGCGTATTATTGCGCAGCGTTATGAATCAGCGTTTGTCGATGACGATGAAGTGTTTGAAGCGATATTGCGCTTCTATCTCGCCGCCGGAGAGCAGCAACATGCACGGGCCTATGCACTGAAACGCAAGAGATATTAAAACAAATCACGATACCGGTCGATCTACCCTTTAGTATAGTCTAAAAAGGGGAAAGCGTTGCATCTGTCGGCTCCGTTGCGGTATCTGCTCTTATTGTCATTTGCACTGTCGTACGCAATGGGATCGACCGGCAGTTGCTATGCTGTTCAGATCGGCTACTTCGAGAGCAATCCCCCCAAATCGATCACTGCCGCAAAGCTTCCCAAAGAGTGTCGTCTGGTACCCAAAGGTAACGGACAGGCCATACTCTGCGGATATGGCAGTGAAGCGGCGATCAGGAAGAGGGTGGCACACTACAAGGAGGCTTTTCCCGGCGCCTTCCTCACACGAACGACCTGTCGAAAGCGCCATGCATCTCAGAAAAAGAAGCCGGTAGCGGCCAGTCACCGGGCTATTCCAAAAAAGGCGAAAACAGCCAGTAAAGAGAGACCGGGGATCACAAGTCCAAACCAGGACCGCCTCGATGCACTGATGTATCAGATTTTTCTCTACAACAACGATCTCAGCCATGCACTCAAAGTGGCCAAATCGGCACTCAAACGCCATCCGGACGATCTCCTCTGGCAAAAGCGCCTGGCCGATGTACTGTCATGGAGCGGCAGATCCAAAGAGGCATTTCATCACTATCTCTATCTCTACGAGCACCAAAAAGGGGTGCAGAAACCGAAAAAAGAGCTTTCAGGATATGGTGGATATGATGCTTTCTTTGCTCTGCTTGGCAAACTCTATACCCACCCTTCCGATGCGAAGCTTTTAGAGCAGTTCATAGAGACAGCTGAGCGTCTGGGTGTTACAGAAGAGGCGGCGATTGCACTGGATAAGCTCTATGCACAGACCCAGAATCCGCAGCTGCTGCGTTACAGTGCCTCCTTTTATGCTCAGGCAGGCTTGCAGAAAGAGGCGTTAAAGCGTCTTGAAAGGCTCAGAAGCATGAAGATACTCGATGCCGAAGATGCTGTTCGGCTGGCGCGTATCTACTACGCCAAACGTCGTTTCAAAAAGGCGATAGATGCTCTTTTGAGCGTGCATGGACAGGTGAGTGCGAACAACGCTGCCTACTGGAACCTGCTGACCGATCTCTATATCTATCGTAACGAAGATGCCAAAGTGGCGAAGCTGTTGCGCGTACTCTGCCTGCGCGGCGGGGCATGCCGTCAAAGCGATTACGATTTTCTGATACGTTTTTATCGTACCAGAGAGCCTCTTTTTGCCGCAAAGATCGCACAACGTGCCTGGAAAACGTTTCATAAGCCGGGCTATTTTATACAATATGCTTCCATCATGCTGGCACAAAAGAGAGATAGCGAGCTCAGCGCGGAGATAGCGAAGTTGCAGGGAAGTGCGCGGCGCATGCTGGAGCGTTTGCCACTCTACTGGATGACGCTGGCAGACCTGTATCGGCATGTGGGGAAGGATACCAAAGCGCTGGAAGCGTATGCCGAAGCGCGCAGACGTGATCCCGGTTCTGCGGAGATATTGAAGCGCTACGGTTGGTTTCTGCTCGATCTGGAAGCGCCGGCTCCTCTACAGAAGATTTTACCGGAAGTGGAAGCCAAAGCACAACATGACACTTCTTTGACAGTCTTGGCAGCGGCGCTCGAAAACAAGCTTGGCCATCCCAAAAAGGCATATCGATACTATCTGCAGGCATTGCGCCAGGAACCGAAAAATATCGATATCCGGCTCGATCTGGCCGACTTGCTGGATACGATGGGGAAGAGGTCGCGTGCAGCGAAGATGCGTCGTGAGGTTTTCACAGAGTTGCAAAAGAGGCTGAAGCAACGGCCCGCACTGCTGAACGATCCGCTCTTTCTCACACACTATCTGCGTGTTGCAGTCTACTATCTGCCTGCAGATGCCTATCGAAAAGTGCTCACCCATGCCCAAAAAGTCCTGGATCGCCAGGCGTATCTGAATTTCAAAGTGGCATGGGCAGTCTATCGCGGAAGCGGTGACTATGCGCAGTTTTTGGCCCGTCAGCTCAAAAAGCCGGCACTCTGGATGCGGACCTATCTCACTGCACGCAGGCATGATACAACCCGCATGCGTGAGTTGCTGTATCGTTATGGTGCTATCATGCCCGCTGTGGAGAAGGTCGATTTCCAGATAAGCACGGGAGAGATCGCAGCTGCGAGAGAGACGCTCTTCAAAGCACAGGAGAAAAACCCGGAGAGTGAAGCGCTCTATCGTCAGAAGGTTAGCCTCGAAAAGCAGTATGCCAACCGTCTCGTCACCGATATGGGGTATGACCGGCAGGGAGATTTTGAAAATGGTTACGTCAGGATGAAAAACCTGCAGCATCTTTCCAATGTGCTCTATCTGGGAACCCTTTTCGCCTATGGACGCAACACGCTTTCGGGTGTGCCGGGAGGGTATAACAGTGAGGAGACGATGGCGCGGCTTTGGCTTAAGCTGATGACGGAGAGGTCAGAGGTGGCGTTTGGTGGTGGATATCGCAACAGCTACAGCCAGAGCGGTCAGCTTTTTCTCTCGATGGCGCGACAGTTCACTGCGAAGCTGCATACAAAAGCAGATCTCCAAAAAAATGGGGTGGCAGATGAGACGATCGATCTCAGACGACGCGGTGAAAAAGATCAGATCCGCCTTCAGGCGCAGTATACCTTCGATCCCAGATACAGTATCAGTGTCGATGCAGCACATAGCATCTACCGTGATCAGGATGGTAGCAAGCTCGGCACGGGAGAGCGTTATGGACTGGAAGCGGATCAGCGGCTGCAGTTCGACTATCCCGATCTTGTCGTGCGGGAGTATCTCCATGCGGCACACTTCTCTCCACGGGGTATCCGAAATCGTCTTCCAAAAAGCTATACCGAAGGGGGGATAGGCCTTTCGATCGGCAAAAGTGTTACAGATCGTTATAATGCCTCCTGGAAACCTTACGCAGATCTTTCAGCAACTTATCATAACCGGTTTGGCTTCTACTTTGGCGGTGGTGTGGGGCTTTGCGGCAGACTGTTCACCAATGACTACCTCAATCTCTACCTTGGTTACAGCAGATCGGCAGCTGAAGATGAACCGTTGTGGAATTTCAAACTCACACACAACTATTTGTACTAATCGATAGATTCTGTAATATTACTTCATTTCTCATCTTTAATGGGTATTTCCCCGTTCAAACGATCAAATAAACACCCATTAAAGCCACATATTTATCACGGTAAATATAACTTTACTTTTTAAATAAGATTTTAGCTTTCTTCGTTATGATAGATGCAATTTTAATGCAAGAATTCAACCATAAGGATAAATTTCCATGCATCCGATCAAAAAAAGAGCAAATATCTGCCGAAGTCTGATCGCTTCGATCATGTTGCTGGGGATCACCTCCCTCAGTGCCGATGTCACGATCGACGGAGACCTGAGCGACTGGGATCTTCTGGAACGTATCAACCTCCCTGCCGACCTGCCTCCCTACCTGGACGATGGAGAAGCTGTTTATGGCAAGTATGACCCTGCCTCTGAGGCATACGCTTTCGCAATCGGTACGAAGGGTACGCAGATAGGTGCGAACACCACTTTCTGGCTCAACACCGACAACGATACAGCCACTGGTTTTCAGATCTTCGGTGCATATGGTGGCGCGGAGTATTTTGTCAATATCTTCAGCGGTGACAACAAACCCTATCTCTACAAATCGGATGGTACTTTCGTGACGGGTCCGCTGGAGTATCGTTACAGTGCCGATAAAACGGTCCTGGAGTTTCTCGTTCCTGTTTCATACCTCGACAATCCTGCCGAAACGATAGGTGTCATGGGTGATATCAACGACAATATCTTCTTCCCCAAATACTACTCTCAGGGGTCACTGTATGTAACGCGCAAACCTCTTAATTTGCCCAAGCGTACCGATTTCAGCAAGCGCGTGGCGATCGTCTACTCGGAGTCGAGCAAAGCACACTTCTACGACGTCAACCTGCCGGTACAGAAAGCATACTCTCAGCTCTTTATGGCGATGCAGTATCAGGCGATGATGGCGGGTATCCCTTACGATATGCTCTCTGAAGATGATTTAACCGATATTTCAAAACTGGTCAACTACGATGCGATCATCTTTCCATACTTTGCCTATGTGCCCAAAGATAAGATCGATGCAATCCACGACACACTCTATAAAGCGGTCTATCACTACGGCATCGGTATCGTTACTGCCGGTGACTGGATGACGAACCTCTCCGACGGTTCTGCCATCTCCGGTGACTCTTACCGAAACATGAAGCAGATCCTGGGTGTAGGGCGTGTCAGCGGAGCGGGGCCGGCAGCGATCACACTCAAGGCCAAAGATACCTCGCATACGGCGATGGATCGCTATCAGTACGGTGAGACGATCATCGACTATGCACAAAACCACTGGTTCAACTATTTTACGCCTGTAAGCAATACGCTTGGCCAAAAGCAGCCTGTTTCGGTACTGGCGACACAGACGGTCAAGTCGGATGATATGTCTGGTACTTATGATGCCATTCTGGCCGATAAAACTGGTGGGCGTAACATCCACTTCAGTTCGATTGAGTTTATGGCCGACACAAATGTACTCTGGTCGGCACTCCAGTGGGTTGTCTATGGAGATAGTGAGCCTGTAGCACTCAGAATGGGGCGTTATCAAAATCTCTTTGTTGCAAGAATCGACATGGATCAATCTCAGGAGATCGATGAGGTCAAAGAGAATGACGGTGCACTCTACGATATTATCAAAGGATGGAAGAAGAAGTATAACTATACAGGCAGTTACTATATTAATATTGGGAACAATCCGCCGGATCAGCAGACGGACTGGTCCTACTCCGGCCCTCTCTATAAAAAATATATCAAACTGGGCAGCGAGATCGGTACCCACTCTTATACCCATCCGCACAACACCAATGAACTGACCGATGATCAGATCAAATTCGAGTTCGATGACTCGATGAATATCATCGCAGCGCATCTCAACCCTACCTGGCGTGGGGAGAACATACGAGGGTGCGCCGTGCCAGGTGCGCCGGAGGGTCTCGATACGGCGCATAAAATCCTCCAGTATGTCGACTACCTCAGTGGCGGCTATTCAGGTATGGGAGCCGGGTATCCCGGTGCGTTTGGATACCTGACACCGTCAGACAGAAAGGTCTACCTGAGTCCGAATATGGCCTTCGATTTTACACTGATCGAATTTGGTGTACCGGTATGGGATGCTTCGACACAAAAGTATGTGCCGGTACCGCTCTCTCCCGATGATGCGACGCAATACTGGCTCGATGAGTATGCGCAGATCAACCGGCATGCTTCCCTGCCGATCGTACACTGGCCGTGGCATGATTACGGTCCGACGACGGGTGTCACTTCCGGTGCCTATTCGAAATCGATGTTTACAACCCTGCTCAAAACCGCATATAAAGATCGTGCAGAGTTTCTGACCGGCATTGACCTGGTACAGAGAATCGAAGCGTTTCATAAAGCGAAGATCACCACCACGGACAACGGAGATACGATCGACGTGCATGTCGATGCCCAAAATGTCGGAAAATTTGCGCTTGCTCCGAAACTGCCTGCAGGCAAAGTGATCAGCAGAGTCGACAACTGGTATGCCTACAATCGAACAAAACTCTTTCTTGATCAGGATGGGGGTGATTTTACGATCCATGCGGGAGACAGAGCCGAGAGGGTGACACATTTGACTCACTTGCCGATGCGAGCGAAACTCCTCTCCGTCAACGGTGATGGTACAAACCTCTCCTTCAGTTTCGAAGGGGAGGGTGTCGTCACGATCAGGACGAAGGGACGAGCGAAAAAATACAGAGTCAGAAGCTCCGACAAAGTTAAAGTCAGAGCCAAAAAGTCTGCTTTGAAACTATATTTTAAAAAGTATGGGAAGCATAGTGTCTCTATCCGCAGAAGATAGGATAGAGACATAGAGCAGAGACTAGAGAGATTTACGGTGTAGTTTCATCTCACCCTCTCCTGAGTTTTTGAGTAGTTGACGTGCTTTTTTAAGTTCGGGAACACTTCCCTGAACGATAAGCAGGTTTTTGCCCGCTTCGAGCACGTCACGGTAATGTATAGCCAATGCTTTGGACATACCGAGTTCGAAATACCATGCAAACATCATCGCCAGCAGACCGATGACAATCGCTCCCGCGCCGAGGCCAGCGATCGCACCGATGAGTGGTTCGAGGGCGAAGAGCGGTCCCTGACCGTTGAGAAAAACGGCCAGCCCACCGATGAAAAATCCGATGAATCCACCCCAGAAAGCGCCCACTTTCCCCCAGTAGAGGGCATCTTCGTTCTCTTTGTTAAATTCAAATTTGTCATACTCCTCGAGATCGCCCTTTCCGAGGAGGGTGATGTGGTGCTTGTCGATTCCCTCTTTGATGAGATTTTCCACAGCGATTGCTGCATCTTCGTGTTTGTCGAAAACTGCCATCAATGTATTCTCTTTCATATTGTTCCTCCTTATGTAAATATTTTCGTAATCTTATTATATTTAAAAATTGCCCGGTATGTCTGTTCGCCAGGTAACAAAGAGGGTCCGGGGATAGCGCGATATGAAGGGATTGGAAGAAAATATATGTTATCATAGGACTATTTAATAGTAGATAATTTTAAATTTTATTTAAGAACTTGCCAAAGGTATCGAATATATGAAGCATGAATCACTCCAAACCAGACTCGACAGGCACTACCGGGCGGTTGAGAAGATTATCCTCTCCCGTCAGGACCCTGTCACCGGACTGCTTCCCGCCTCTACCGCGGTCAATGCGCACGGCGACTATACCGATGCCTGGGTCCGGGACAATGTCTACAGCATCCTGAGTGTCTGGGGACTTTCTCTGGCGTACAAGCGTCATTTCGGAGAGCACCACAGGACACATCTGCTTTCCCAGAGTGTTGTCAAACTGATGCGAGGGCTTTTGAGTGCTATGATGCGTCAGGCGGATCGTGTGGAGCGGTTCAAATATTCGCTCAAACCGATCGACGCACTGCATGCCAAGTACGGTACCAGCACAGGCCTTGCCGTCGTTGGAGATGATGAGTGGGGCCACCTCCAGATCGATGCGACCTCGATCTTTCTGCTCATGCTTGCCCAGATGACCGCTTCGGGACTGCGCATCGTCTATACGATGGATGAGGTCGACTTCGTCCAGAATCTCGTCCACTACATCAGCCGCAGTTACTGTACGCCCGACTACGGCATCTGGGAGCGTGGCAACAAGATTAACAAAGGGACTCCCGAGATCAACTGCAGCTCGGTCGGCATGGCCAAAGCGGCACTCGAGGCGATGGACGGTTTCAACCTCTTTGGCAATGTCTCCAGTGACGCAGCAGTGATCCATGTCGTACAGAGCGACATCGCAAGGGCACGGTTCACACTCCAGAGCCTTTTGCCCAGAGAGTCGGTCTCCAAAGAGACCGATGCGGCGCTTCTGAGTATCGTCGGCTACCCAGCCTATGCGGTTGAAGATGCAAAAGTGGTGGAAAAGACTCGCAGAAAGATCGTAAAAAAACTGTGCGGCAGATATGGCTGTAAACGTTTTCTGCTGGATGGGCACCAGAGTGTTCTCGAAGATACATCCCGGCTCTATTATGAACCGCATGAGCTGAGAAAATTTGAGCATATCGAGTCGGAGTGGCCGCTTTTCTACACCTATTTGCTGCTCGATGCCCATATGCGCGGGGACAAAGAGGCGGTGACAGTATGGCGCATGAAACTCGAACCGCTCTTTGTCGAACAGGATGGTGCACGTCTGTTGCCAGAACTCTACTATCTTCCCGAAGAGGCGGTGGAGGTGGAGAAGGCAGATCCTGGTTCACAGGAACGCCTCCCCAACGAGAATATCCCGCTTGTCTGGGCGCAGAGTCTCTTCATGCTCTCCGATATGATCGAAGATGGTGTGTTGCGTACCGCCGATATCGATCCGCTGCATCGTCATGAACGGATAGGCTTTCACCGACATACACAGGTACTGGTACCGGTTATCGCCCAGAACGAACATGTGAAAGAGAAGCTTCTGGAGCTGGGATTTGCAAGTGAGACCCCCGAAGAGATCAAGCCGGTGTATGTGCGGCACGCTTCTGAACTCTCCCGTGTTTATACTATCCTCGGGGAAAATGCCAAACTCCGGCTCAGCGGCAGACCCGAGCTGGTAGCGAGGACCATCACAACATCGCAGCTCTATCTCATAGAGGGAGAAGAGAACCTCTTTTTGCCCTACTATTTCGATCCCAAAGGGTTCTATTTCAGTTACGACAACACGCTGCTGGTAGAGCATTTTCGCACTTCGCTCGCTTTTCTGGCCTCCAACTGGGACAAGCCCGGGCAGCCGATCATGCCGTTTCTGGTGCGTGAAGATATGCTGCTGGAAAAGGACCGCGATGCCATCCTCTCCATGTTGCATCAGATTCAGACGGGTGTTTGCGATGAGATCGTTATCAAAACGGGGAGGGTAGGGCAGTTACTCACGACTGTGGCGACGGAGCGTTTCGACGATCTCGGTGAGATCATCCTGGAGCAGCTCTATGCTACGTCTCACCATCTCCATCAGATTGATTTGCTCTCTTGTGCGGGGAGTGAAGCGATACCACTCAGCAGTGAAGAGATTCACTGGCTGGAGTCGCTGGAAGATGAAGTACTGGTCTATCAGCTGCTTGAGAGTGAAAATCGTCGTCTGCAGGCGTACGCAATCGAGCTTCTGTGGAAACGCAGAGGCGGAGACTATATGCTCTACACCCGTGAAGGGGAGGTCACGCTGGCTGAGTTTGCCGAAGCGCTCTACGCGTTTGCGACACTCTATCATGACTGGGCGGTGGTGCGACGTCTGGCACAGGTGACAGGGAAGTTCGACGACCGTCTCGAAGATGTGCTGCTGGACATCGTCATACGTCAGAAGCGTCTGGCAGTGGGACGTGCCTACTTCGAGAAAGCGACATTTACCACGACCAGTGACAACCATACCATTCTGGAGACGATCAACGCCTTCTGTGGTGACAATCCGGCCGAAGGGGTATTGACACAGGAGATCATCCTGCATCTGGGATATATCGTGCGTACCCATCCTGATCTGGTAGAAAACATGCTGACACTGCGTACATGGTACTTCGTGCAGCTGCTGGTAGGGCAGATCGCCAGAGATCGCGGGCTTTCGATGGCCGAAGCGTACGAGGCACTGCTGGAGCTCGCACCTCATACGATCTACGCGAGACTCAAGACGATTCTGGAAGCTTTCGGCAGTGAGTCGAGAGAACTTCTCGAACAGGAAAATCTGCAGTTGCAGGGGCTTGACTCCCTGGAGAGTATCGCTGCCAAAGAGTTGAGCGAAGAGCCCGGGAGTGTGGAAAACTGGCGGCAGTGGCGTGAGCAGGCGGGTATGATTGCGCGGCTGTCACCGAGATTTTACAAAGATATCTGGCATATGCTGCAGCGCTGCAGTGCACTGGTCATCGGTGAAAAGTACCATCTGCGCAACCGTATCGGGTCCGAACTGACACTCGAGTCGACAGCGGGCGAGCAGAGTTTCGCACTCAAGATAGACACCCTTTTACAGGGGATCGAAGCCCCCGACTACCGACAGCTCAATATCGAGATCATCGAGACACTTTCGAGACTTTTCCGCGACAATCCGGAGATCAGGATCGAGAACGATCTGATTCTCGATGTCCTGATCGGGCATGCAGTACGGATCGCCTGGGAGAAGAGCCATCCCGGAGCCGACTACAATGAACAGCGCGGGAGAGCATGGGACGCTTTTTACCATATCTCTCCCAAAGAGGCTGACCGGGCGTTTATAGAGGCGTTTATGTACCTGACCTCGGCAGCACACAATGAAGACAGAGAAGAGGTGACACGATGATACTTGCAGGAGATATAGGGGGTACCAAAACGATACTGGCACTCTTTGAGAAAAGTGCACAAGGGGTGCGGCAGGTGGTGCAGCAACAGTTTGCCAGCCGGGATTTTGCAACGTCTGAAGAGGTGATCGATGCGTTTTTGAGAGAGCATCCCGGCATGAAACCGGAGGTGGCATGCTTTGGTGTGGCCGGGCCGGTCATCGAAGGGGCATGCCATACGACCAATCTGGCGTGGAACCTCTCTGAACAGGCACTGGCGACGAGGCTCGGAACCGAAAAGATCAAACTGCTCAACGATCTCGAAGCGACAGCGTATGGTATGCTCTATCTGAAAGAGGAGGAGTTTGTCCATCTCAACCCGCGTGCACGCAGGCAGAAAGGAAACCGGGCGGTCATCGCTGCAGGGACCGGACTTGGAGAGGCGATTCTCTTCTGGGACGGGAGAGCGTTTCATCCGAGTGCGAGTGAAGGCGGGCATTGTGATTTTGCGCCGGTCACGCCTCAGCAGGAGCAGTTGCTGCACTGGATGCGCAGCCGTTTCAAAGGTCATGTGAGTTACGAGCGGATTCTTTCAGGCGCCGGTATCTATACGCTCTATGAGTTTCTGGGGCAAAGTGGTTTTGCACCCGAACCGATTGACATGCAGAACCTTGAAGAGGATGTCGACAAAAGTGCGATGGTCAGCCAGTGTGCCCTTGAGTACCAAGATCCGCTCTGCAGCGAAGCGCTCAGGCTCTTTGCCGAAGTCTATGGACAGGAAGCAGGCAATCTTGCCCTCAAATCCCTCTCCCTGGGCGGTATCTACATCGGTGGCGGCATTGCACCGAAGATTTTGCCGTTTATAGAGGATGAAACCTTCATCAATGCATTTTGCGCCAAGGGGCGCTTCAGAGAGCTGCTGCAGAGTATCGAGGTGAAACTCTCTCTCAATCCCGAAACCGCACTGCTTGGTGCGGCGCATTATGCGGCGGACAAACTGGCGGGACGTGCATGATGTCGCAGATTCGCTACGATCTGTTCCATGACCGCTATGTCATCATCGCTCCCAACCGTGCGCAGAGGGCCGCTTTCCTGAAACCGCAGAAGCCGGAAGAACCCCGCAAATGCCCCTTTTGCGAAGGAAACGAGTCGCTGACGCCGCCGGAGATATTCGCCCTTCGGGACGGGAGTGCCGCCAACCAGAAGGGGTGGCGCACACGTGTCGTACCCAATCTCTACAAAGCGGTAGAGATAGAGGCGTCGCTGACCCGGGAGCGGGAGCGGAGTTTCGAGTGGCAGGAGGGATTCGGGGCGCATGAAGTGATCATCGACATGCCTCGTCATGAACTGAGCATGGCAGCGTGGAGCGAGAAAGAGTTTGCCGACTGGCTGGAGACGGTACAGGAGCGGGTGACGGATCTGCACCGCGACTTTCGGCTGGTCTATCTCTCTGTCTTCAAGAACCACGGCGTGCATGCGGGGGCAACGCAGCCCCATCCCCACACGCAGATTCTGGGACTTCCGATGATCCCCAAGCGGGAACTTCCTATGCTGGCGCATCAGGTGACCTACTACCGGGAGCACGGCAAGGCAGTGGCGGAGGTGTTGCGCGAGGATGAGCTGGCGGCCAAAGAGCGGATCATCATGCAAAACGACCATTTTGTTGCGATCGCCCCCTTTGCGAGCGCATTTCCTTTCGAAGTGTGGGTGACGCCGAAGGAGCCGATCGCGACGCTTATGACGATGCATGCGGAGCAGACGGAGACGCTGGCGAAGCTGCTCAAAGCACTATTTGGCAACATGGTTGACGTATTGGGGAACTTCGACTTCAATCTCACTTTCGAGATTGCACCGCTGCAAAAAGATGGTACGAGTGCGTCGATGTTCGAAGATTTTGCGCAGGCATGTCGTTTTGGCATACGCATCGTTCCGCGCGTGACGGGGATCGGGGGCTTTGAATTGGCGACAGGTATGCATATCAACCCCGTTTCTCCGGAAGAGGCGGCCCGAAAGATCAGGAGTGCGCAACCGTGAAAGTGCTCTTTTGCGCTTCGGAAGCGTGGCCCTTCGCCAAGAGCGGGGGACTTGCTGACGTGGCGCATGCACTGCCCAAGGCACTTTCAAAGCATGCGGATGTGACGCTGATGGTGCCCTGGTACCGTTTCATGGATTTGCCGCTCACATCGCTGGAGAGGGTGGCGGAGATGACGCTCTCTTTTGGTGGTGCGTCGTACGATGTTGTTTTTTACCGTCTTGCGCACCATGAAGAGGGTGCGGAGGTACTCTTCGTCTACTCCGAAATTCTGAGCGAGCGGGAGACACTCTACGGGCCGTCGGGCAGTGGGTATGCAGACAACGATCTGCGATTTGCCCTCTTCAGCCGGGCGATCGTCCGGTATGCGCAGCATGCGGCCTTCGACATTCTTCATCTCAACGACTGGCACACCGCACTCGCCGCACTCTTCGCCAAAGAGCGGCAAATCGGGGCGAAGGTGGTCTTTACGATCCACAATCTCGCTTTTCAGGGTATCTTCGATCATGCACGTCTGGAACTGCTGGGGATCGATCCGCGCCGGTTTCAGATGGAGGCACTGGAGTTTTACGGCAAGATCAACTTCATGAAGGCGGGGATCGCCTTTTGCGATGTGCTGACGACGGTGAGCCCGACCTATGCGAAAGAGATTTTGACTCCGGAGTTCGGGTGCGGGCTGGAGGGGTTTTTGCGCAAACACGGTGACAAGCTGCGGGGAATTCTCAACGGCATCGATACCGCCTTTTTCGATCCTGTGCATGACAGGTTGCTTGCATGCGGCTATCAGGGAGACCTCGCCGCTTTCAAAGCGTGTAACCGCCGGGCACTGCTTTCGGTGACGGACCGGTTGCCGCTATTTGCCTTTACCGGAAGGTTGACCGAGCAGAAAGGGATCGATCTGCTGATCGCATTCGGGGAGCGGCTGGCGCGGTTGCCGCTTCGGTTCGTCTTTCTGGGAGAGGGTGAGAAGCGCTTTTCGGAGGCGCTGGAGAGACTCTCTAAGCGACATGAAAATATACACTTTTTCGACGGATACAGCGAGAAGCGGGCGCACCTACTCTATGCCGCCGCCGACTTTCTGGTGATGCCCTCGCGCTTCGAACCCTGCGGACTCAACCAGATGATCGCGATGCACTACGGTACCGTTCCGATCGCCCATGCCGTCGGCGGCCTGCACGATACGGTGCATGAGAACTGCTCCCTCTGCGGGTGCGGACTCCCTTTCGAGGAGTGCAGCTCTGAAACACTACTGCAGCAGATCGAAGCGGCGCTTGCGCTTTTTGAAGATAAAGAGGTGATGTCGCAGATCAACCGCTTCAACATGGCATGCGACTTCTCGTTCGCGAAACCGGCGGAAGCCTATCTGGCGCTGTACGGGGAGTTGCTGGGGAAAGATGAAGCAGGCACGCAGCGCTGAAAACGGGGAATGCTCCCTGGTAAGTCGGTTTTATGCATAAAATATTTTGAAATAATAGTGTATTTAATCGCAAAAGCGGTACAATTTTATAAAACAAATCTGATATCTGATTGTTAATTTCACATATCGGATGGAGGAGTGCCGTTTATGTCTGAAAAACTGAAAATCCTCTTTGTCGCTTCGGAGGTGGTACCGTTTGCCAAAAGCGGCGGTCTGGCCGATGTGGCGGGGGCGCTGCCAAAAGCGATCGCCGCGATGGGGCATGAGATTGTCGTTGTGATGCCGCGCTACTACAGCATCGACAAAAGTGAGCTCGAGCATATTCCCGGGCCGCTCGGGGTGCCGATGGGGAGTATGGGTGAGCTCTGGGCGGGGGTCTACAAGAGTAACCTTCCAGGTTCGAAGGTGCCGGTCTACTTTATCGACTACGAGCACTTCTACGGACGCAGCGGGCTCTACGACGAAAACAACATGAGCTATCCCGACAACGACAATCGCTTCATCTTCCTCTCCAAGGCGGCATTTCAGCTCGCCAAAAAGCTCGACTTCAAACCCGACATCATCCATGCCAACGACTGGCATACCGCCACGATGCCGGTACTCAAAAACACGCGCTACGCACTCGACCCGCACTTCATCGACGCCGCTTCGGTGCTGACGATCCACAATCTCCACTATCAGGGACGTTTCTACAAAGGGGCGATCGATGTGCTGGAGGTGGGGTGGCAGGAGTTTCGCCCGGAAGTGCTTGAAGAGTTCGACGGGGTCAACTTCCTCAAAGGAGGAATTGCCCATGCCGACGCGGTGACGACGGTGAGCCGGCAGTATGCCAGAGAGATCCAGACACCGGAGTTCGGCTGGGGACTGGAGGAGCATATCAGAGCACACAGTGACAAGCTCTACGGCATCCTAAACGGTGTCGACTACGAAGAGTGGTCGCCGGCGATCGATCCCTATATCGCGCAAAATTACGACATCGATGATATGGCCGGCAAGGCGGTGTGCAAAAAGGCGCTGCAGGAGGATTTTTCACTGCCGCAGCGTGCGGATGTACCGGTCATCGGGTTTATCGGGCGGTTTGTGGAGCAGAAGGGGATCTCGCTGATCGCGCATGTGCTTCCGAAGTTGCTGGAGATGGATATACAGATGGTCTTTCTGGGCAGTGGCGAGCCGTGGGCGGAGGGCTTCTTCTCCGATGTGGCGGGTCGCTACCCTGACAAAGTGGGCACCTACATCGGCTATAACAACGCCCTCGCACACAGGATCGAGGCGGGGTGCGATCTCTTTCTGATGCCTTCGCTCTTCGAGCCGTGCGGACTGAACCAGATCTATTCGCTACGCTACGGTACGGTGCCGATCGTGCGGGCGACCGGCGGGCTGGAAGATACGATCGAGAATTTCGACCCCTACAGCCGCTTCGGCAACGGATTCAAATTTTACGAAGCGTCACCCGAAGCACTTTTCAATACTGTGGAGTGGGCGGTGAAAGTCTACTATGAAGATCCCAAAGGGTTTGCAACCCTGCGTGAAAACGGGATGCAGGCACATTTTGGCTGGGATGAAGCGGCCGAAGCCTATGACAAACTCTACCACATGCTCGTATATAAACAACAGATGAAACGCTATCAGTAGCGACAAGGAGGCGGCGATGCCACATGCGATCCACTACGACTTTTCACTCTTTACGGAGTACGATATCTATCTCTTCAAGCGCGGCGAACATACCAAACTCTACGAAAAGATGGGGGCGCACCTGTGTGAACACAAAGGCAAAAGCGGTGTTCTCTTCGCCGTCTGGGCTCCCAATGCGAAGTATGTGAGCGTAGAGGGGGATTTCAACGGGTACGATCCAAAATCCCATCCGCTGAAGTTGCGTGAAGATGAGAGCGGCATCTGGGAAGGGTTCATCGAGGATGTGCAGGAGGGAGAGACCTACAAATACTACATCGAATCCAAAATCGACGGTATCGTTCACCACAAAGCGGACCCTTACGCCTTCTATGCCGAGAAACCGCCCAAATCGGCGTCGCGCGTCTGGAACCCCGAAAAGCATGACTGGCAGGACAGTGCGTGGATGGCGTCACGCCACACCAAAAATGCCCACAATACCCCGATCACGACCTATGAAGTACATCTGGGTTCGTGGCGCCGGAAGGTGGAGGAGGATAACCGCTACCTCACCTACGAAGAGGCGGCGACTGAACTGGCGGAGTATTTGACACAGATGCACTATACCCATGTGGAGCTGATGCCGATCACCGAGTATCCTTTCGCCGGATCATGGGGATATCAGGTGACGGGTTACTTCGCTCCGACGGCGCGCTTCGGCACCCCCGAAGCTTTCATGGCCTTTGTCGACACGATGCATGCGCATGGTATCGCCGTGATTCTCGACTGGGTACCGTCGCACTTCGTGACCGACGGGCATGGATTGATCAATTTCGACGGGACTTGTCTCTATGAGCATGAAGATCCCCGTCTCGGTTTTCATCCGGAGTGGGGGAGTGCGATCTTCAACTACGGACGCAACGAAGTGCGCAGCTTTCTGATCTCGTCGGCGATGTTCTGGCTGGAGAAGTACCATATCGACGGGATCCGTGTCGATGCGGTGGCGTCGATGCTCTATCTCAACTACGCGCGCAAAGAGGGAGAGTGGCTCCCCAACAAGTACGGCGGCAACGAAAATCTTGAAGCGATTGCCTTCATACGCCAGCTCAACACTTCGGTATTTGCAGCCTTTCCCGACATCGTTATGATCGCGGAGGAGTCGACCGCATGGCCGATGGTGACACGCCCGGTCGATGTGGGCGGGCTCGGGTTCACTTTCAAATGGAACATGGGGTGGATGCACGACAGCCTCAAATATTTCAAAACCGATCCGATCCACCGTCAGTATCACCATAGCCAGCTGACATTCAGTATCTGGTACGCCTTCGATGAGCAGTTTGTACTGCCGCTCAGCCATGACGAAGTGGTCCACATGAAGGGATCGCTGATCAACAAAATGGCCGGCGATGCCAATCAGAAGTTCGCCAATCTGCGCGCACTCTATACCTATATGATGGCGCATCCGGGTAAAAAACTGCTCTTTATGGGCGGGGAGTTCGCACAGTGGGCGGAGTGGAACTACAAGCAGAGCCTCGACTGGCATCTGCTGGTGCATGAGAATCACAGGGGCATCCAGCGACTGGTGGCGGACCTGAACAGACTCTACCGTGAACAGGCGGCACTCTATCTCTACGACGAGAAGCATCAGGGATTCGAATGGATCGACTATCATGATGTACACCACAATGTGATTGTTTTCCTGCGCAAATGTGATGACGACAAGGAGTCGATCCTGGTGGTGTGTAACTTTTCCGATACGATTCTGGACGACTACCGCATCGGCGTGCCATACTCAAAAGTGTGGGAAGAGATATTCAACTCGCAGTCAAGGGAGTATGCGGGGTGGGACATCACCAACCCCTATCCCAAAAAGGTCGAAACGATCCCGATGCACAACTACGATCAGTCGATCAGCCTGCGCCTGCCTCCGCTGGGTGTGATCTATCTGAAACAGGTCGAAGTTTAGAGGAAAAAGTGTTAAATAATTTGAAAAAAAGTCGATTTAAAGATTAATTGAAACAAGATACAAAGGATCACTCATGAAAGCAGTTGTTATGGCCGGCGGTTTCGGTACTCGGATTCAGCCTCTGACCCACTCCCTTCCCAAGCCGATGCTTCCTATTGTCAACCGACCGATGATGGAGCATATTATCGTCAAGTTGCGAGACGAGCTGGGGATCAAAGAGTTTGTGATACTGCTCTACTTCAAACCCGATACAATCCGGGATTACTTCAAAGACGGCAGTGACTGGGGGATCAGCATCGACTATGTTCTGCCCGACGACGACTACGGTACGGCAGGTGCGGTCAAGTGTGCCGAGGCGTACCTCAAAGATGAGAACTTCGTCATCGTCAGCGGCGATCTGGTGACCGACTTCGACTTCACACAGATCGTCTCCGCACACGAAGCCAAAGAGGCGAAGCTCACCATCGCACTGACGCCGGTTGAAGATCCGCTGCAGTTTGGTGTCGTCATCACCGACGAAGAGGATCGTATCGAGAAGTTTCTGGAGAAGCCGGGCTGGGGAGAGGTCTTCAGCGATACGATCAATACCGGCATCTATATCATCGAGCCGGAGATTCTGGGGTATATTCCGCATGAGAGCAACTTTGACTTCGCCAAAGATCTCTTTCCGTTGCTGATGGAGGAGGGGATCACGCTCTACGGACCGCAGGTACGTGGCTACTGGCGCGATGTCGGCAATCCGTACAGTTACCGTGATGTCTACGACGATATTCTCTCAGGAAAAGTGCACTTCGACTTTTCGGGGTATCACATCGAACCCGGGCGGGATATGCTCTATGCTCCGGAAGGAAGTGACTACGGTCATGTCGATACCAAAGGGGTCGTGATTCTGGGTGAGCATGTGAGTATCGGCAACAATGTCAGACTCCACAATGTCGTTATCGGCAACAACGTACGCATCGGGGATGACGTAACGATGCACAACTGTGTTCTCTGGAACGATATCATCGTCGAAAAGGGGGCGAGGCTCTGTCGCTCCGTCATCTGCGACCATAACCGTCTGGGCGAGCGTACCATCATCAAAGAGGGGGCGATCATCGCCGAGAACTGCGATATTCTTGACGACGTGACGATCGAGAAAGATGTCATCGTCTGGCCCGACAAAGTGATCGAAGAGGGTGCGATCGTCAGCAACAATGTCATCTGGGGCAGCAAATATAAAGCCTCCATCTTCGAAGAGGGAACGGTCCGGGGACGCACCAACATCGAACTCTCATGCGATATGTCGACCAAACTCGCCGAGGCGATGGGAACGATGCTGCCTGTAGGGAGCAAGGTCTATGTCTCCAGAGACTACCACCGCAGTTCGCGTATGCTCAAACGTGCCTTTCTGGGAGGGTTGCTCTCCTCAGGGCTCGACGTCGTCGATATCACCTATATGCCCTCCGCGGCCATGCGCTATCAGCTGGCCCATCATGACGATATCCGCGCCGGTGTGCACTTTCGCCAAAGTATCACCGACAAGACCCATACCGAGATCCTCTTCTTCACGGAGGAGGGGCTGCGCATAGATACCAACATGGCCAAAAATATCGAACGGGTCTTTTTCAGGGAGAGTTTTCGGCGTGTCGATCCCGACGATATCGGTGAGATCACAGAGGCGGAGTTTCTGGAGCGGGAGTATAAAGAGCAGATTCTCAAACATCTCAATCTCGAAGCGATCCGCCTCAACGAGACCAAAGTGATTGTCGACATGATGCACGGTGCGGTGGCGAAGATCTACCCCGATCTGCTGAACGAACTGCAGATCGAGCACATCATGCTCAACATCAACCCTGACGAGAAGAAGCTTGCGACACTGCCGACGCTGGAGAAGCGTTCACGCCAGAATCTCTCACGGATCGTGCAGAGTCTGGAGTACGATCTGGGTTTCATCGTCTATCCCAACGGGCAGAAGATGCTGATGGCAACGGAGCGCGGAGAGATTCTTGCCGGAGAGCTCGCACTGCTGACGGTACTCAATCTCATCGACAAAACAGCGACGCAGAAGCGAAAAGTCTTTTTGCCATCATGGGCACCCGATCTCTACGATGCACACTTCAAAAACCTGCAGATCGAACGGGGCAAATACCGCAACTTCACCGCCGAAAAGCTCAAAGAGTACTATCTGGTCGCTTCGGTGGAGGGGAACTTTGCCTTTACCGAGTTCGCACTCAATCGCGACGCGATCTTTGCGAGTCTGAAGGTGCTGGAGCTGCTGAGTGCGCACCATCTGCGGCTGGGTGAGATCGTCGATGAGGTGCGTGGCTTCTACTATGTACACGAGCGTGTCGCATGTCCGTCGAGCCGAAAAGGGAAGATGATGCGCCGCTTTCTCGAAGATGCCAAAGGGAAGCGCGCTTCGATGGAGGACGGTGTCAAGATCTGGCTCGGGGAAAACGACTGGATTTTGATGATTCCCGACCAGTATGACGAGAGTCTGAATCTATACATTCAGGCGCATGACGAAGCGACGGGAGAGAAGATACTGGAGACCTATCGTGAGAAAATAGACGGGTGGCTCGGTGAAAAAGACGACGGTTAACTTTCTCTGGCACATGCACCAACCCTACTACCGGGACGATCTCAGCTGTGAGATCGTGATGCCGTGGGTCTTTTTGCATGCGATCAAAGACTACTACGACATGCCCTGGTATCTTTCGCAGGTACCGGGGGTCAAAGCGACGTTCAATCTGGTTCCCTCGCTGCTGATCCAGCTTCGGGCCTATGAAGAGTTCGAGGTGCGGGACAAGCTGCTGATCGCTTTGCGTAAAGAGATCAAAGATATGAGAGAGGAGCAGAAGCGCTATCTGGCGGAGCATCTCTTCTATGCCAATGTCGAACAGATGATCAAACCGCTGCCGCGCTACTTCGCACTCTATGAAAAGATGACGGCACTCGGAAGCAGCGATGAGGTGGCGGAAAGTTTCAGCGATCAGGAGTTTCTCGATCTGGAGGTGCTCTACCTGCTTGCATGGTGCGGTATCTATCTGAGAGAGCACAACAGCGTCGTCAAAACGTTGTTGGCCAAAGGGGCGGGATTTGTGCATAAGGAGAAGATCGAGCTGCTCAAAAGCCTCAGCCAATTTATCAAAACAATCATCCCCTTTTATAAAAAGCTGATGGAGGAGGGACGGATCGAAGTCTCTACGACGCCCTTCAACCATCCCATCTCTCCCTTGCTGCTCAATATCCAAAACGGTAAAAAGGCGAACCCCTCGACTGTGATACCCGACGTGGAGGGGGACCTGAGCGGTGATGCGGTGATCCAGACCGAGCGGGCGATCACCTACTACGAGAAGCTCTTTGGCAGGAAGCCGACGGGATTCTGGCCGGCGGAGGGTGCGGTGAGCTACGACTTTCTCAGGATCATCGCCGATCGCGGCGTGCAGTGGGCGGCGAGTGACGAAGAGATCCTCTACAAGACACTCAAAAAGCATGAAAAGCAGGCGATCTACCGCAGAAACCGCCTCGTTTTCGACAGCGACGGAGAGGAGAGTATCGCGCTCTTTTTCAGAGATCATGCGCTGAGCGATCTGATCGGTTTCACCTACAGCGGCTGGGAGGTGGAGCAGGCGGTGGAGGATTTCATCGGCAGGATCGAGGCGATCCATAGGGAGAGTGAGACCGATGCGATCGTCAATGTCATCCTCGACGGCGAAAATGCATGGGAGTACTACCCCAACAATGCGTATGACTTTTTCCGGTTGCTCTACACGCGGCTTGCTGCACTGCCGTGGTGTGATACGGCGATGATGGGTGAGAGTGCCGTCAACACCCATGTGCCCGAGACGAAGCTGACCGATCTGGCGCCCGGGAGCTGGATTGGTGGGAATTTCAATATCTGGATCGGCCATCCGGAAAAGAACCGCGCATGGGAGCTCATCTACCGTACCCGCGCCGATTACGAGAAGCGCAAAGGAGTGCTGGATGAAGCGACGCGTAAACAGATACTCAAAGAGTTTCTCATCGCCGAGAGCAGTGACTGGTTCTGGTGGTACGGCGACGACCACCATACAGCCGAGATGGGAACATTCGACGCGCTCTTTCGCAAACATCTGATCAATGTCTATCATCTGATGGGAGCGACCCCTCCCGAAGATCTCTTCGTGCCGATCGCCAGAGAGGAGGAGAAAGAGGAGCGCTTCCTCAAGGAGCCGACAGCCATATTGACGCCGCGTATCGACGGGCGTGTCGATGACTACTTCGAGTGGCTCGGTGCGGGTGAGATGGATCTGGAGCAGGAGCTCTCCGCGATGAATATGGAGGATTTCTGGATTCGGAAGCTGCGCTTTGGTTGGGATGATAACTACTGCTACTTTGCGATGCATGGAGATATGGCAAAGCTTCTGGAGAAGGGCGAGATCGTGCTGCAGACCTCTGAGCAGCGCTATCGCTTCGCGATCAGTGAGACTCCGGTGGAAGAGGAGGGCTTTTTGATGCAAAGTGGTGAGATTATCGAACTGAGGGTGCCGAAAATGCCGATATACAAGGAGGAGATCCGTTTCACGCTGATGATCGACGGAAAGATCGCGCAGCAAATACCGCTCTACTCGAAGATTGGGTTGGCGAAGATGGATCATCTGGATAAATATTGGTTTGTATAGAAAGTAAATTTGGAAGAAGAGGTTGCTTGTTTGTAAGTGCGACGAGAGGCTCAGACCAACGGGAGGATTTGCCCTCGGAGGAGTGCTTACAAACAAGCAACCTCGCTGTTTCTAAGTACGAATAACCCTCTTTCAAAAAAGGAAAAACATGCAAAAAACCGCACTGCTTCTGGGACTGCACTGCCACCAGCCGGTGGATAACTTTCATGAAGTGCTTGACGAGGCGATCGAGAAGTCCTATCTGCCCTTTTTCGAAGTGGCGGAGGGGTATCCGGAGTTTATATTCAGCGTACACTACAGTGGCTGGCTGCTGGAGTATATCCGCGATCATGCGCCCAAACTCTTCGCACTGATGCAAAAACTGGCCGAAAGAGGGCAGGTGGAGTTTCTGACCGGGGGCTTTTACGAACCGATTCTGGCGTCGATTCCCTCACGTGACAGGCGTGCGCAGATCGACAAACTGAGTGATTTCATCGAAACGTACTTCTCTCAGCGTCCGACCGGGCTCTGGCTGACGGAGCGCGTCTGGGACGGGGCGATCGCCAGAGATCTCGTCAAGTGTGGGATCGAGTATGTGGTGGTGGATGACTACCACTTCATCAGCAGCGGGTTCGATGTCGAAAATCTCAACGGCTATTTCCTGACCGAAGAGGGAGGCAAACGTCTCAAACTCTTCCCAATCAACAAACATCTGCGCTATCAGATCCCGTTTGCGCCTGAGAGAGAGCCGGTGGCTTATCTGGAAGAGATCGCCGACGAGCAGTTGTGTGCGGGCGTGATCTTCGACGACGGAGAGAAGTTCGGTATCTGGCCCCAGACACATGAATGGGTCTATGAAAAGGGGTGGCTGAAGCGCTTCATCGAAGCGGTGCTCGAGAGTAACAAGATCGAGACGATGCAGTACCGGGAATATCTGAAACGCGCCCGGCCGATTTCGCTGGCCTATCTGCCCACCACCTCCTATTTTGAGATGGGAGAGTGGTCGCTTCGGGCGGAAGATGCGGTGAAGCTGGAGAAGATCAGAGAGTCGCTTGCCGGAAGCTTTTCGACCGAAGAGATCGAGAAGTTCGTCAAAGGCTCCATCTGGAAAAACTTCCTGGTCAAATACTACGAATCGAACCAGATTCACAAGCGCATGCTCTCCCTCTCACACAATCGCAGTGAGAAGAAAGGCTATCTGGAAAATCTCTACAAAGCACAGTGCAACGACGTTCTCTGGCATGGGGTATTTGGCGGGACCTATCTGCCCAATCTCCGGGACAATGCCTGGCGCTTCATCATCACGTGTGAAAATATCGCCCATTCCAAAAAGGAGCCGATCCGGGTCGAAGATGCCAACTGTGACGGCTACGAGGAGATCAAGTGTGTCAGTGACGATCTGATCTGCGTCTTCGATACCGCTGCAGGCGGTGCGCTGTGTGAACTCGACATCCGCGACAAAGCCTTCAACTTCACCAATACTCTGACCCGCTACAACGAAGCCTACCATTCGCATATCCGTGAAGCATGTGCCGGCGAAGGAGCGCGACACGAAGTGCCCAAAGAGGAGGAGGGGATCTCGACGATCCACAACGAGGAGATCGAAAATCCGCAGCAGTATCTGCCCTATCTGATCGAGGACTGGTATCTGAAAAACAGTTTTGTCGATCATATCGTCGATGAGGGGTTTTCTCTGGAAGATTTTCAGAAGTGCCGCTTCCGGGAGTATGGTGATTTTGCCAACCAGCCTTTTACGATCGAAAAAGTCAAAAAGCACGCATTTACACTCGTGCGTGAGGGTGGTATCTACGAAGAGGGAGAGAAGACCTCCGCTACGTTGCACAAACGTTTTCGTCTTAAAAAGAACCGTATCAAGTTTCAGATAACGCTCGAAAGTGCCAGAGAGGGACTTTGTTACATGATGGAGCACAACCTGCACTTTGCCCATGCCGATGCGATCCGCATCAACAATACCCCATTTTGCGATATGCAGAAGATCAAGGCGCAGCATGCGCTGACCATCGAAGACCCTTATACCGGAAAAAGACTCAACTTTTCGTTCAATATGCCGATGGATATCTATATCTGCAAACTCGATACCCTCTCGCAGAGTGAGTCGGGGTTCGACCTGATCAATCAGGGAATCAGTTTCGGCTTCAAATGCAGTGAACCGATGCAGGGAGAAAAGCTGCAGATAGAGGGCAGCCTGAAGATTGTCTGATAGATATTATGCAGAGATTTGAGAAGGAGAAAATGGCATGAGTTTAGCGCAGATACCGGGATCAGAGAGTTTCGATCCGCTCTACCGTAAAGAGGTGGCCTATTTTAGCATGGAGTTTGCTGTGCACCAGGCTTTCAAGATCTACTCGGGAGGGCTCGGTTTTCTGGCCGGTTCGCATATGCGCAGTGCATGGGAACTCAAGCAGAATGTGACCGGAGTGGGGATTTTGTGGTCATACGGCTACTATGACCAGCTCCGAAACGAAGATCGCACGATGCGCGCTGAGCATATCCGAAAACACTACTACTTTCTGGATGATCCGCATGTGACCGTGACTGTGACGATCAGCGGCAAGCCGGTATTGGTCAAAGTGCTGCTGCTGCGTTCGGAGCTCTTTCAGTCTGCACCGATGGTGATGCTGACGACCGATATCGCTGAGAATGACTATCTCTCCAGAACGATTACCCGGCAACTTTACGACGGCAATACAGAGACACGGATCGCTCAGGAGATCGTGCTGGGTGTCGGCGGGCTCAAAGCACTCGAGGCACTGGGTAGAAACGTAGAGATCTTCCATATGAACGAGGGACATGCCGTGCCGCTGACGTTCAAACTCTACGAAAAGTATCATGATGTCGAAGAGGTCCGTAAGCGCGTCGTTTTCACGACCCATACCCCTGAAGCGGCGGGCAATGAAGAGCACAATATCTATCTGCTGCAGAAGCTTGGCTTTTTTGGAGGTCTCGACCTGGAAACCGTACGCAGGATCACGGGTACGGGAAGCGATATGTTCAGTCTCACCGTCGCCGCACTGAAACTCTCCAAAATCTCCAACGCCGTCTCCAAAATACATGCCGATGTCGCCAACGAGATGTGGAAAGAGATGATCGACGGAAAAGAGAAGATCATCCCCATCACCAATGCCCAGAACAAGCGCTACTGGCAGGATCGCGGTCTGAAGCGGGCACTGGTCGAAAATGCCGACTATGAGGTTGTCTTTCGCAAAAAGCATCTTAAACGTATGCTCTTCAACGTTGTGGCAGATCAGACGGGCAAGATGTTCGATCCAGATGTCCTGACGATTGTCTGGGCGAGGCGCTTCGCCGAATACAAGAGACCGGGACTCCTCAAATATGATTTCGAGCGTTTTCTGAAGATGGTCAACAACCGGGAGATGCCGGTGCAGATCATCTGGGCAGGCAAACCCTATCCGACCGACGGTACGGCAGTAGGAATCTTCAACGAACTGATCCACCTCTCGCATGATATCCTCAACATCGCCGTTTTGACAGGGTACGAGCTGGAACTTTCGGGTATCCTCAAGCGCGGCAGCGATGTCTGGCTCAACACACCGCGCATGAACAGAGAAGCTTCCGGAACGAGTGGCATGTCCGCCAGTATGAACGGTGCGATCCACTTTTCCATCCCCGACGGCTGGCATCCCGAGTTTGCCATCCACGGACACAACGCTTTCACTATCCCTGGATGCGACCCGACACTCCCGCTGCATGAGCAGGACCGACTGGACAATAAAAATATGATGGATGTACTCGAGAACGAGATCATTCCTATGTACTATCATGATCAGAAACGATGGGTGTCGATCATCAAAAATGCGATGCAGGAGATCCTGCCCTATTTTGACTCGGCTCGCATGGTACGGGAGTATTATGAAAAAATGTATGATTTTGATCCCGCTGCACAACGGAGCAGGGAGGAAGAAGTGGTGGTTAGTGGATTTGACAGATAGATTCAGCAGAAAAGGTGCGTATGTTTTTCATAAATCATAAATATAGGAGAGTTCGGTCTTTTTAATGCCATATCGCCAGTTTTAGCATGTTTCTATCAAAAAAAATCTGCAATTTTCCAATGATTTTTATGTGCAATAAATGCCAGAATACCAGCCAGTATAAATGACAGTGCTGCAATAATTTCAAGCATTTTTCAATCCTTTCAACTCTGTATGTAAATCTATAAGTTTTAAAATATTGGAGAAAATCGCATAACTCACCACAAAAAATACTAAAATAAGTATCGCTTTCAATGCAACTTCCTCCAATTTAAATATATAAACCCAACTACCGCCGGCAATAGCCATAAATAAGAGCAGCTTTGTTTTATATATTTCAATCTCTTTTCCTATGATTTCTAACGCTTTCAAAGTATACCACCTTTTCACTTTCGAGGTATTTTAGCACGGATTTAAAAAGGGTCAAATAAATATTTCAAATTGAAATATTTATTACTTTTATGAAGACTTGCAGGGGTGCGAGAATCCCGCCGGATAAGATTTGTGTTTTTATGTGGTTAGGTATATGAAAGGTGCGTGAATTCGGGTAACATAAGAAAATCTTGATCGTGGTAATGTCGCTTTGCCGGCTACAGCAACGCTTTCAACGCTTTCAAACTTTTCGTATTCAACACATCTTCCTTCTCCAGCCATCCGCGTCTTGCCTGGTAGATGCCGTAGCGCATGTATTCGAGCTGACCGCTTGCGTGGGCGTCGGTGTTGATTGCCAGCATGACGCCCGCCTCTTTAGCCTCTTTGATGAGTATGTCGTTCAGGTCGAGGCGTTCGGGTTGGGCGTTGATCTCGAGAAATTTTCCCTCCTCTTTGATCGCATGAAAGATCTCCTGCATATCCAGTTCGAGCGCTTCACGTTTGCCGATGAGTCTGCCGGTGGGGTGGGCGATCCCTTTGATGTGCGGGTTTTGGATCGCTTTGAGGAGGCGTTTGGTCTGGGCTTTGCGCGAGAGTTTGAACTTCGAGTGGATCGCTCCAAGCGCGATGTCGAGTTGCCCGAGCACTTCATCCTCCATCGCAAGAGTGCCATCTTCGAGGATATCGACCTCTATCCCTTTGAAGATATGGATGTTGTCGTAGCGCTCATTTAGGGTGTCGATTTCCTTGAGATAGGTGAGTGCTTTTTTACGGTCGAGCCCTTTGACGACTGCAAGGGTCGCACTGTGGTCGGTGACGGCGATATATTTGTAGTGCAGTTCGAGGGCTTTTTGGACCATCGCTTCGATGCTTTCCATGCCGTCGCTGTAGGTGGTGTGCATGTGCAGGTCGCCCCGGATATCTTCCGGTGCGATGAGGTGTGGCAGTCTGTTTTCACGTGCCGCTTCGATCTCGCCTCTGTTTTCGCGCAGCTCCGGTTCGATGTAGTGCAGTCCGACCGCGGCGTACACCTCCTCTTCACTTTTGCCGGCGATCGTTTTCTCCCCTTTGAAGACGCCGTATTCGTTGATCTTAAGCCCCATATCTACAGCGATCTTACGCAGGGCGATGGAGTGGCTTTTGGAGCCGGTGAAGTACTGGAGTGCGGAACCGTAGCTCTCCTGTTCGACGACACGCAGATCGACTTGCAGGGCGTTTTGGAGGATGACGGTGGAGCGTGTCGTGCCGGCACTGATCACTTTGATCACCTTGTCGAAGGCGATGAAGTAGTCGATCACCTTTTCGGGTTCGTCGGCGGTGCAGAGGATGTCGAGATCGCCGACTGTCTCCTTGCGCCTGCGAAAACTTCCGGCAACGTCGACGGTGTGCAGACCGGGTGCTTTTTGTAGATAGGCTTTGAGATCATTGGCGTAGGCCTCCGCTTCGGCGAAGAGAAAGCGGATTCCCTCCTGTTTGAGCAGGTGCATCCCTTTGAGGATATTCTCTTCCGTTTTGGGGCCGAAACCGGGGAGTTGGCGGATCTTGTGCTCTTCGGCCGCTTTTTTGAGCGCTTCGGGATCGGTGATATGGAGCTTCTCCCAGAGGAGTTTGACCCGTTTGGGCCCCAGCCCTTCGATCGAGAGCATCGCCCTGAGTGAGTCGGGCACCTCTTTGCGCACCTCTTCGAGTTTGGAGAGCTTGCCGGTACGGACGATCTCGATGATCTTTTCGGAGAGCTCTTCGCCGATGCC
>JALWPY010000156.1 GCA_026994915.1 Campylobacterales bacterium
AAACAGATTATGTTGATTCATCACAGAGATGAACGACAATCGGATGTCGGTGCAGAGTATCTCTGTCAATCGTTTTTCTAGTCAAAGGAGAAAAAAATGAAACTTTTCACAAAAATCGCAATCGCATCAATCGCTTTAGCAGGTATGCTTCAGGCAGAGACAACACTGATCGGTGTTGACGGAGGAATCACAGTACTCAATGCCAGAGTAGGATTCAACGCAGGCATCACTGTCGGTAAAGCCCACCATACAACAAACTGCCCTTCTGCAGCTGCTTATACGACAGTAACAACCAGCAGAACATATACAACTGATCCATGTTCTTATGTATGCGGTCCATGTGTCGTTGTAGAAGCACCTTGTCCTGTAGATCCATGCGCTAAGTAAATTGTATCTGCAGCAGATAATATGAAGTCCGAATTACATTCGGGCTTCTTTTTGTAACGCTTCGGTTTTTAAACTTTTTCCACTATCATAATGATATGGAAAAAGAATCTTCTCTCTGTCCTCTCTGTCACAACAGTGACACAACACACTTTTACAGCGGTGAAAACCGCAAATACCGTCACTGCTCCATTTGCGATCTCGTTTTTGTCCCTTCCTCTTATTTCATCTCAGCGGAAGAGGAGAAAGCCAAATATGACAACCACCGCAATACACCGGAAAATGCCGGATATGTCGCTTTTCTGAATCGCTTGCTTCTGCCTCTGCAAAGTGCTCTCAGACCCGGTGCCAAAGGGCTGGATTTTGGATCTGGACCCGGGCCGACACTACACCTTCTGATGAAGAAAAGAGGGTACGAGATGGCGATCTACGACCCCTTTTACGCACCGGACAACACTGTTTTTGATCAAAAATATGACTTCATCACCTCCACAGAAGTGATTGAACATCTGTATGATCCAATGGCGGAACTTGAAAGATTGTGGCACTGCCTCGAGAGGGGTGGTATCCTGGGACTGATGACAGCATTTCGTGTGAAAGATTTTGCCGGATGGTACTATAAGAGAGATTTGACGCACATACGCTTTTTCACACCCAAGACATTTGGCTGGATCGCAGAGCGACTCGATGCAAGACTCAAGATTCCACGCAGCGGCGTTATCCTGCTGCATAAAAAATGAGATTCAGATGCCCGTGATCGTCATGACAATTTCACGTCCGCCGGCATGGTTTCTGTGTTCACACAGATAGACCCCCTGCCAGATACCAAGTGCCAGCCGACCGTCGGTGACGGGTAGTGTCAGGCTGACACCGATCATCATCGATTTGATATGCGCCGGCATATCATCGCTTCCTTCCAGCGTATGGGTATAGTAAGGTTTGCCATCTGCGATATCGGTGAAGTAGTTCTCCAAATCGACCCGTACAGAGGGATCGGCATTTTCACCCAGGGCGAGTGAGGCGCTGGTATGTCTGAGAAAGAGATGGACCGTACCGGTACGCACCTCGTTCAGACGAAGGAACTCTCTTTCGACGATATCTTCTATCAGATGAAAGCCTCTGGGAAACGGGGGCAATCGAAACATTTTCTGCAAAATTTTCATAAAAATGATTGTAACACAAAAAGTTGATTATTTGCACTTATTGTCTTAACTGGAGGATTCTTCAAGTAAGTGAAAATACTCCACAAATCCTTTACAATTATCACCTGTATGCCAGGTAAATCAAAAAAATTATTATCCGATATATGATTTATCACAAGCCCGCAGCTAGTATATATTAAATATCAAAAGGAACACTCTCCGCATGAGAAAGATCAATAAAAATTTTTTGGATCGTATGTCGATTGCCAAAAAATCCTTTTTACTGTTATTGATCACTTCTGTGGGGATGCTCTTTCTGGGCGGACTGGTCCATTTTGGACTCTACAACATCAAAAGTGAAATCCAGGAGGTCTACACAAAACAACTTGACAGGATCTCTACACTCTATCAGCTGCAGGAGCACTGCAATGTCGATCTCCAAAACCAGCTGCACAACTATCTCTCCGGTAAAACCGACGCCAGCCATGCGATACTGGATTTTCAGGAAAGTAGTCTGAAACTCAGGCAGACATTCGATCTTTTGCGACAAAAGGATCCCTCTGCCGCACAGAAACTCTCCCAGAACATAGCTACACTCGACAAGATATTTGCAACCGCTTATCCCCTGCTCGAAAAGAACAACCAGCAGAAGTTTCTGAAGGAGCTCTTCCCGCGTTTCGAAGCACTCATCATGCAGTGTAATGCAAGGTGCAGTTACCTCCTCTCGGATTATATCCGGACAATAAACGAGACAGAAAGAAGCATCGATGAACACTACTACGGTACAATCATCGCCACGATCTTGCTTATCCTTACGATTCTGGCACTTACGTCACTCTTTGCCTACTCGATCTATACCAGTATCAAGAAACTGATCTACGGGCTTTCGGACATCGTCACCAAAAAGACCAGAGATTATCAGGAGCTGGCGCTGCAAATGGAGTATAAAGTCAACAAAGAGGTGGTCAAAAGCCGTGAGAAAGATCAGATCATGTATCAGCATGCCCGTCTGGCAGCGATGGGTGAGATGATCGGCAATATCGCCCACCAGTGGCGACAACCGCTCAATGCACTGACGGTGCTGATCCAGAGTTTTGAAATCAAAAGTATGCAGGGGACCCTGACGCAGGAGTTTATCGACAAGCAGGTCAGAGAGGGGCTCAGACTGGCAAACCAGATGTCCACAACCATCGAAGATTTCAAAAACTTTTTCAGCCCCCACAAAGAGCGGGAGTATTTCGGCGTCGTGGAGGCGATCGAAGATACACTGGAACTGGTCGACCTCTTTCTCAAGGATGAACATATTCACATCGAACTGATCGCCAAGGAAGAGATCCGTGTCTATGGCTATATCAATGAGTTTTCACAGGTCATCCTCAACCTCATCAACAATGCCAGAGACAACTTCAAACATAAACATATAGACAACGACCGCAGGATCATTATCAGGGTCGAACGCAAACTCAAACCCGAACCTGTCGCATTTATTTCATTTGTCGACAATGGCGGCGGTGTCGACGAGAAGATTATCGATCGTATCTTCGAGCCATATTTTACGACCAAACACAAGTCGACCGGTACCGGCATTGGGCTCTATATGTCCAGTCAAATCATCGAAAAACAGATGCATGGACTCATCACGGTGAAAAATATCACTTCCAGGATGGGTACTGATCATCTCTACCAGTGTGCCCAGTTTACCATCGCTATCCCTTTGAAGTAAACAATATAGAACTATTTTCCTTTTTATTATCTTTTTAAATTTATGTTAAACAGCATGAAAAATCGCATTCATATTTAAATTACATATTTCTTAAAATATATTTTAATATATTACATTTTCTTGACAAACATTTGTATTAAAGTAACATACAAAAACAGATCATTCGTTAAATATATTGTACAATAT
>JALWPY010000157.1 GCA_026994915.1 Campylobacterales bacterium
GCCTTTTTGAGTGCCTGGATCAGCGCATCGTCACGCAGCGACACGAGACGCGTGATCGCCGCCATCTCATGCTCGGGCGTCACCTCCAGACCGATCTTCTCCAAAAAGGCATCGATAAAAGCACGCTTTTGAGGATCGCCTTCGGGCTTGAGTACCTCATAAAATGCATGCAGCCCCTCCTGTTTTTCTTTAACCAGTTGATAAACTTCTGCCAAATCATCAAAAAACTGCTTTTTCATCCATATTCCCTATAAATAAATTCTCTAAAATGTCGAAATTATATCTAAATAATCAGGTAAAACACAATTTTAAAAAGAGAGCGCTTATGACAAACCAAAGTATTATCGTCAACAATGTCGTCAATCAGGCATTTATCTACTCACAGCTGCAACGGTCCCGGGACTTCTCCACACCAATGTGTGCCGTGAAGTTCGAACTCAGGTTCAACCCCAAAGAGGGGGCCAAATACCAAAAGGTTTTCAGTTTTATCTACTCCTATCTTAACTTCACGCCAATCATCTACGAGGGCGGCAACAGCTATCTGCTCTTTATTCACGAGAGCAAGATCCATACTGTCGTCAGCACACTCAAGAACATGTTCACCAGTATCAAGATCAAATATAACCTTTCCATCGATACGGTTGGGGTGACTAACTATGACGAAGAGGACGATGTCAACTCACTGCTCGAGCGTGTGCACAGGTTTATGCTCAAAGCCAAACTCTCCAAAAGCAACGCTATCTACTACGGTACCCGCTACTTCGACTACAGCCACAACGGAGACTTTGAAAACCTCAATCATATCTTTACCCAGTCACCCGATCTGACAGTCTATGGCTTCTACAAAGAGGTGCCACTCTCCAACAAAGTCAAAGTGGTCGAAAGTACCCAGGGATACGCGAAAGTCCACACCTCCAAAGAATATCTGCCATTTATGAAGAAACAGGAGTACGTCTATCTCGAGCACCCGATGATCCCGGATATTCTCAGGGCAGATATCATGCACATCGACTATATGGAGCAGCAGGTAGAGTTGAGCAACTTCAAGTTTCTGGATAACTCACCGGTCCATCGTAAAAATATCCGTGTCACACCACACCGCCCGATCCAGGCCTCTCTGGAGTATGAAGAGGAACTCTACATCGATGGGATCATCGCCGATATCTCCAAAAGCTCGATTCTCTTTACCACACAACTGAGCAAGATCGAGGAGATTCAGGTCAAAGGGCTTCACACAAAAACTTTCATGCTCAAATTTCACATCGAAGATATGGAAAACCAGATGCGCAATCTGGAGATGAAAGCGATGATATACAAAGTTTTCGGCAATCAGATCGTCCTCAATATCTATCCGACACTCGAAGCACAGAATATCATCATGGAGTATATCACGATGTGTCAGAACCTGCTGCTGCTGGAGATCAAAGGCGCCGCTTAGAGATTGTGGCGGCGGATTATCTTCAGGCAGCGCTGAATCTTGTTGTAGTAGGGGTAGTTGACCCGGCCGCCGTTGTAGCGACTCACCGCCTCGAAATAACTCTTGGAACTGTCACTCAGATAGACCAGATAGAGCACGGCAATCCTGGCATTGAAGATAGGATCGTGCATCATTTTTGTGATGATCTGCGTATCGCTCATGAGTTTGACATCGATGAGATTGTACTTTCTGGCGACAAAGCGCGCCGTCGCCAGCCGCACCTGCATGATGCCGTAAGAAGCCTGCTTGATTCCCTTGCGAAGCAGCTGCTTGTCTCCCCACTTCACCTTGCCGCCGCTCGTTTCGGCCAGACAGATCGCCATCGCCGTCTCTTCGAGCGTTTCGCCTCTTTTGTTGGGATATTGCAAAGCGACATTTTTGACCGTTTTGAGTGTCAGTATCTGACGAAAATCAAGCCCCTTCGCCTCCGCCGCCAGCAGCCACACCAGCAAAAGCATCATGACCCTCATGTGCGCTCCTGCATCGCCTTTTCGAAAAACTCATGTGCGAGTACGATGACATAAAAGACCTGTAGAAAGACACCCAGTACCGGTACCAGTGAGATACCGTAGAGTGTAGCGGTCGTGGTGCGAAAGAGCCCTCTGTACTTTTTGGTCAGCTTACGATACTCCTCTTTGCTGACGATGCTCGAGCCCACATCCAGCAGCATGAAGTTGTGAAAGAGGTAGTAGAAAGGGATATTGATCGCGATGAAGTTGACCGCCGGGATGAACATAAAAGGGAGTGCGATCAGCCCCAGTATCAGAAAGCCGAGTATAATTTTGATATAGTAGGGGATGCTCGCAGCCAGCGTGAAGTCGTCGTTGGTGAAGCGAAAATTGGGGTAGTGTCTGTCACGGATCTTTTTGACGATAACCGGGGTGAAAAAGCCGATCACCACCGCGGCGATCACGACCGAGAGCAGCACTACCGCCACAATCCCCACCAGATAGAAAAAAAGCGTAAAGAGCCACTTGAAGAGTGAAAAGGTCAGGATCGAAGTGAGCCAGGGATGCTTTGCAGCATCCAGAAAGGGTACCTGCCCGGCATCCAGAGAGGCCTGCACCTGCATGAGCAGATCGCCTCCATATCCGAACCACAGATAGCCGAACAGCGCGAAGATCACTACAAACGGGAGCAGTGAAAGCCCCAGAAACCAGGGCGATTTGAAGTCGGCAAAACTCTTTTTGAAAATCTGCGTCATCGTCATGTCACTGCACGATACTCTCGCTCCAGTGCCAGATAGATCGCTTCGATCCCCATCGGCTCCGCTTCAAGCATCTCCATCAAAAAGACGTTGTCTTCTTTGCCATTCCAGACCTTTCGGTAGGTCCCCTCTTTGTAGCCGTTGTCCTGCCGGAATTTGTTGAGAACATTTTTGGCGACGTAGTATTTATAGAGAATGTCGATATTGAGTCCGCACTGCAGCGCCGACTCAAAGAAGTCGTCGCTGAGCTTGTAGAAAGGCTTTCCGTCGAGCGCATCTCTCATAAAGTGTTCGATCACACTGACGATGAGCAGCGCATCTTTGTCGTCGGGATGTTCGGGCTCCAGGCAGAACGCGTCGAAATATTGCGAATCGGTCAGCTCCCTGACGATATCGTCGACCGTCCCCAGCTTCTCGGTATTGTAGTACTCCAGCCCCAGACTCATGACAAAATGCCAGATGTCGACCAGCTCGATCGTGATGTTATCCCAGTCGGGCGGGGTGTCGATATCTTTCCAGTGTTTCCAGTTGAAGCTGTCGATCAGCTCCGCACACTCCATGTAGATACAACGGCGCCAGTTGATCTGTTTTTGATTCTTTGTTACACCATCAACCCACTGCTCTCCGTTTGTCGCATCGTTGAGCTGGTTTTGAAGCTGAAGCATCACTAAAATTTTACTGTTCATTACAACCCCTGTGAAATAGACTTCTTGCAAAACTCCTAAACAGTCTACTTA
>JALWPY010000158.1 GCA_026994915.1 Campylobacterales bacterium
CGCGCCTACACCGACCTCTACACCAAGATGACCGCCTCACTGCTCCCCCAGCTGATCAAGATGATCGAAATCTGCATCGATCAGCAAAAGAGCGGCTGCAAACGCGAAGTCCAGCGCCGTATCAACGACCTGACCAAGATCATGAAAGCTGAAATCAATCGTGTTCAGGCGAAGAAGAAGGATGACTTCGAAACCACCAGTGAAGTCTACGACCAGCTGCTCCACGAGATCCAGCCCCGAAAGTAATATTCGCACTTTACTTTTTTCTCTCTAAAAAATGGTATGATGAAAAGAGCTATTTATACCTCACGTGGAGTCTGCTCATGTTTAAACGCTTTTTTTTAACAATGCTCCTGCTTCTGCTGGCCGGCTGTGCTGTAAAACACCACGATCCCGAAGGTGTCACTTACGACTTCTGGATGGCACAGAAGAGACACAACCTACAACAGGCAAGCCGCCTCGCACTCAACTCAGATCCCGACGATGTCGCCATACATGCCAAAATCAAAATAGACCGTATTGAGTACGGCAAGCCGGAAATGGAGGGAGAGGAAGCGCGTGTTCCCACCACCCTCTATCTCAAAGATTTTACACCCGGCAGTGATCAGGAAGCCAAAGTCACTTTCGATACCATGCTTCGTAAAACCAGAGAAGGCTGGAAAGTCGATACTTTTGAAACCAAAAAGGCGCTCTATCTGGCTGCGGGTAAAGCCTATGCACAAAATCTCTCGACCGCCTTTGCCGCAACACTAAAAAATCTTCTGGGAGATCGCAAAGAGATAGAAGGGATCTTTCGGGAGCTGATCAAGGGGATAAAAGAGACGATCAGAGAAGAGCCTAAGATCAATTAAACGCAAATTTAGCTATCATTATTTTTGATAACCCATTTAAAAGGATTAATGTATGAAAAAATTGCTACTCATCGCTGCTCTTATTGGATCATCAGCACTTTTCGCTTCCGGACACAGCACAGGCGATGTCAAATGCGACCTCAAATATAACCATTGCATGGCCGACTGCTCCGTAAAATACGGCAGTGACAGGACATGCGTCGAGAGCTGTAACCAAAACTATGCAGACTGCAAAGCGGGTCTCGAGACAGAAGATTATGCACCGCAAAAAGCACCCGAATCCAAAGAAGCTCCCAAAGCCGAACATGGCGAACACCACTAAACAACACTTCTGAGAGGATATCCATCAAAGGATATCCTTTATCACCACTTCAGCAAGTGCGCGCTATACTATAATAAAAAGTTATTAAAATGCGTGCGATGCCTCTGATTTTTCTCATAATTCTCTTATCAAATCTGCATGCCAGAGTGATCGAACCGGCTTTTGTCATGCATGCCAGGGGCAATGTCAGCGACTTTGTGCTCGACGGGCTGAAACTCTACGCCGCCAACGACGAAGGAAGCGTCGAAATCTTCGATCTGAGAGTGCGCAAAAAAACGGGCGAGATCTTCATCCCGCCGATGAAAACGGCTCAGGGCGTGTGGGTCAACGCCAAAATCCTCAGTATCGACCGCCTCAAAGGCAAAACCCTCATCGTCTCCACCGCTCTGAACGGCTACCGAAATGTCTGGCTGCATGACGGCCGTACACTCACGCCGATCATACGCGCTTCACAGAAGATCGCCATCAAAGAGGCGCGCTTTCTGGATGAGAAAAACTTCCTCTTTGGCACCCTCGGGTATGACCTCATCCGCTACACACGCAACGACGACTACAAGGTCTATCGCCACCATATCGAAGATAGCGCCTTTTCGGATCTCGCTCTCGACAAAGCCAAAAAGATCGCCGTCTCCGCCTCCGAGAGCGGGCAGATCATCCTGACCGATTCCCGAAGCGGCAAGGTACTCGCCACTCCCGCTCCTCAAAATCTCGACAAAGTATACAGAGTCGCCATCGCCGGAGGTACTGTCATCACCGCAGGAGAGGACCGTCGTGTAGGTGTCTATCCTGCAGACCGAAGCCCCTACCATATCCAAAGCGACTTCCTTGTCTATGCCGTGGGACTGAGCCCAGGCGGCACACACGGCGTCTACAGCGCCAATGAAAACAATGACTTGCACTACTTCGATACCCGTACCGGCCGCATCATCCACACGCTGAGAGGCCAGCGAGGCATCCCCTCCACGATCCGATTTTTCGACGAAAACGGCCTCTTCTCCTCCGGCTACGGCAACAGGATCTACTACTGGTATCTCAAAGAGTACAATGTCTCTGCCACCACTGCATCGACCGAAACAACAGTGACAGATTGAGCACAGATGTGCTATACTCACACTATCAAACAAAACGGAAGATTTATGGCAAGACCGAACAAAGAAGAGAAAAAAGCGGCCATCATGCATCAGGCACTCAAACTCTTTTCCAAAGAGGGCTTTTACACCACGACGATTCCGGATATCGCAAAATCAATCGGCATGAGTGTCGGCAATCTCTACAACTACTTCAAATCCAAAGATATCCTCGCCAAAGAGATCATCAAATATATCTCCGCCTATCTGGGTAACGAACTGCGAAAGATCAACGAAGAGGATATCTCTTCCAGAGAGAAGATCCATAAAATCGTCACGGTCTATTTCCGTACAGCTGAGGAGAAACCGGAGATGATCGAATACTTTCTGCGTGTCTATCTGGCCAACCGTGAGGTTTTCAAAGAGGGGTGCGAGGGGATGATCTGTGTCAGCGACTTTGTCACGGAGATCATGATCTTCTTTGAAGAGGGTGTCAAAAAAGGGGAGCTGCGCGATCAGGACTTCTTTTCGGCATTTGGACTCTTCATGGGCTATCTGGGCGGCATGGTCTTTCTTTATGGCGAGCATGTCCTGCCCGAAGCGTTACCCTACTACATAGACGACATCTCCAACAACATCTACCAGGCCCTCAAAAGCGATGAAAACTAGACTCCTCTGGCTTCAGGGACTCGCATGCAACGGCAACACCCACTCCTTTCTCAACTACGCTTCGATGGAGCGTTTTCTGGAGGAGTTCACCTTCATCCACCACCCCGCAATCGAAACGCCTTACTCCCTAGAAGAGGTCTGCGCACGATATATCGAGACCGATATTCTGATCATCGAAGGGGCGGTCTCCGGGAGCTTCACGCGTGCCGGCCACTCGTTCACCGCTCTCATCGAACGCTACGCCCCGCATGTGCAAAAGATCGTGACACTGGGTACATGCGCGACGTTTGGCGGTATTTTCAGGGAGAGTCCCGGTTACGACGCCGGTGGCCTGCTCTTTACGCAGGAAGAGAAAAATGACACTTTCAAAGCTTATGCCGACAAAGTGGTCAGCCTCTCCGGCTGTCCGGTCCATCCCGATCTGCTAGCCGATATGCTCTACATGCTGCGTGAGGGTATGAAGATACCTCTGGATGAGTTCCACCGTCCCCTCCCCTTTTTCGCCTGGACCATACACAACGGCTGCACACGCAACGAGTACTTCGAGTACAAAGTCGACAACCACCACTACGGCGAAAAAGAGGGTTGTATGTTCTATGACCACGGCTGTCAGGCCCCTTTTACCCACGGCAGCTGCAACAAGATCCTCTGGAACGAAGTCAACTCCAAAACACGATCGGGCGAGCCGTGTCACGGATGTACCGAACCCACCTTTCCCCGTCAGAACTTCTACACCACGAAAAAGAACATGGGCATCCCGCAGTATCTGCCGTTCGATGTCCCCAAACGCGCCTACCTCACCCTCTCCGGTGTGACCAAGGCGTTCAAGATTCCACGACTCGAAAAAAGATTGTACGATGCCTAGAAAGATTACCGTCGAGAAGCTGATTGAAAAAATCGAAGGTGAAGCGACGCTGAAATTTCATTTTGAGCAGGAGCGTATCGATTTTGTCGACATCCTCTTCACGTCACAGCGGGGTATCGAACAGATCCTGCAGGGGCGCCCGACTGAGGATGCACTCGTCATCAACCCCAGAGTCTGCGGTATCTGCGGTCATGCACACCTCATCGCGACGGTCAAAGCGCTGGAAAACTGCATCGAAGGGCTGGAGATCAGTCCAAAGGCGCATATCATCCGTGAACTGACACTCAGTCTGGAGCTGATACAGAACCACTTCAAATGGTTCTACCTCACCCTGCTTCCCCTGCTCGGATTTGGCCAAAGATTGATGGTCGCCGCGGAAGCCTCCCGCCGTGTCTCACAGGCGATCGCCCATCTGGCGGGGCAATATCCCCACAACTCATACGCCATCGTCGGAGGCATCACCTCCGATCCCACCCCGATCGAAATCCTCTCGGTGCGCAACATCCTCAAAGAGGTCATCGCCTTTTTTGAAAAGCATATGGTTGCGGCGGACACCAGAGAGCTGCTGCGATGCGAAAAGACGGAGAAGCTCCTTGCACAGGAGGGCGATCTGCCTCAACTGCTCAATCTGCTTCTGCAAAAGGGGTGGCATACAGAGGGAAAGAGTTTCGACCGATTTATCGTCTTTGGCGAGAGCAGCTATTTCAGGCGCGGTAAATCGATCAAGACACGCATCCAGCCCCATATTTCAGAACGCTTTGTCGAAGTCTCGCCAAACAGCGACTCTCTGGCACAAAATGTCACCTATAAACAGAAATATTACGAAACCGGACCGCTCAGCCGTGCGATGCTCCTGAAAACACCGCTGATCAAAGATGCCCACAGACGCTACGGTGACAGTCTCTTCAGCCGTATACTCGCACGCAGCTGCGAAACGATTCAACTACTCCACCATTCTCTCGAACTTCTTTCAAAGATAGACCTGGGTGAACCCTCCTGGATCGAGCCGCCGCAAAACATCAAAACCCTCACCGGTGAAGGCACCGGCGCTGTAGAGGCGGCACGCGGATCGCTGATCCATCATGTGAAGCTGCATGAAGGGCGGATCGAAAAGTGGCGGATCATCACCCCCACCCAGTGGAACCTGAGTCAGGGCACGCGTGAGATGCCGGGTGTTTCACAACAGGCGATGATCGGAGCAACGGATACACATCTTGCCGAATTTATCTTCAAAACATTCGACGTCTGCTCCGTCTGTACGACGCACTGAATAATTCAGACAAAACTACTCTTATTATAATAATTTTTTATATACTTTCCTTAAATTTAACCCATGCGTAAGCATAAATATCCTAAAATTGTGAATGACTATTCATTTATAAAAGGAGGCTTTCATGAGCGACAAGCGGATTGAGTCGGTGAAGAAGCTTTTCACTTCCCAGAGTGCAAAAGTAGAAACAAACAGAGGTGAAGCGTACTATGAAACGCTTTTTGACCAGTGCAGGCAGCGGCTGGATGCGTTGAGGGAACTGCCTCCTGTCAGCAATCGTATCGATTTTAAAAATGCGATTTTCGATGAAGGAATCGACAGAAGGGATTTTCTGAAATGGGCATCTGCAACGACTGCGATGCTGATGCTTCCGGCATCGTTTACACCGCTTGTTGCCGAAGCAGCGGAGCTGATGAACCGTATTCCGGTTGTCTGGATCGAACTTCAGGATTGTGCGGGTAACTCCGAAGCACTTTTGCGAAGTGACGGACCCAAAATCGATGAGATCATACTTGACATTATCTCTCTGGAGTTTCATGAAACGCTGATGGCAGCATCAGGGCACCAGGCAGAGAAACAGCTCGAGGATGCGATAGAGACATTTAAAGGAAAATATATTCTCTTTGTGGAAGGTTCCATTCCACGTGGAATCGACGGCTATTACGGTACGATTGGTGCCAAAGCGGAGACATTTGAAGAGCACTTACTGAGACTTGCCAATGATGCTGCTGCGGTTGTGGCGGTAGGAAGCTGTGCGACATTTGGCGGCGTGCCTGCGGCGGCACCCAATCCGACCGATGCTGTCGGTGTGATGGAGATGGTACACGGTAAACCGATTATCAACATTCCTGCCTGTCCTGCAAATCCTTCCAATATGGTAGGGGTGATTTTGCACTATGTACTGACAGGACAAATACCTGAGCTCGACTCACTGCTCAGACCAAAATTTGCGTTTGGTTATCGTATTCATGACAACTGTGAAAGACGCGCGCACTTCGATGCGGGTGAATTTGTCGAAGAGTGGGGTGACGAAGGTGCGAAAAACAACTTCTGCCTCTATAAAATGGGATGTAAAGGGCCTATGACATTTAACAACTGCTCCATTATCCGCTACAACGAAGGGGTCAACTGGCCGGTTGGTGTCGGACGTGGTTGTATCGGCTGTTCTGAGCCTGACTTCTGGGACAAATACGCCTATGAGCGACCAATGGCAAATGCAAATATCAAAGCACCGACCGGTGGTGTGGAGAAGACAGTCGATGAGTTTGGTCTCGGACTACTGACGGCTGCTGGTATCGGTATCGGTATTCATGCAGCGGGCAGTGCGATTTTCGGTAAAAAGAGTCATGTAGAGGAGGAAGCGTAAGATGAGTGAAAACAATACTACACAACAGGTAACGGAAGAGAAAAAAGTGAGTCCCGAAGAGACAGTAGCGGCAGAGACAAACGAGGCGAAAACGGAAGAAGCAAAAGAGCCGGCTGCCAAACCTGCCGAAAAAAAGGGAAAGAAGCATATCATCGTCGATCCGATCACACGTATCGAAGGGCACCTTCGTATCGAAGCGATTATCGACGAGAACAATAAAATCGTCGATGCCTACAGCTCCTCGACGATGTTTCGCGGTATCGAGACGATTCTCAAAGGCAGAGATCCAAGAGACTGCGGTCTGATGGCAATGCGTATCTGCGGTGTCTGTACCGGTACGCACTATCAGCGAAGTATCGAAGCGGTGGAGGATGCCTTCAAAATCACGATCCCCAAAAATGCACGGATTGTCAGAAACCTGATTCAGGGTGCGCTTTATGTGCATGATCACCTGGTCCATTTTTATCATCTGCATGCACTCGACTTTGTCGATGTCCTCTCCGCAACCAAAGCAGACCCTGCAAAAACTGCCGAAGAGGCGGTCAAGTGGGCAAAAGTGGCAGGATATAAACCATATATGTCTGGTGCGGCGGATTTCAAAGCGGTACAGGATCGTGTGATCAAGTTTGCCAAGCAGGGACGTCTGGGGATCTTTGGTAACGGATACTGGGGTAACAAACACTACAAACTCACCCCTGAGCAAAACCTTATCGGTGTGGCGCACTACCTCAAAGCACTCGATATCCAGCGTGAAATGGCAAAAATGCAAGCAATCTTCGGCGGTAAAAATCCACATCCGCAGTCTATCGTCGTGGGTGGCGTCACATGTGTGCAGGATATCCAGAATCCGGCGCGTATTGCTCTGTTTAAACAGTTGTTACAGGAGAGTAATGACTTTATCAAAGGTGCTTATCTACCTGATGTTTATATGGCAGGAACTGCGTATGCAGAGGAAGCGACAGACAAAGATGCAACCTACAAAGGTGTCGGCGGAACCGGCGGCGGATTGCTCAGCTATATGAGTTATGGCGATTTTAAACTGGATGATACCGGTTTTTACAATGCTAAAAACCTCTTCCCTGCCGGTCTGGTACTCGACGGTGATATCACAAAAGCGTTCGATGTCGATCCGGAAAAAATCACCGAAGATGTCACCCATTCATGGTATGAGGGTGATAAACCGCTCCATCCATACGACGGAGAGACCATTCCACACTATACCGGACTGGAGAAAAAAGAGGATGGCTATGCCTACCTCAAAACGGACGAAAAGTACTCCTGGATCAAGTCTCCTCGCTACGACGGGAAACCCGTCGAAGTAGGACCGCTGGCACGTATGGTTGTCGGTTATGTCAAGGGTGATGCGCGTATCAAAAAGTATGTCGATAATTTCCTCAAACGCTCCGGATTGCCGATCACCGTACTCTTCTCGACAGTCGGAAGAACGGCGGCTCGTGCGATTGAAACAGAACTGATGGGCGATGTCATGATGGAGTGGGTTGACGAACTGGCGAAAAATGTCGCAAATGGCGACCTCTCTACCTGGACGGAGTTTGATTTTGATGTCGTCGCGGCAGATACCAAAGGTATGGGACTTGCCGAAGCGCCGAGAGGGGCACTGGGACACTGGGTGAAGATCAAGGATGGAAAAGTGACCAACTATCAGGCAGTCGTTCCATCGACATGGAATGCAGGACCACGTGATGCCAAAGGACAGCTCGGTGCCTACGAAGCGAGTCTCATCGGCACCAAAGTCGCCAATCCCGAAGAGCCGCTGGAGATCATCCGAACGATTCACAGTTTCGATCCGTGTATCGCATGTGCAGTGCATGTGCTCGATACCAAAGGCAAAGAGTTAGCCGTCTATAAAGTCGATCCTAACTGCACCTTTTAAGGAGCCAACGATGCAAAAAACAGGGTATAAAAATGTTAAGCGTATGACCGGTGCGATGCGTATCATCCACTGGGTCAATGCCATCTCGATGGTGGTCGCGGTGATCACAGGACTCTATATCGCCGAGCCCTACTATCAGACACTCATCGCCGAACCTGCGGTAGATAAATATGTCATGGCGTGGAACAGATGGGGGCATTTTATTGTCGCGATCATTTTCGATGTCACATCGATCATCGTGGCGTATCTCTTCTTCTTTTCGCGTTTTGAAAAACCGATACTGAAGCTGTTGCCTACGCCTAAAAACATCAAAGAGTTTTTCGAGGTATTGGTCAATCTGCTCACCTTCAACAGAAGGAAAAATTTTGACTCTTCGCATAGCGACAGTTTCAATACGGTATATTTTACGATTTTCCATCTGCTGCTGCTTTGGATGCTTTTTACCGGTTTGCAACTCTATGTGCATGGTCTGGAATCCGGGCTCAGCAGTATCGGATCATGGTGGCCTGCGATGCTGCATTTGGTAACAGACTGGACGATTCCCGTTAGTAGTATGCTCACCGGTACAACCGCTATGCCAAACCTGATGGATGTCCGTATCACGCACCATGTCACTATGTGGATCATTTTGGTATGGGTAGCTTTTCATATCTATTATCAGGTATGGCGAACGATCTTCTGGCAGGAAGGCGATATTGCAATCGCCTTCGGTGGTAACAAATTTGCAAAAGAGGAAGAGGAGTAATCCTCCTCTTCCCCCAATGTACAGGAAAAATATTAACGGGTGGTGCCTGAGGCTTCATCCTTTAATATTTAAAGGAACTCTCTGTTGAAAAAATGTGCACTTGTCGGCATCGGCAACATTATGTTCTGCGACGATGGACTCGGTGTCTATGCCGCAGAATTCATCAAAAAAAATTTCATCATACCTCCAAACCTGGAGATCGTCGACGGCGGAACACTTGGCTTCAGCCTGATGACCTTTTTCCAGGAATATGAAAATGTGTTTATTCTCAGCACCACCTCCGAGGGCAAAGGCGGCGATCTTTTCCATTTCTCCAAAGAGGAGTTACTGGAACAGGGAGCCATCCGCCAGAGTGCCAACGAAGTAGAAGTCGCACAGATGCTGGAGATCTGTTCCATTCTCGACGAAGAGATGGCGCATGTAGAGATCGTGGCGATGAGACCGTATGATATCATCCCTGTTATTTCAGACCTGACAGAGCCTGTCAAAAAAGCGTTCCCGGCACTGATCGCAAAAACTGCAGAGGTCTTGAAGAGACATCAAGTCATCCTCACGCCAAAAGAGCAATCTATCACGCTCGACGAAATCATCCACACCTACGCAAACCCTACTCAAAAAATCCACGTACCCCATACCAAAGGATAAACGTGTACTTTATATTAGAGATCGCTTTTGATAGCGATAAAGGATACATGAAAACTATTATCGATGCTGTGGCTGAGGAGACAGATACCAAAGCCAAAACGTTTCAGTATGGTGACAAGATCACTGTTGTCGTACCGCAGGAAGATCCGACACTGGAAACCTTTTTGCAGATGCTCGAAACACGGCTCCCGGCATCGATCTACCTCAGGGGAAGCCACCATACACTCGCTGACGAACCCCCTGCTCTTTCCACCGGCTACGTCAATAATCTACCTGTCGATCTCTCGCTTTGTCCTACCTGTCAGAAAGAGATGTTCGATGTCTCCAGCCGCCGCTACTACTATCCGTTTACGTCATGTAATGCGTGTGGTAGCAGACACGCGTTTTTGGAGACCTATCCTTTCACACGTGAAAAGAGTGTCATGAAGTTCATAAAACCCTGTGCTGCCTGTGAAGAAGAGATACGTACCAACCCCCTGCGTAAAAATTATCCTCTTATTTCATGTATAGAGTGTGGCATTCCCCTCCGAATGGTAGATAAAAAGAGTGAGCGCTACGCCAACGACAAAGGCACTTACCGTACCCTCTTTGAAGTGAGTGCCAGGGCGATTGCCAAAGGAAAAAGCGTCGTCATGAAAACACTGCACGGCTACCGAAAATTTTACAAACTCGAGGGTAAAGCCGACCCGGAAGCAATCCTTTTCATCGCCGATGTGAACGCGCTGAACAGACATCTCATGATGGTGGTGCAGGAGTTCAATGCACTGCTCTCCATCGAACGCCCGCTGCTTCGCGTCGCTACCAAAAGTGAGGAAGCCAAAGCACATTTTGGCAGTAGTGTCTGGACGAAGTATCCCGACGACGGAATGAGCATGCTTCTGGCACGTGAACTGATCAATGCCGGGCTGGAGTATGTTGTCTATGAACCGTGTGATGAAGGAGAAACAGCCGATTTCCTAGTCGATTTCGACTTGCCGGTGACACCGCAAAAAGATTTCAGACTCTTTATCAATCAGGATACTTCACTGCTTATCGACGGGGAGCGCTCGATTTTTCCGCAGGTGGTACGGGAGGGAAAACCGGGCAGAGTGAGTGTTGCCGCCGGACTGGCATGTGTCGATACTGAAGAGGGCAGAATCATCGACAGACCGGAGCATTTTGCCAAAATCCCCGCACGGGAAGTTTATGTGGCGGAAGGTGAAAAGGTAGCATTGGAAAACGCCAAACCTTTCTCTGTCGCCAAAGCGGCAATGCTCAGTGTCCTTGCCGAACACGACAAGCTTCATGAAAGCGCAATCGGTGTCCATTTCGATGATCGGTTACATTTTCTCTACTACAACCAAAAAGAGGTGATCGACGTTGTGCCACCAAGGGCATTTGAAGCAGACAACCTCTTTGCCGAAATCGCAACACTTCGGGAGGGGTCTGACAGACTGGTTGAAAATTTCCGCGCAAAATTCCCCGCACTTTACGAGCGCCTTGACAATCTCAGCGGCGAAGTCGATCTCTTCAAAGTGACCGCCATCCTGCTGGAGCTGGAAAACGAAAGCTTCGACGGCATCTCGGAAATGGCACTCAGCTTTCTGGGGAAAGGGGGTATGCAGATCGACACCAAAGTCCAGGACAACCGCTTCAACGACTACGCCTTTCTCGCATCGCTGATGAGCTTCAAACTTAGCGGCGCCGAACAGGCGATCCTTTGTTACAGTATCTACGAGAGCTTTGGTGACTACATTGCCGACATCGTGACACAACTGCTTGCCAAAACCAAAGCCCCCGCACTCACCCTCAGCGGCACCACCTTCGCCAACCAGTCACTCTGGGGCAGGATACAACGAAACCTGGCACTAAAAAAACCGCTTTTGAACAAAAACTACCCGATGGGAAGAGAAAACAGCGTCTACGGGGCGCAGTTTTTGTGATATGGTATAATGATAAAAATGTTTTTTGGAGCAGCTTCATGACGAAAGAAGAGATTCTTGAACTGTTGAATAAACATAAAGCCTATATCCAAAAGACCTATGAAGTAGAGAAGATCGGACTCTTTGGTAGCTATGCCAGAGACAACGCAAACGAAGAGAGCGATATCGACATCTATGTCGAATTCAAACACAGTACTTTCGACAATCTCGCCGGGCTCTGGAACTATCTTGAGGATCTTTATCAGAAAAAAGTGGATCTGGTGCATAAACACAAAAGAGCCAAAGGTGCTATCTTCAATGCGATTCAGAAAGAGGTAATCTATGGATAAAGCAACAACCGAAGAGTTGAAACAACGCTTGTGAAAGCCGCTACACACCTCATCTGCATCACCGGTATCGTACAGGGTGTCGGTTTTCGTCCCTTTATCTACCAACTTGCGCAAAAACTCCGTCTCAAAGGAGAGGTGCGTAACGATTCAGTAGGGGTGACCATTACGGTTAATGCCACAAAAGAGCAGCTTGACACATTCATTGCACAGATCGAAACCGACCTGCCGCCGTTGGCGAAGATCGATTCTCTGGAAGTTCATGAAGTAACTGCACGATATTTCGAGACCTTTTCCATCGCCCAAAGTGAAAATCTCTCCCTCACTTCCGCACTGATTCCGCCCGATATTTCTATCTGCAAATCGTGTGAAAAAGAGCTTTTCAATCCTGTAAACCGACGCTATCTGCACCCTTTCATCACCTGTACCGACTGCGGGGTGCGCTATTCGATCATCGAAAAATTGCCGTATGACCGCAAAAACACCTCTATGCGCTTTTTCTTGATGTGTGAAGCGTGCCAAAAGGAGTACAACGACCCGACCAACCGACGTTATCACGCCCAGCCCATCGGCTGTCATAACTGCGGTCCGAAGCTCAGTATGTCGATTGACGAAGCGGTCAGGAGACTTCATGAAGGGGAGATTCTCGCAGTCAAAGGGGTGGGTGGGTACCATCTGGTGTGTGATGCGACGAACGATGCTGCGGTAAAAAAGTTAAGGGAGCGCAAACACCGCCCCTCTAAACCTTTTGCCGTGATGGTGCGTGACCTTGAAGCGGCAAAAACACTGGCAAAGATCAGTGAAAAAGAGGAAGCGCTACTTACCTCGAAAGAACGTCCTATCGTTCTGTTACACTCCAAAAATGCACTGCCCGTATCCGTTGCGCCCGGGATTTCGAAGATCGGGCTTTTTCTTGCCTATACCCCGCTGCACATCCTGCTGCTGGAAAAACTGCAAAAGCCCATCGTCGCGACAAGCGCCAATGTCACCAACGAACCGATCGCCACGACACGGGAAAGTCTGGAGAAGCTTTGCGGGGTGTATGACGCTGTATTGGATCATGACCGGGAGATCGTCAACGGCTGTGACGACAGTGTGGCAATGGTAGTGAGTGATCAGGTCGTGATGATTCGCCGCGCCAGAGGGTACGCACCCGCTTCCATCAAATTGCCAAAACCGCTCCCGCAAAAAGTACTCGCACTCGGCGCCAACCAGAAAAGCACCGTGGCA
>JALWPY010000159.1 GCA_026994915.1 Campylobacterales bacterium
CATACCGTCAACTACCTCTGGAAAGAGCGAAGTGTCTATGAGGGATTTTTCGCTTTCAGCGAGTGGATCTACACCCAGACCGAATCGACCTGGCAGATCTCCCTGTCACGCCTCTCGGAGCTGCTCTTTCGCTACCTGACCGAAGCGCTCCACTACGACACGACACAGATCGCCGACTCTATGATCGCGGATATCATCAAAGTTGAGGGGCGTACCATTCCTGGGATCTTGCAACAACACGCATCGCACATCCCCAATCTCAAGCGGCTCTATCTCCAGAAACACCAAAAACGACAGATATTGAGGGCATAAGTTCATGAAGTTCACATTTTTAGGCACGAGTGCCGGCAAACCAACCCGTGAACGCAACGTCTCCGCACTCGGACTCGAATTTGACCAGGACAACAAATGGTACCTCTTCGACTGCGGCGAAGCGACCCAGCACCAGCTCCAGAAAAGCGCACTCCAGATCGGCAAACTCGATACCATCTTCATCACCCACCTTCACGGCGACCACATCTTCGGCCTGCCCGGACTGCTCGCCTCCAAAAAGATGGACGAAGCCCTCCGCCCCGTCACCATCTACGGCCCTGCAGGCATCCGGGAGTTTGTCGAGTGCGCTATCAACATCTCGCAGATGCATCTGGGGTTCGAGATCACCTATATCGAATTTGAAGCGTACGATACCTTCACCTTCGACAAATTCAAAGTAACGATACTGCCGCTCGTACACTCGATCCCAAGCTATGCCTTCTACATTAAAGAGAACGACATCAGCAACAAACTCGATGAACCCAAACTCCGTGCCGTCGGGCTGGAACCCTCACCCCTCTACGGCGAACTCAAAAAAGGCAAAACGATCATCCATGCAGGCAAACTACTCGACCCCGCCGACTATATGCTCTCCCCCATACCCGGACGCAGAGTCATCATCGCCGGGGACAATCAGAAACCGGAGATCCTCGGAGAGTATCTCGACAACCTCGACCTGCTCATTCATGAAGCGACCTACACACAGGAGGTCTACAACAACCTCGCCAAAAAAGTCCTCCACACCACCGCCAGAGACCTCGGCATCGCATGCAACCACCACAACGTCAAAAACCTCATCGCCACCCACATCAGCGCCCGCTACAACGACAACGGTACACCTGGAGAAGAGATTTTACTGCATGAAATCCAAAACCATTACAAAAACACCGTCTACATCGCCCACGATCTGGAGCAGTACTACCTCACCAGAGAGGGGAGATTGGAGAAAGAGCCGAGATAGTCCCCTGTCCGTGACCTGCCCCCAAAAGTAGAGTAATCCTCCTTACAACCAAAGTCATCACCTGCCTTTATATATTTTATTTGTCAAATTGACAAACCGATATTTTTTGGTTAAAATGACAACTATGAAAACAGATCACAAAGCGTTCGAAGTACTCCTCAAAGCAAAAGGCGTCAGCAAAAAAGCATTCTCTGCATACAGCGGTATCCCTTACTATACCGTTGCCGGCTGGAAAAAATCAGGACAGGTACCAAGGTATGCGATGGTACTGCTTGCGCAAATGCCCTCAGCCAAAGAGTATGTACGTGCCGGTGAGCTTTTGGCGGCGGGTTTACCCAAAGCGATACTCTGGAACAATGATCCGAACAAAAAAGTACCCGTCGATATTTTTATCGTCGCAACGCTTGAGAGAGCATACAATGATTTTGTCGTGGAGAAACTTGCGGAGTTTTTTGGACGAGAGCGCATATTGGCAGCACTGCTCAAATACAAAGAACGGGTAAGCGAGAGGCTTATCCAACGTGTTACCTCCTGCTTACAACACATCAAAGCCGCCGCATGATCAACCCTCAAACCAAAGCACTGCTTGATCGGTTTTCCCGTATCGATCTCTTTGCCAAACATAAAGCTATTCTTATCGGTGGTACGGCATTGGCATATCATCTGAAACATCGGGAAAGTTTCGACCTGGATATCTGCTTCTCTTTTGCCAGCACATTTCCTTCAATGGATTTTTTGCAAACCTTTGAGGAGGTCATACCTTTAGAATTTGACAGAGCTATTGTCGATACCGCTATCAATGAGGGTGGTAATATCAAAGAGGTTATGCAAAGATATATCATCAACGGTGTTAAAGTTGATTTTGTCATCAACCCCTCGAGCAATATCTATGAGAGCGAAATACTCCAACACGACAAAGGTACCACGACAGGAACGTTGCGTATCGCCTCGGCAGAGAGCATTTTCAAACTGAAATCTCTTTTACTGCTTGATCGAAACAAAATCCGTGATCTTTACGATGTCGTTTATATGCTGAAACATTGTGGATTTGATGGTAAAAAACTGCTAAAAACAATCATACACTATCGCATCACCTATAGACCCGAACATATTATCGATCTTATCAAAGCCAGGAAGGAAGATCCTTTTGATTTTGAAGGAATTGAAAATGCCGTGATGGATGTAAAAGAGTATGAGATACTCAAGAAAGAGCTGTTAGAACTTATCACCTGTTAAACCGATAAAGAAATTTCACTCCAGAGCAACATCAGAGTAACATCTATGAAACCAAAAGTTCAAATCTGTCCAAAAGCCGACTAAACCCTATTTGCTAAAATAGTCCCCTGTCCTCTCATACAACCAAAAATCGGGTCGCCAAAACGAACCGCCGACAAAACCGAGATGTCCGCCGTGTTCATGAAGTTCCAGATCGATAAACGGTGAAAGTTCTGCTTTTGACGGAATGACGCCTGCTCCGGTGAAGGGGTCGTCTTTTGCGTGTATGATCAGCGTCGGTTTTCGGATCGCATGCAGGTACTGCCGTGCGCTCGATTTTGCATAGTAGTCATGCACATCTTTGAAGCCGTGCACCGGTGCGGTGTATGCGTCGTCGAACTTCCAGAAGGTGTCAAGCCCTTCTATCTCCTCTTTTGTCAAGCCGATCAACGACGCCATATCGAACATAGTGTACTTTTGCCGCAACTGCGCAATGAGCGGTTTAAGCAGATGCCGCTGATAGCGTTTCGAGAACCCCTGACCGATCCGCACCGCACACGTCGCAAGGTTCATCGGTGCACTCACTGCCACCGCCGCTTCGAGCGGAGCGTGCTCTCCCGTCTCACCCATCAGCTTCAAAAGCATATTGCCGCCCAGCGAAAAACCGACACCGAACAACCTGCTTTGCGGATAGCGTCGCCGCACTTCGGTGATCCATAACTTCGCATCCGCCGTATCGCCGCTGTGATACGACCTGGGCAAACGGTTGATCTCCCCGCCGCAACCACGAAAGTGCATCAGAACCGAAGCAAACCCGCGACTCTGCAACGCCTCCATCGTACGCAAAATATAGGGCGAATAGACGGACCCCGTCAAACCATGAAACAAAACGACAATCGGCGCATCGCTCCCTTCCAC
>JALWPY010000160.1 GCA_026994915.1 Campylobacterales bacterium
AGTGACATCTACCATGGGAATAACATTGATATTGACTGCTTCTGATGCAGAAGTTCACCGTTTTACAGATGTGGCAAAAGTTGACGTTGGTTTAGTAACTGGAGCAAATAAATTTTTTATATTAAAGTAAAAATAGAGGCTTTTATTGTCTCTTTGTAGCAAAAGGAAACAAAAAAAAGCCTTAAAAGGTCAATAGTAGATAACTAAGAATAGATTTTTTTCAGATCGGAAATCTTACGGCCCATGCCAAGCAGTAGCATATCTGCCACGACCAGTGCGGCCATCGATTCAGCGACGACAGAGCCACGGATGGCGACACAGGGATCATGGCGTCCTTTGAGTTCGCATGTCACTTCGTTGCCATGGATGTCAACTGTGCGTTGTTTCTGAAAGATGGAAGGTGTGGGTTTGAAGTAGACTTTGACGTCGATCGTGTCACCGTTGGAGATGCCGCCGAGGATACCGCCGCTCTGATTGGTAAGAAAACCCTCCGCACTGATCTGATCGTTGTTTTGTGATCCCCTGAGGGAGGCAGCATGCATACCTTCACCGATTTCTACACCTTTGACGGCATTGATGCTCATCATCGCATCGGCCAGTACGGCGTCCATCTTGTAGTAGATGGGTTCACCCAGGCCGACGGGACAGCCTGTGATCCTGACCAGTGCGACACCGCCTACGGAGTCATGGGCGTTTTTGGCTTTGAGTACCGCCTCTTTCTGCTGTGGCTCGATACTGCTGTCCAGGGCATAAATCTCACTCTTACGCGCCTCGCTGAAATCCAGCGTTTTGGCTTCGATACCATCGATCGCCAGCACACCGCTCTGCACCTCTGTGCCGGTCTCTCTGAGCATCAGTTTGGCGATCGCCCCGGCCGCGACTCTCGCTGCGGTCTCTCTGGCGCTGCTGCGTCCGCCGCCCCGATAGTCTCTGATCCCATACTTGTGATAGTAGGTGAAGTCGGCATGGCCCGGACGAAAGAGATCTTTGATGTTGGAGTAGTCTTTGCTCTTCTGGTTGGTGTTGAAGATCACCATTGCGATGGGAGTACCGGTACTCACTCCCTCAAATACACCGCTCAGAATCTCTACGACATCTCCCTCTTTGCGTGCGGTTGCATAGGCGTTTTGGCCCGGTTTTCGCCGGTCGAGTTCACTTTGTATGAATGCCTCGTCGATTTTCAGTCCCGCAGGCACACCGTCGACCACACAGCCCAGTGCCTTTCCGTGTGACTCCCCGAAGGTCGTAAAGACAAATCTTTTTCCGAAACTATTCATCAGCTTAACTCCTTCTTCAGCACTTCTATCGCTTTTTTTGCCGCTTCCTGCTGGGCCTCTTTTTTACTTTTGCCTTTGGCCTGGGCGAGTTCACGTTCATGAATCTTGACCATGATGACAAACTCTTTTTTGTGATCCGGACCGCTGGAACCGGTGACGATATATTGCGGCGTGATGCCCATGTGTGCCTGGGTGATCTCCTGCAGGGTGGTTTTATAATCTTTGAAAACAGTGGCCAGGTCTATCTTCGGGTAAGCCTTTTCCAGCAGTTTCAAAGTGATCTCAGTCGCTTTTTCCAGACCGCTTTCCAGATAGACCGCTCCGATCAGCGCCTCGAAAGCGTTGGAGAGGATAGAGGGCTTCTGGCGGCCGTTGTTGTTCTCTTCGGCTACAGAGAGATAGATATAGTTTCCCAGGTCGATCAGTCTGGCAAGCTGTTCGAAACCTTTTTCATTGACGAGAGATGCGCGTAGTTTGGAAAGGTCGCCTTCACTCACCTGTGGAAACTTGTGATAGAGATACTCCCCGACGATCAGATCGAGTACCGCATCTCCCAGAAATTCCAGCCGTTCATTATTGTAGGGCTGTTTACTGCTTTTGTGGGTCAGTGCTGTTTTGAGGAGTGTTTTGTCCCGGAAGCGGTAGTCGAGTCTCTTTTCAAGATCGCTGAGATCACCCATGAGTGCTCCTTCTCTCTTTTTGTTGCAGTTTTTCGGCTTCCCCCCGGGCAATTTTATCACATTTTTCATTCTCTTCGTGTCCGTTGTGACCACGTACCCAGACAGCATGGATCTTATGCGGTTTGGCCACTTCGAGATACTCCCGCCAGAGATCGGGGTTTTTGACTTTTTTGAAGTCTCGCTTCACCCAGCTGGAGAGCCACTCGTTGATCGCTTTGACGACATAGGAAGAGTCACTGGTGATGGTGACGTCACAGGGCTCTTTGAGTGTTTTGAGCCCTTCGATGACAGCGAGCAGCTCCATCTGGTTGTTGGTGACATTGGGAAGTGCGCCGCAAACTACCTTTTCATGATCTTTGTATTTAAGTATCGCGCAGTAACCTCCGTAACCGGGATTGCCCAGGGATGAACCATCGCTATACAAGTGAATCTTTTTCATACTCTCTCTTTGTCAGTTTGGTTCCGATCAGGGCACTCCCGATGTGCTGGCACTGCGGACATCGGTAGAAATAGAGCGGAAAGGTGTTTTTACAGTTGTTGCAAGTGTAGTCGAAACTGATATCCGCGCTCCTGTCCTCTGCCTGTACCAGTTTGATCAGGATGTTAAGGATGAAATGGTCACTCTTTTGGGCCAGCTTCAGTTCGCCTTTAGCGGTATAGATTTCGGCAAGCAGCGGGTGCTCATCGATCAGCTTTTCGTCGAGTTTGTCATAGCGCGTCTCCCAGAGCAGGTCGATGATATTGTCAAAGTCGAAATCTTTCAGTGTTTCATAGCTCAGAGGAAGGTTGTGCATCTTCGAAAACTCGAAAAGTTTACGTTGGACGATCTTGTTGTCGAGGCCGATTTCACGTAGTTTGTGCAGTTTCTTCTCCTCTTTGAGGCTCTTGTCGTTGAGTACACCGAGTGTTTTGAAGTAGAGTTTTTTCTCTTCCACATCGACACCGAACGCTTCGAGCGTCTCCAGTACATCGAGAGCTTTGTTGTACTCTCTGAGATTGTCGTAGATGACGATGAGGTAGGTCAGTGCGTCTTCGTTTCGGGGGTAGATTTTAAGCGCTGTGAGTAGTATTTCACGGCTACGCTCCAGAAAGCCTGCCTTGTAGTACGTTTTGCCTAAAAGGGTGAGGATATCTTTTCGTACGATCTTGTCCTTCGCCCCCTCCAGAATCGCCTGATAGATCTCGATCGCTTTCTGGTATTCGCCACCTTTCTCGAAGGTGAGAGCCATCAGAACGGATGATTCGATGGGAAGTTGCTTCTTCTGGATGATCTCTTTATATTCGGTAAAGCCGGCATACTGGTGAAATTTTTTCAGAAATTTATTGACGCTGGACTCTTCCTCTCTGGTTTTGAAAAACCCCCATGAGTAACTGAAAAAAGAGACAATCACAACGATGGCAACAAGCAGAATGACACCATAGATAGGATCGCGATAGTTGAAAGAGAAGATATCCAAAACAAAAATCCAAACGGTTTATTTAGGATAGATGTAAAAGCTTGTGTCAAACCTTTACATCTATACTAACGCAGATTATAACACACGCAGCATGAGAGTTCACTCCCGGCTGCGTGCGATGACTGGATCAGAGGGCTTCTTCGTCCTCTTCACCGGTTCTGATACGAATGGTCTTCTCCACTGAAGAGATAAAGATCTTACCGTCACCGATTTTACCCGTTTTTGCCGCAGTCATGATTGCGTTGACAGCTGCATCTACGAAACTTTCCGAGACGACGACTTCGATTTTTACTTTGGGCAGAAAGTCGATTACGTATTCCGCGCCTCTGTATAGTTCGGAGTGCCCCTGCTGTCTACCGTAGCCTTTGACTTCCGATACTGTCATACCCTCGATCTCAGCAGCTACAAGTGCCTCTTTGACATCGTCGAGTTTGAATGGTTTGATAATTGCTTCAATTTTTTTCATACTTCTCTTCCTTTGTGTTATTGTTCTGTTTGTATGTCGTTATGCGTTGATCGCTCTTTCGCCATGTACTGACTCATCGAGACCCATCTCTTCGTCATCCTGATCCACTCTGCTTCCGCCAGTCAACAACGATGCGATGTAGTATACGATCACTGTACCGATCAATGTCCAGAGCCCGACAACCAGAACAGATTCGAGCTGAACCATGATCTGTCCCATTCTGTCACCACTCTCTTTGAGTGGACCGTCCCAGAGAAGTTCTTTGTCGTTGAGCGCCAGGATACCTGTAGCGACCGCGCCCCACAGACCTGCCAGGAAGTGAATACCGAATGCATCGAGGCTGTCATCGTATCCGAGTTTTTTCTTCAGCCATACGACACCCCAGAAGCCGATGACAGATCCTACGATACCGACGATGAATGAACCACCGATTCCGACGAAACCTGCGGCAGGTGTGATAGCTACGAGACCAGCGACGATACCGGATGCGATTCCCAGAAGCGTCGGTTTTTTAAAGACGATCCACTCGAGCAGCATCCATGTCACACCGGCGGCTGCAGTGGCAACGGTTGTAGTCAGTACTGCAAGACCAGCGATGGCGTTGGCGCCGAAAGCGGAACCACCGTTGAATCCATACCAGCCAAACCACAGGATCGCTGCACCGGCTGCTGTCAAAATGATACTGAAAGGCTGCATAGCGGTTTTGGGATATCCGGAGCGTTTACCGACCAGAATCGCCAGTACAAGGCCTGCCATACCACCATTCATATGTACGACGGTACCACCGGCAAAGTCGAGTGCACCGGCATCGAAGAGGAGTGCACCGTCACCGCCCCATACCATATGGGTAATAGGTGCATATACGATCAGTCCCCAGAGGATGACAACCAGTATCCATGTGGAAAACTTCATACGTCCGATAACAGAACCGGAAGCGATTGCAACAGTGATGGCGGCAAAAGTACCCTGAAATGCTATAAAAACATAGGTAGGATAGCTACCGCTCAAATCGGACCATTTGATACCATTGAGCATGATGTTGTTGAAACCACCTATGAAGTTCTGTACTGCCGCGCTCTCTGCCGTACCAAATGCAAGCGAGTAGCCTGCCAGAATCCAGACAACCATGGCGACGACAAACGCACCCATGACCATTGCAAAGGTGTTCAGTGCATTTTTCGTTCGTGTCATACCTGAGTAGAAGAGCGCCAGTCCTGCGGGCGTCATCAAAAGTACAAATGCTGTAGATACCATCATCCAGGCGGTATCACCTGTATCGAGTTTCGCCTCGTCTGCAAAAGCAGCCAGTGGCAATAGTGCTAAAAGCAACAATAGCTTTTTCATCATGTTCTCTCCTTGGGAAAATTTTGTGTGGGAAAATTCTACATCAAAATAAGAAGTCCTTATCCTGCAAAAGTGATTAAATTTTAGGCAAATCTCTTTTTTCTCCCAAAAATGCCGATACTTATGTTAAAATATGCGTAATGCAAAATCCAAAGGAGCGTATCAGATGAAAAAGTGTGAATCTCTGGAAGAGGTCAGAGAAGAGATCGATAAAGTTGACGATCAAATTCTCGAACTCATTGCCAAAAGGAAAGACCTTGTCAAGCAGGCGGCAAACTTCAAGCACTCTGTCGAGGAGATCAAAGCCGATGACCGGATCGATCATGTGATGGACCGTGTACGGCACCAGGCCCTGACACTCGGTGTCTCACCAAATCTGGTAGCCGAGATCTACCAAAAGATGATCGATGAGATGGTCGAAACGGAAATCGCACAGTTTCGAAACGTCACAAACTTCTGAGAACAGGGCTCTGTCCCTTCTCTCACCCTCCTGCTGATTCAGCTTTTATTAATAAGAAATGTTTATAATTATAGCCAATAAAGTCATAAGGAATATTTATCATGACAAAAACATTTGGCAAGATTGTACTCTCCGTTGCAGTGGCTGCATTTTGCAGTGTGACACTTTCGGCAGCCACAGTCGAGAAAACCCCGGCACAAAAAGCGGAGATAGAAAAAACGCGTCAGTTTACCAATAGCTGGCAGATCGCGTTCGGCGGCACAGACAAAGATATCGCCTATGCCGTTGCACCGGCAGAAAAAGGATCTGCCATCGTCGTGGGTGGCTGCCGCTCCTACGGTAAAGGACGCGACGACGTTCTGGCGATGAAAGTGAGCCGTGACGGCAAAGTACTCTGGAAAAAGACCTTCGGCCGCAAGCGTATGGATATCGCCTATGCCATCACACGCACAGCCGACGGCAACTTCGTGGCGGTGGGTGAAACACGCTCCTTTAGCAAACTGGGAGACCCCGATGTCTATGTGATCAAGTTCGACACCGACGGCAGGCTCATCTGGGAGCGCAACTTCGGCGGTGAGATGCGGGACTTTGCCAAAGGTGTCGTCGCGACCGGAGACGGAGGGGTGCTGATAGCCGGAGCGAGCGAATCGTTTGGCGATACTTATCTGGATGCGTATATCATCAAGGTCAGCAAGAACGGCAAGGAAGAGTGGGCGAGGATCGTCGGAGGGGAGCGTGACGACATCGCAAACGGCGTCGCGCTGACGAGTGACGGAGGGTTCGTCATCGCCGGTGTGACGGAGAGCTATGGCTACCAGAGCAAAGATTACTACCTCGTGCGTTTCGACAAACATGCCAGACAGCGCTGGACGAAAGTCGTGGGTGAAGAGAGTGAAGATATCGGCAAAGGAGTCGTCGCGACCAGAGACGGCGGCTGCGTCGTGACCGGCAAGACCCGGAGTTACGGCTCAAAACGCAGTGACATCATGGTAATCAAAGTCGCGGCCAACGGCAAACTGGTCTGGCAGAGACTCTTCGGATACAAAGAGAAAGAGTGGATGAACGCCATTGTCCATGCAGAAAACGGTGGCTTTATGATGGCCGGGTTAACCGACTCGTTTGGACACGGAAAGTTCGATTTTTATGTCATGCAGCTCGATCATGAGGGGCATCAGGTCTGGGGGCCCGTCTATGGTGGCGAGTTTGACGACAAAGCCTACGGGCTGACACGTACGACGACCGGAGACTATGTAGTGGTCGGATCGACCAAAAGCTATGGGAAGGGGAAAGAAGATTACTTCATCATTCAACTCAGAAAGAAGTAAAAAAGATGTTATAATCCTGGCATGATAGAACAGGAATCGATAGAAGCGCTCAAGAGCCGTCTGGATATCGTCGATGTGGTCGGAAGCTACATCGAACTGAAAAAAGCGGGCGCCAACTTCAAGGCAAACTGCCCCTTTCATGGGGAAAACACCCCTTCGTTCGTCGTCAGTCCCGCCAAACAGATCTACAAATGTTTCGGATGCGGGGTCGGGGGAGACAGCATCAAGTTCGTGATGGAGTACGAGAAGCTCACCTACCCCGAAGCGATCGAAAAGCTCGCCTCCCAGTACAACATAGAGCTCAGATACAGTAAAAATCAGAAAGATTTTTCCAAAGAGAAGAAGATCCTCGAAGAGCTCAACCTCTTTTTCCGAAAGAGCCTCGACAAAAATCCTACGGCCAAAGCTTACCTGCATGAGCGGGGTATCTACGAGTCGTCGATCGAAAAGTTCGAGATCGGCTATGCGCCCCACTCTCAGCAGACGCTGGAGTTTCTGCGTGCGCAAAAGGTTTCGTTCAGTGATGCCAAAGCGTTCGGACTTGTCGGAGTGGGCGGCGAGAGCGGCAGGCCCTACGCCTTTTTCCGCGAGCGTATCACCTTTCCCATCTTTACGCCGACCGGCAAGATCGTCGGTTTCGGCGGGCGGACCATCACCGACCATCCTGCCAAGTACATCAACTCTCCCGACTCCAAAATCTTCGACAAATCCCGTCTGCTCTACGGCTACCATAAAGCCAAAACGACCATTATGCAAAAGGGTAAGATCATCGTGACGGAGGGGTATCTGGATGTGGTCATGCTCCACCAGGCGGGGTTTACCAACACCGTCGCGACACTGGGAACCGCGCTGACGGAGCACCATGTGCCCATCCTCAAACGCGGTGATCCGAAAGTGATCCTCGCCTATGATGGAGACAAAGCAGGACGCAATGCCGCCTACAAAGCCGCTTCGATGCTCAGTGCCAGAGGTATGGCAGGAGGGGTGGTACTCTTCGAAGAGGGGGTCGATCCCGCGGATATGGTCAAGGCACACCAGTTCGAGGAGTTGAAAAAGCTCTTTCGCAAACCCAAACCGCTCATCGAGTTCTGTATCGAAGAGATCGTGCGAAGTTACGATCTGCATAATCCGCTGCAAAAAGAGCAGGCGCTGGGCAGGGCGACCGAATACCTCAAAACCCTCTCGCCCGTGTTGCAGGAGGAGTACAAAGGGTATGTCGCGGCGCTGCTGGGGATTCATGAGCGTCTCGTAGGAGTACAGCATGAGCGTTTCGTGCAGAGAGAGCAGCAGCAGAGCGGTTCGCGGCGCAGGGAGGATATTGCCGAGCTGAGTATGATCAAAACGATCCTCGCCAATCCTGCCGTGCTGGATCGTGTGTTTGATATCGTCGGTGCAGAGGTATTCGGCGTACATGCATATGAGTTTTCACTGGTAGCGCAAGAGCAGTTCGACCACCCCGACCTGCTGGGTATTGCCATACGAGACGACATCAAAGAACTCGACGAAGAGTCGCTTAAAAAACAGTTAAGACTCTTTTTGCTAAAACACTACAACGAAGAGTTGCGCCGCGTGGGACGCAACCGCAACATCGACACGGAGCGCAAAAATTTTGTGCTCAGAAAGATCAAGGAAAATATCCAAAAACTGAAACGGGGGGAGTTGGTAGCCTATGAGAGCTTTAGCACTATTTAGCGGGGGTCTGGATAGCATGATCTCCGTCAAACTGATCACCGATCAGGGGATCGACGTGACTGCGCTGCACATCGACATGGGGTTCGGTAGCAGTCGTGACAAGAGTGAGATACTGGCCAAAAGAGCGGCGATGGTCGGTGCCGATCTGGAGATTGTCAATATCCGGGAGCAGTTTGTCGAGGAGATCCTCTTCGATCCGAAATATGGCTACGGCAAACACTTCAACCCCTGCATCGACTGCCACGGCAACATGTTTCGCGTGGCCAGAGGACTCATGCCCAAGTACGATGCGAAGTTCATCATCACCGGAGAGGTGATCGGACAGCGTCCCATGAGCCAGCGTGCCGACGCGATCCGAAACGTGACAAAACTGGCAGGTGATGAAGAGGGCGGGATCATCCTGCGTCCGATGAGCGCGAAGCTGATGGCGCCGACGATCCCCGAAAAAGAGGGGTGGGTCGACCGTGAAAAGCTGCTGGGTATCGAGGGACGCAACCGGGAAGTGCAGCTGCGACTGGCCGAAGAGTATGGATTTGAGGAGTATGAGAGTCCCGGCGGCGGATGTCTGCTGACTGAAGGGGCATTCGAACAGAAGATTAGAGACATGATCGCGCATGAGAAGTTCACGGCGGCAGATATCGACGTGCTCAAAGCGGGGCGTCACCTGCGCCTGCCCGAAGGGGCAAAGCTGGTGATCGGACGAAACAAGGAGGATAACGAGCACCTCAAAACCATCCAAAACGAAAAGTTCGTTTTCGCCAGAGCCAACGATATCCCCGGACCCGTCGCACTGCTCAGCAAAAATGCCACCGAAGCGGACAAGAGGCTGGCGGCGAAACTGATCCTTACCTACACTAAAACCCCGCCGACAGAGGAGGGGAGTGTTACGATCGGTGAAGAAGTTTTCAAAACGACACCGTTTGAAAACAAATCGTATGCACAGCAATATTTTGTGGTAAAATAACATTTTTTTGGATTTTGGGAGGAAAACATGAGCGTATCTGCAATCGTTATTAGTAGCGTCATAGGTATGATTTTTGTCCTGATCGGGACTGTTTACGCAGGGCTCCATTTCGCGAAAAAATCGGCTGAAAAAAAGAGACGCTCACCCGATGAGCGGTAAGGAAAAACAGACTACATGAAACGCACACTGCTGGACCTCTACGGAACATGGATACTCTTCTTTCACTACGCCAAATGGCCCATCGTTATCGGCTTGCCGATTCTCTATTTCGATCTTGGATACAAACACAACAGCGTCATGGACATCCTCTGGGTCTACAGTCTCTATCTGGTACTTGAAAGTTTGTATAAACGCTACATCCTCAAACAAAAATGCACCTCAAAAGGCTGCACGACAGAGAAGAAATGAGCTTTTTCTAAACTTTTTGTGCTATAATCACCTCTCTTTTACAAGGAGGGCCCTTAGCTCAGCTGGGAGAGCGCCACGCTGGCAGCGTGGAGGTCACCGGTTCGATCCCGGTAGGGTCCACCATTTTAAAAACGAAACTCCTCTTTTCCAAACTTTCTTCGAATCAGATTCAACCCCTTTTTTACAGTATGTGACGCGGTCAGTCTGTGTATCCACCTCTCTTTTTGCGGAAAATCCGCAACAATAAGACCTATAATGATCGTCAACACCCCCTGCCCCGGCAGTACGAGCATCACGATTCCGGCAAGGATAAGCACGAGCCCTAGAATGTTTCGGACCATTTTATAGATAAAATGGAGGTTGGGATAACGGTTCGGGTCGATCAGGTGACGGTGACGACGGGGGCGTTGAAAAAAGTCGGCAGGAAGTTTCGCGATAAACCATACAACACCCAAAACAGAGAGCAATGCAAACAGCAGTGACAGTATCGTAATCATAAATCTTCTTCTCCCGGTGTTTGCGGTTATGGTACACTATGGTATCTCAAAATAGTAAAAACTTGTTGCTAATTTTTTCACCTGGAATTTTTCTACTCTTGAAAAGTATGTGTTTGTGAGAGGATTACCCTCTGACAATTTTTTTAGGACTTCTTTTACATTTTCAAATGTAGAGACAAAAAATCGAATCCTATCTGATAAACTTGGTATTGAGAAATATGAAAGGATAATCGTGAAAAATATTTCAGAGATGAAAGAGTATTTGGGAGAGGTTAATCGGTTAGTTGAAACATCACTTTCACTAGAGGCGATTTCCATTAAAGAAATTAGGATTACTTCATATTTTCACAGATATGAAGAATTGGTATGGATGAAAGATGTTTATCAGATTATCAAAACATCATTGTTTGAAAAGATCAAACATAATAAATATTCTGCAGGTAAAAAACTCGTAGGTATAACATTGCCTGAAACATTTATAAGTGAAGTTTTAAATTTTGAAAAAATGGAGCAATATCTCAATCAATTTAAGATTTATATGATTTTATTAACCATCGAAGGGGGGCTATATAATCTGGATAGAGAAGGCAAAGTCTTTAAGATATTACAAACCTATTTTAACAACAAACAGAAACGATTTTATGAGATGCTCGTTCAAAAATATGTATATGATTTTTATGTTTCTGTTTTTTATGATAGCTTTGGGGATATTGATAACGAGACAATTGAGATTGTTTCAAGGTTCAAAAAGCTCTATAACAATCCACTCTATCAGACTAATTACGAGTTTCCTGTAAATAGTGCAGATACAGAGTTATTTATCAAAGAAGCTGATCGATATTATGATGATCTGGATGAAAAGAATGAAGAAGAAATTATAAAACGAATAAGGGAGTTGTCACAAAGTTTTATCGAAAGAATGACAACCCCGTTATTGATGGATGTGCAACATGATATTTTATTTGATATGGCGATAGAGGATAAAATTTACGATGAGTTTTGTAAAAAAAATGGAGAGCCTGAAGAAATATTTGAGGATTTTTTTCAACAGTCTCTTTATATACGTTTGACAAAGCAACCAAAAATGCAAATATTAAAGTTTGCCGAGGATGATTTGTTTGTGGATGCCTATTATGCAGACTTTGAAGGGAGTGAATCTCTTTTTTGGGATAAAAAACATATTCTATATCAAAAAAACCAGGTTCAAAAAGAATATCTGGATATTATGATTAATATAAAAGTTGTAAATACAAGATCCACTGTTTATATTGGAAACCAATATGAAAAATATTGTGAGAAATGGTTATTGCAAAATGGTTATAGTGACACCAAAAGAGTAGGGAAAAGAGGTAATAAGGGCATAGATGTTTTAGCGCTTGCGCCTGATGGTAGTAAAGTTGGTATTCAATGTAAATATCTAACATCAGGTACTGTTCGCAGTCAGGATGTTCGACTTTTGTATTCAGCTAAAGAGTATTACGATATAGAGAAGTATCTTATGATTGCTAATCGTTCAGTGGCTAAAGATGCCATTTCGGACATGGAAAAACTGGGTGTCGTTGCAATAATTTTACCATTGACTTTGGTATAAATCATATGATCATTACAGTTGTTTCAGGATTTAACAAAATATTATATATTAATTATGTTACAACATGTAGTTTAAAGGATTTTGTTTGGATAAAACGGAGACATTGAAGATTTCAACGATTGGAATCATTGAAACAGAATACCGAAGCATAACGATATCATAATAGAGGAGAAAAATATCAAAGAGCGGCTTCTGTTCGGGAGTGACATACAGTAAAGGGCAACGATGATCTATGCAGGTGTGGACCTGGGTGGCTGGTACGGTGAAAAGACGCGTATCGCTATTCATAAGTTAAAAATAAAGCCTTGACCCCTTTTATTGTAATGGCGGTAGCGATTTTGATTTTTGGACTGCATAGATTGGAGCAGCTTAATCTTGAGAGAAGGCGGTTAATCAAAAATCTTGAAGACGAGAGATGGGACTCAATGAGATACTTTTTTCAATGATGTTAATGGGCGCGATCATATGGGCATTTTATAAGCTTTTGAGTGACCAGATTGGAACAGATTCTGGGGATAATTAGCAATTCACCTTTTAGGTTATCATAGCTCACTTCGCCACCTGCATCGTCGAGCAGTGGATCGAGCCGCCCTCTTCGATGAGGCGGGTGGCTTTGATGGGGATGATTTCGTGTGTGGGAAAGAGTGTTTTGAACAGCGCGGTCATCTCTTTGTCGAGCGGGTCTTCGTAGATGGGTAGCAGGACGACGTGGTTGGCGATGAGGAAGTTGGCGTAGGTGGCGGGCAGGCGCTGTCTGTTTTTGTATTTGGGTGAAGGGAGCGGCAGGGGGATGAGTCGGTAGGGGTTGCCCTCCAGCGTTTTGAAGGTTTGCAGCTCCGCTTCCATCTTTTTAAGCTCTTTGTAGTGCGGGTCATCGGGGTC
>JALWPY010000161.1 GCA_026994915.1 Campylobacterales bacterium
AATTTCCCGGACATAGAAGGACTCATCTTCGGGAATCGCTTCATCGAAATCGATTCTGAAATATTTGACCCCGTTGAAGAGGTTGAAAATATCCATATTGACGACACTCAGATTCGAAAGCCGGGAGAGGATATATCCCAGGTTGACGCTGGTGCGGCGGATAATTTCCACCGAGAGGGCTTCGCGGTTGTAAATCCTGTAGTCGTACTCCTCTTTGAGAGAGTATACCCACTGGGATATTTCGATGATTTCGTCGGGTTTGAATTTGAAGAAGAAGAGGTTTGACTCGATCCCCAGAATCTTTTTTTGCAGCAGGTTGGGCAGGAGCAGAAACGAAGGACTCTTTTTGAGCTGTTTTTCGACTTTGTTGCGTTTTGCCGCTTCGTTGAGCACAGTTTTGTTGGTCAGTGCTTCGACGGAGTGGCGGTAGAGTGCGTAAAGGAGTCGGGCATTGTTGGCGGACCAGGCTTTTTCGGAGACGGAAGCAATATCGGCATAGGTGAGGATATAGAGCAGATCGAGCACCTCTTTGGTTTTGAGTTTCGCGACAAATGCGAAGATGACCTTTTCGCTGTAGATATCTTCACGGTGCGCCGTATTACTCATGAGCGTATGGTGGAGAATGAGGGTATGGATGAGCTGTGCCTCTTTCTCGTCAAATCCCAGTGTCAGGGCATATTTTTTGATCATCGCCGCACCGAGTACGGAGTGGTTTTTTTTACGCCCTTTGCCGCTGTCGTGCAGAAATGCGGTCAGACGCAGCAGCGCTTTTTGGGACTCATTCAGAGTTTCGTAAATTGTCCTGACGTGATTGTCGCTGATATTTTCAAGTGCCATCAGTGTGTAAATGGAGTGCAGATCGACCGGATGGGTATGGTAGCCGTCAAACTGGGGAAGATAGGTGACTTTTCGCAGCGGGGCAACGACGGTTCCCAACTGGTGTGCGCGGTAAAGCGCTTTAAAAACGGCTGCCGGTCTCTCTTTGTAGAATAGCGCTTTGAGTGTTTCATGAAGTACCCTTTTGTCCATTTGTGAAACGGCGGAAAATTTGAGCAGCGAAATGAAACTGATATCGAAGTGCTGTTCCTGATCCGTAAAGGGAACTATCTGTTGTAAAATCTCCAGCAGTGGACGTTTTTTGGCATATAGTGAACTGTAATGGGTTTTTTTGCAAAAGTAGTGATCCTCTGCGATACGGCTTGCACGCAACTTTGCGATATTTTCGGGGTTGACAAAGAGGGTATGCGTCAGCCGTTTGATGATAATGGCGGAAATGGTACGAATGTGGTGCATCGCTTCGAATGTTTTTTGCACGGTTTTGGTCTGGTCGAGTCCCAGTTTCTCTCCCACATCGGGAATCAACTCCATGATGAGCCGGTCGTTTTTCTTTCCGCTGCTCAGATGGAGTGCGGAGCGTATCCGGTAGAGAAACTCCATGGAAACCATCAACTCTTTATATTCTGTATCACTGATGACGGTGGCGGGAAGGTCCTTGATTTTACCGATATTGTAAAGCACTTTCGCGATCCAGAAGAGCAGGTTGGCATCGCGCAGACCCCCCGGAGCGTTTTTGATATCGGGTTGCATATTGAAAGGATATTTTGCCATGACTTCCTGGCGCTCTTCGAGCTTTTGGCGGATATAGTCGAGCGGTTCATGTTTTCGTATGCGTCTGAGCAGATGTTCTGTCTGGTACCAGAGATGTTTTGATCCGCAGATATAACGTGATTCCAGCAGAGCTGTTTTGATAGTATGATCGCTGTCGGCGGCATCGAAGAGGGTATCGACTTCATGCACACGATGTCCCAGTTTCAGACCGCTGTCCCAGAGAATCTGCAGAAACGATTCGATGATAGGTTTTGTATTGTACGCGGGAATCTCTTTGTAGACAATCAGCAAGTCGATATCGGAGTAGACACAGAGCTGTTCCCGGCCGTAGGAACCCATCGCGATTACGGTGATGGGGATGGCGTTGAGGAGTGGCAGATACTCTTTAAAATTTTTGCGCAGGGTGTAACGAAACACATTGGTCAGAATGGTATCGATGCTTTTGGTATGGCGTACCAGAAAATGTTTTCCCTGGTCGATTTCAAAAAAATCGGGCAGAGAGCGAATGTAGTGTTTGATCTCTTCTTTGATCTTTTGTGCAACTTCAAATTCGGAGTGGTTTTCCTCGAGAAGTGTTTCGATATCCATCTGAATTTTCAAATTATTGCCTTTTTGGTATATTAAATTTAAATTATATCAGTTAACTGATTAAAAATTTTTAATGCATCGTTACCCCATTTAACCTATAATCGACAAAATTTCGCATTAATATAAGGAGTGAGAGAATGAATCTACTACAAAAAGGGCTGGTATCGATCGCCGTGATCGGTGCAGCGACCGTACTGTTGGCCACAGAGTTTGAGATCATGCCGACTGTCGGCAAGAAGATTGCAAACGATGACAAAACGCTCGATGACAGTAAGGTGTTGATGGGTATCCGCGGTACAGCCTATGTTACACCAAATATCGGTATTCAGGCTGTAGGTGAATCTTCCCTCAACAATCCGACGATCGGAGGGGGTGATACGGATATCGAACGTGCAAGTCTCAATGCGATCTATGAGAAGAGAACAGGGAAAATACGCCCTTACGTGATGGCGGGTGCAGGTTACGAGTGGACGCACGGCAACACGGTCAAACTGACCGATGACGACTCCCAGGCTTTTGCCAATGCAGGTGCCGGTGTAAAATTTGACCTGAAAAATAACCTGAGTATTGTCACAGAAGTGAAAGGGATGCATAAATTTGAAAACGGCGATAACGATGTGATCGGAACAGTGGGCCTTGGCATGCGTGTCGGTGCAGTGGAAGAGAAAAAACCCGCCTGTGCACCCAAAAAAGTTCTGACACTCGACGAATTTTCAAAAATGTGCAAAACCAAACCGGTACAGGCGGTTCCGCAGCCTATGCCTGTCACCCGGATGCAAAGCGAACCTGAAGTCGTTGTCGAAGAGCAGGTAACGCCTGTAGCGAAAGCACCGGTAGCTGAAACTACATCTGAAGTGACGTGTGTCGTTGAAGGAGCGGTCGTGCCTGAGAGCGCAGAAACGAAGCCGGAGAGCACCGAAGGTACACCGATTCCGGAAGGATACTATGTGCAGATGGCGGCACTCTTTAAAAGCAATGGTGCAATTCTGACCGGCAAACTGGAGCGCAAAAAGTATCCCTACGTCACCTACAACACCAAAAGAGCAGGCAAAGATGTCACACTGATACTGGCCGGTCCTTACCATAGCAGAAAAGAGGCGAAAGTGGCGCTCAAATATCTGAGACGACTCTCCAGAGGTGCATTTATCAAAAAACTTCCCTGATCTCTCTGTCTGAGAGACTTTCTCCGCATAGAGGGGCTGTATAGATTCAGTCCCTCTCTTCTCCACTCTGCAGTCACCTGACAGATCTTCCCGAATCATTAAAGATATTTTTTTCCCATCCGATATAGAGACAGAATCTAATTCAGAGATGAGGATATATCATGAAAAAACTATCGTTGTTGGTACTGATGCTGGTGGGTATCGGCCAGTTGCATGCGGAGGATGCCCCTTTCACATACCATCTTGGAATGCATTTCGGTAAAAATTATGCCGACACCAGTTCGAAAATGCGTGACAATGCTCTCTACGGTATTCGCACGACGGTGATGCTGACACCGTTTTATGGTTTGAGTATCGGTTATGACAGGATGGAGAGTATCGATATCAAGGAGTCATCTGAAACGAACGATGCACAGCGTTACTATGTGCAGATCGAAGTGGACGGTGAAGAGCAGTACCATACCGTACCCTATATCACATTCGGTGCGGGTTACGAAGATCTGAGCCGGGATGTCTATGTCACAGACGGAGAGGAGAAGAAAAAGTATGATGTCTCCCAACTCTATCTGACAGCAGGACTCGGTTTCCGTTACAACTTCATTCCCGAACTGAGTCTCTATGCCGAGGGCAATGTACTTTACAAAACCGATACGACCGATGTGGACTATACGATGCTCGCAGGGCTCCTCTACCATATCAACGCGACCACTTGTGACAATACCTACGTGACAGAGCGCATGCATGACAAACCGCAGGAGCATACGGTCTTGCATACGGGTGCGATCAATGCTCTTTCGAGCTGGAAAAAGTCGCCGGCCACAAGTGTGCAGCCCAAAAAAGAGTATCGACCCAAAGTCCGACAAAAACCGATCAGGAAAAAGCCTGTTGCCAAAAAGAGTGGCAGTAAAAAGAGGCATGTTATACAAAAGCGCAGAGTTGTCTCTCACAAAAAGAGCAAGAGCTTCCATTCCGGTGGTTATTACGTCATCCTCGGGGCATACAAGACCAAAAAGGGACTTGAGAGTCAGATCCGAAAACTGACACGTGCCCATGTGCCCTATCTGCTGCGTGACAGCCAACACAAAAAAATGACCTATGTCATGTCGGGTGCCTATCCTACGCATACGAAGGCGGAAGCGGCACTTAAGAGACTGAAAGCACTGCAAAAGGATGCCTACATAGCCAAAATGAAATAGCATTTTGGTACAATAGCGCTAAAAAAGAAGCGCTAAATGAAAAGCATTATCGATAAAGTCGCCTCCGGGCAGCGACTGACTTATGAGGAGGGGGTGCGTCTCTACGACCTCGACCTCTTCACGCTCGGCAAACTCGCCAACGATATCCGCACCCGCATGTGGGGCAAAAAGAGTTTCTTCAATATCAACCGCCATATCAATCCCACCAATGTCTGTAAAGATATCTGCAAATTCTGCGCATTCAGCGCAAGCCGCAAAAATCCCAACCAGTATACGATGACGCATGAAGAGATCCTCGAAATCGTGGAAGAGGCGCAGGGTAGAGGTGTGAAGGAAGTGCATATCGTCTCCGCACACAATCCCCATACGGGGCTTGAGTGGTATATGGAGGTCTTCGCCAAAATCAAAGCGCGTTTTCCGCAGATGCATGTCAAAGCGCTGACTGCCGCGGAGATCAATTTTCTGGCCGAAGAGTACGGCAAAAGTTACGAAGAGATCATCGATATGATGGTCGAACACGGTGTCGACTCGATGCCGGGCGGCGGTGCAGAGATCTTCGACGAGAAAGTGCGTGACTATATCTGCAAGGGTAAGGTGACCTCCGACCAGTGGCTGGAGATCCACAGGCTCTGGCATGAAAGAGGCCGCCACTCCAACGCGACGATGCTCTTCGGCCATGTCGAGGAGAAGCATCATCGCATCGATCACATGATTCGCCTGCGGGAGTTGCAGGATGAGACGGGAGGGTTCAATACCTTCATTCCGCTCGTCTACCAGCGTGAGAACAACTTCCTCAACGTCAAAAAGTTTCTCTCTTCACAGGAGATCCTCAAGACGATGGCGATCAGCCGCATCATGCTCGACAATTTTCCCCATATCAAAGCCTACTGGGTCACCTCGACGGTCAATCTGGCACTCGTTTCGCAGGAGTACGGTGCGGACGATCTGGACGGTACGATCGAACGGGAGTCGATCAACTCCGCCGCCGGGGCAAAAAGCGCACACGGTATGCCGCTGGAGGAGTTCGTTGCGCTGATCAAAAACAGCGGGTTTCAGCCTGTAGAGCGGGACAGTCTCTACCATGAACTGAAAGTGTGGTAGATGCTGCTCTATATCCACGGATTCGGCAGCAGCGGCAGAGGAGCGAAGGTGACGCAGCTGCGCGAGGCACTGGGTGAGAGGGTACTGGCGCCTTCCCTCTCACCGATTCCCGATCTGGCGATCGACACGCTGGAGCAGATCGTGCGCTGCATGCAGACATGTACGGTACGGCCCACACTGGTGGGCAGTTCACTCGGCGGTTTTTATACCACTTATCTGGCCGAAAAATATGACCTCAAAGCGGTGCTGATCAACCCCTCCGTCACACCCTGTGAAACCCTCGCTTCCCATACCGGCCTCAACCACAGCTTCTACGACTTCAGCGACTACGAATGGACGCAGAAGCATATCGAGAGCCTGCGAAAGTATGCCGTCACCGATCCCGATCCCGCACGCTATCTGCTACTCTTGCAGACGGGCGATGAAGTGCTCGACTACCGGCAGGCGGAAAGGAAGTACCGGGGTGCGGAGATGGTGGTGGAAGAGGGCGGGAGCCACGGATTTGAGGATTTTGAGCGTAAAATTCCCCTGATCCGCTCTTTTTCAGGGTTGTAGCTTTTGCAGTTCCGACTCGGCCCATGCTTCGATCGTCTGCTTCTCTTCGGGGCTCAGCTTCGCATCTTTGTGGAGCCAGAGGTAGGATGGGAGGGGCATCATGCCGTTTCGGGTCGTTTTGATCATGCGTTTGAGCCGCTTCGCTTTGATCTTCGGATCGATTGTCCGGTAGCGTGAAAAGTTGAGTGCCTTGCGCCCCTCTCTCACATGCGACGCGATACTCCAGGACATAGGAGCGATATTGCTGTACCATGGCCATTTGGTTTCGTTGGAGTGGCAGTCGTAGCAGCTGCGTCTGAGGATGGTCACCACCTCTTCGGGGGCCTGCAGCGCCTCTGCCGGATCGACAGATGGATTGGTGCGCTCGGGGCGGATGAACTGGATCAGTATCAGAATCGCGACGATAATCAGAAACGCTTTTTTCATATCAATTTTCCTTATAGCAATACTTGTTTGAAAGCTGCTTTAGTGCTATAATAGCACAATGCATTTTATATTTGAATATCCCGCCGCGCTGCTGTTGCTGTTGCTGCTTCCCTGTTTCTACTACTGTCGCAAAAGGGGTAAAAGCCTCTTCCTCCCCAAACTGGAGTGGATTCCCCGAAGAAGCCGCCTGCTGCACAGTTCGCTGCTCTTTAGGATCGCAATCTTTGCGCTGGGTGTGGCGGCGCTGGCGGCACCGGTGGTCTATTCGTCGAAATATCCTTCCCATCGGGAGGGGGTCGCGATCGTGCTGGCGCTCGATACGAGCGGTTCGATGCGGGAGAGTTTCGGAAAGGGTGCCGAGAGTAAATTCAGGCTGTTGCAGAAGGTAGCGGGAGATTTTATCCGCAGACGCTCGGGTGACAACATCGGGGTCGTCGCATTCGGTACCTTCGCCTTCGGGGCCTCTCCGATCAGTTACGATACGGAGGGGGTGCGCACGCTGCTCGAAATGCTGGAGGTGGAGATCGCGGGCAAAAACACGGCGATCGGCGATGCGATCACACAGAGTGTGGCGATGCTGGGGCGCAGCAAAGCGAAGGAGAAGATCATCGTGCTGGTGACGGACGGCAGGAACAACAGCGGTTCCGTGTCGGTCAAAGAGGCGGTGCAGCGGGCGAAAAAGGCGGGCATCAAAATCTACACGATCGGGCTGGGAGATGCGAAATCCTATGATAGTACGATGCTGAGAAGAATCGCGCATGAGAGCGGCGGAAAGATGTTTGCCGCTGCAAGTGTCACCGATCTGCAGAAGGTCTATGCCGCGATCGACACACTGCTCCCGTCACCGATGCGTTCACACCATTACCGCAATCCGAAACCGCTCTTTCTCTATCCGCTTTTTCTGGCGGCGCTGCTGCTCTTCTGGTATCAGTGGAGGAGGCTACGACCGGCATGACACTTCTCTACCCTTATATGCTGCTGTTACTGGCGGCACCGCTCTATCTCTACCGTCTCGATTCCTCACAAAAGCGCATGCCGATCGTGCTGGCTCTCATGATCGTCGCACTCTCACGTCCGGCAGTGATGCGGCATGAACACAGCAAAGCGATGGAGGCGACAGAGGCGGTGATCGCGCTCGATCTCTCCTACTCGATGCGTGCGGACGATATTGTACCCAGTCGTCTGGAAGCAGCAAAAGCGACGATCAAGAAACTGATCGCCTCGACACCGCAAAACCGCTATGCACTTTTCGGCTTTACGACCAATCCGCTGATACTGGCACCCTATACGAGTGACGGTCTGTTGCTGGAGGAGGCGATCGATGCGATCGATGCCGACAATATTCTGACCAAAGGGACGTCGCTGCTGAAGCTGCTGCGCTATCTGGGCAAGGCGAAGATACCGGTCAAAAATCTGATCCTCTTCACAGACGGTGGAGATGCGCATGAAGTCGATGCACTGGTGCGCGCGGCAAAAAATGCGGGCATACGGATCATCGCCGTCGGGATGGCGACGTGCAGGGGTGCGATGCTGAAAGACAGTTACGGCAAGAGTCTGAAGGATAGCTCCGGAGCGCTCGTTGTGACCCGGCTCAATCCGATCCTGCCGCGGCTGGCGCGGGAGAGCGGCGGACTCTTTATTCCGTGGCGTTCGATCAGTGAGACTGCCTCGGATGTCGCTGCCGCACTCGAGGCGATTGCCGAAAAGGCGCGATTTTCGCAGCGGGAAGCGGGCTATCTGGAACTCTACTGGATCCCTCTGCTGGCGGCACTCCTGCTCTTTTTTGTCACCTTCGTCAAAGTCCCGCGCAAACTGCTTCTGCTGCTTCCCTTCATTGCCCAGAGTGGAGAGGCTTTTTGGCTCGACTGGTACCATATCGACCGGGCCCACTCGGCCTATGCACGCGGAGCCTATGAGGAGGCGGCCGAAGCATTCTCGGCGGTGCGACACAAAACGATCCAGTCGGAGTTCAACCGTGCACTCCTGCTCTACAGGGAGGGAAAGTACCGGGAGACGATCACCCTGCTGGAGCGGTTGAAAACCAGAGATCCGGTGCTGAAGGAGAAGATTCTCTTTCTGCTGGGAAACGCGCTGGTGCGGACAAAGCGGTATTCACGTGCGGCGGCGGTCTATCAGCAGGCACTCGCACTGAAAGAGGATGCGGCGGTGCTGCACAATCTGCAGCTGATTCTGGGTAAAAAGGAGCAGAAAAAGCGCAAACCTCCAGTATTCAAAAAGAAGCATGGCAAGAAACGGGGTGTCGCCACTGCAGCCCAAAAGCCCAAATCCCAGACCAAAACGGCACAGGGGAGGGTAAAAGAGGCCCCCAAAAAGCGGCGTATTCTCGGGTACAAGGCGTACGAGTTGATCAACAAAGGGTATATCGATGAAAAAAGACCGTGGTAGCGGTGTGCATGTTTTGATTGCCGTCGCGGTGGCTCTGCTCAGTGTCACTTCGTCGCTGTGGAGTGCGGGAAATGATACGTGCAAGAGTGCATCTGCGAAACATAAACAGGCAGCGCCCACAGTGCGGGGTGCATACCGGCTGGAGCGCAGTGACCTGCCCGCCGTGGTACCGGCCTACAGTGCGGTGACGCTGACTTATCGGCTCGAGGGAGAGGGGGAAACGCCACGTATTGAGAAACTTTTACCGCAGATAGTGGGTGTCGAAATGCGCATGCGTCAGGAGGTGGAAGATCATGGCGATTTTCACCGCAGGCTCTGGCACTATACTTTTCTGGCTGCGGGAAATATTACGATTCCCTCCGTCACGATCGCAGGGTTCGATCCCGAAGCGAATCGTACCTATCGTCTCCATACCGATGCAGTGTCCATCAGCGTCGCACCTCTGCCCGCATCGGAGGTACTCGATCGCATGAACAGTCTGCCCACGGATGCCGGCACGATCGCATGGGGGAGATGGGGAGGGTACATGCTCGCTTTTATGGTCGGTTTTTTCATGCCCGTACTCTGGCGCAGGTTTGGAAAACGAAAAGTGAAGGCGGCGTCGCAACCGTTTGCGAAGGCGTTGCAGCGCACTGAAACACCCGAGGTGCTGCTGCGGCTGCTGCTGGCGACCGATGCCGACCGATTTGCCGCTGAAGCGGAAGCGCTGCAGAAAATGGTGCAACGTGGTGAGACCTCGGGATGGGAGCGAATCAGGGAAGATCTGATACGAAAGGAACAGGATGCAGCATGAGATGATCGAGAGGATGCTGTTGCGTATTCGCAAAGAGCTTGACTATACGCACAGCGGGACGATGCTCTCCAAAGTGAAGGGGGAGGGGTTCGACTTCGCGGAGCTCGTACCCTACCTGCCGGGTATGAACGCCAAAAATATCTACTGGAATTCACTGGCCAAAAGGGAGTCGCTGCAGTCGAAAGCCTTTTACGAAGAGCGGGAGATCGATATCTGCCTGGCACTTATGCTGGATGGTTCATTGCGCTTTGGAAAGCCGGTGGAGAAGTTTGAAAAGTTGCTGGAGTGTGCCGCATGGCTGGGATATATGACGATTGAGAGCGGTAATCGTTGCAGTGCTTTGACATTTGAAAAGCATGAAGCGATCGTTATGCCGCCCACCAAGAACAGGGCCAGTCTGGAACACTTTATCTACCGAAGCGGTGCAATCGATCCGCTTTTCAGCAGTGTCGATCTTTCATATGCTATTCAGCGGCTGCAGCGCCATCTGCGGAAGCGGTCACTGCTTTTCATCGTCGGAGATTTTCTGGAGATCCCCGATCTTTCACTGCTTGCAAAAAGGCATGCGCTCTTTGCCGTAGTCGTGCGCGACCGTTTCGAAGCCAGGCCTGAAGCGCTTGGGGAGTGTGTCGTCACCGATCCGGTGACCGGTGAAGAGATGGAACTCCTGCTGGATGCGAAAACGGCACAGGCATACGGTCAGAAATATCGTGCACACAATGCGAAGATGGAGGCCTATTTTCGTCATCATCAGATCTCTTTCCGATATCTCTATACTGATGAGAAGGTCTCTGCCAGACTCTTTTGAGCGGGGTATCTTCAAGTTCCAAAGCTAAGACTACTTTTACATAAACTGCTGTATAATAATTTTAGCCTGAGTGGTGCGATAAACCATAAACAGAGAGTCCGACACTAGTACTTGTACTTGGAGTTCGTACGCCTCTCGGTGTGTGGCGGCGCTCGGTCGCTGCCCCTAAAGAGAGGGTCGCTCCTAATTTGTTAGCTTATTAGGGCTACATCATTATTGGGACGGCCACTTGGGCAACTTCTGAAGGTAGAACTACATGAATGTATTGATAATTGGAAGCGGCGGCAGAGAGTACTCCATCGGTCTCGCCCTTCACAAAGATCCCAAAGTTTCCAAAATCTATTTCGCTCCTGGCAATGGTATGAGCGATACTTTAGGCGAAAATATTTCACTCGATTCTTACGAAGCACTGGCTGACTTTGCCAAAGCGAAGACGATCGATCTGACCATTGTGGGTCCCGAAGCACCTCTGGTAGAGGGCGTGGTCGACATCTTCAAAGCAGAGGGTCTGACGATTTTCGGCCCTTCAAAAGATGCCGCAAGACTCGAAGGCTCCAAAATCTTTATGAAAAATTTTCTCAAAAAGTATCATGTGCCGACAGCAAAATATATCGAGACGGATGATTTTGCGAAAGCTTCCGACTTTATCGACACACTTTCCGCGCCGATGGTTGTCAAAGCGGACGGTCTCTGTGCCGGGAAAGGAGTCATTATCGCGCAGAGCCGTGACGAAGCGAAAGAGGCGGCGAAAGATATGCTCAGCGGTGAGAGTTTCGGTGATGCGGGCAAAGCGATCATCGTCGAAGAGTATCTGGACGGTTACGAACTCTCCGTTTTCGCTATCTGTGACGGTAAAGACTACAAGGTGCTTCCTGCCGCACAGGACCATAAGCGCCTGCTCGACGGGGATCAGGGGCCGAACACCGGTGGAATGGGTGCCTACGCTCCGACACCGCTGATCGACGACCTGCTCTATGCCAAAATCAACGAGAGGATCATCGAACCGACGCTGAAAGGGATGCAGGAAGAGGGGATGCCCTATGAAGGGGTACTCTTCATCGGAATTATGGTCGTCGATGGCGAGCCGAAAGTGCTGGAGTACAATGTCCGCTTCGGTGATCCCGAGTGCGAGATTCTGATGCCGCTGATCGAAAGCAGCGTCTTCGATCTCTTTTACAAGGCGGCCACCAAAGATCTGGGCACTCTCGATATTCGGATTGCAGACAAATATGCTGTAGGTGTCGTGCTGGCGAGCAAAGATTATCCCTACAAATCCTCCGTTCCTGCAGAGATCATCGTCGACGAGATCGTCCATGAAGAGTTGAAGGAGAAAGCGCATATCTCCTGGGCAGGTGTGACGAAAGAGGATGGCAAACTCTTCGCCACTGGCGGGCGTGTACTGGTCTGTGTCGGTGTGGGTGAGAGTATCCGCGAAGCGCGAGACCTGGCCTATATGATGACCGGCCAGGTGCACTTCGCCGGTAAAAAATTTCGTAAAGATATTGCATATCAGGCACTCAGGGATGCATGACGACGAGGCGCTGCTGCAGAAGCTGCAGCGTGAAAATCTGCAACTCGCGTCGATCAACAGGCGTGCGATCGCGATGTTTATCGACGAGCTGCTGATCTCTCTGATCTTCTTCTTCGTGATCAGCGATCGCGTGTCGGCACTGGGAACACCCGAAGCGGTTGTCGCCTATACACAGTCTCTGATGGTCTATGTCCTGCTGCTGAAGATCCTCTATCAGGCGCTTTTTGTAGGACTTTATGGCGCGACACTCGGTAAAATAGCGATGAAAATCAAAGTCGTTAATCATGACTATTTCGACATTCCCTCATGGAATGCAAGCATCATCCGCGCAGTTATGCGTGTGGTGAGTGAGATACTCTTCTATTTTGGTTTTGTCGTCGCGCTCTTTTCACCGCTGCGGCGTACATGGCATGACAAGTTCGCCAAAACACTGGTGGTAGATGCGTAGGGTTGCGACACTCCTTTTTCTGCTCCAGGCAGTACTCTTCAGTGCCGGGGCGGATGCCAAACTGAGAAGATATACCATGTATGCTTCCCGGATCGATACGGCCAACCGGATGGTCTATGCCAAAGGGCACATTGTCATCTACAACAGAGAGATGATGTTTTCCGCTGACGAAGCGATCTACGATCAGGAGAAAGAGCTTTTGACTCTGAAGGGGCATGTCCTCTTTTTCTATCAGGGAAAAATTATCAACCGTGCCGATCGGCTCGTTGTCAATCTCGATCGGGATAGTTTCAAGGCGTCGGATCTTTTTCTCAAAGAGTTCGCTTCCGATATCTGGATCAAAGCGGCCTCTCTCGATTCCGACAAAAACAATTTCATCCTGCGTCACGCCGCGCTCTCGAGTTGT
>JALWPY010000162.1 GCA_026994915.1 Campylobacterales bacterium
GAGAAAGAGCCTGAAACTGCTGCACCTGCAGAAGAGGTCAAAGAGGAGAAAAAAGAGACGATCGCACCGGTAGCAAAAAGCCTCAAAAAAAGACGCGGAATCATGATCGTGCGCAAAAAACGCCCGGTAAAAGAGGAGACATCCCGTTCCACACCGGCGCGAGCACAGATGCCGGAAATCGTCGAAGGCGTCAAGAAAAAGCGAAAAGCGAAAAAGAGCAGTGCCACTGCGAAGCAGACAGATTCCCAGAGACTCGACATCTTCACCGGCGGAGACATTGCCAACATCGAAATTCTCAGTGACGACGAGCTCGTTGTACTGCATGACTTCAGCTTCGACCTTGAAGACAAAGAGGAGAAAGAGAAAGAGCAGCAGCGCAGACGCAAAAAATTTGAAGCTGCCAATGTTCGCACCACCAGAAATACCTCTTTTGTCCAGCAGCGGGGCATCAGCAGAAAATCCAAACGCAGAAAAAGAAGAAGAAAAGAAGAAGAAGGATCTACAACGATCGATCATATTGAAATACCGGAAGATATCAGAGTCTACGAATTTGCCGAAAAACTCGGCCGCCCTATCAGCGATGTCATCAAGGTCCTTTTCAACCTGGGCCTGATGGTCACGAAAAACGACTTTCTCGAAAAAGATGCCATCGAAATCCTCGCAGATGAGTTTGACGTCGACGTCACGACAGTCAATCCCCTCGACGAATTCGACTATGAAAAAGAGTATGAGGCGGAGGCTGCCGAGGAAGAGGCGGAAGCCAAACCACCAGTCGTCACCATTATGGGACATGTCGATCACGGTAAAACTTCATTGCTGGACCGCATCCGAAAAACCAAAGTCGCCGCCGGCGAACATGGCGGAATCACCCAGCATATCGGTGCCTATATGGTCGAAAAGAACGGTCATCCCATCACCTTCATCGATACACCTGGCCACGCTGCATTTACCGAAATGCGGGCACGCGGTGCGGAGGTAACGGATATCGCGGTGATCGTCGTCGCTGCCGATGACGGTGTCAAACCGCAGACCAAAGAGGCTGTCGAGCATGCCAAAGCAGCCAATGTTCCCTTTATCGTCGCAATCACCAAGATCGACAAACCGGAAGCCAATCCTGACATGGTCAAGGCACAGATGGCCGAGATCGGTGTCACACCTGTCGACTGGGGCGGAGAGTATGAATTTGTCAATGTCTCCGCACACACCGGCGAGGGAATCGATGAACTTCTCGAAGTACTGCTCCTTCAGGCAGAACTGCTGGAGCTCAAAGCCAATCCAAACGCAAGAGCGAAAGCCTACGTCATCGAAAGTTCTCTCGAGAAAGGGCGCGGACCTGTCGCGACGGTTATCGTTCGCAACGGTACCCTGCATGTAGGTGATACGATCGTCTGTGGTACGGCACACGGTAAAGTACGGGCGATTCTCAACGAAGAGGGTAAAAATCTCAAAGAGCTCAAACCGGGTCAGCCAGGCCAGATCATCGGCCTGAGTGAAGTCCCCAATGCCGGAGACACACTCATGGTTGTCGAAAGTGACAAAGCAGCACGTGAGTATGCCCAAAAACGTGCGGAGTATATCCGACAAAAAGAGCTCTCCAAGTCTACCAAGGTCACACTTGAAGAGCTTGGAGCCAAGATCGCCGAAGGCCAGATCAAAAATCTGCCGGTCATCCTCAAAGCCGATGTTGCGGGAAGTCTCGAAGCGATCAAGGGAAGCCTCGAAAAGCTCAAAAACGAAGAGGTCAAAGTCAACATTATCAGTGCCGGTGTCGGCGGTATTACAGAGAGTGATATTACACTGGCGGAGGCGAGCGAGCATGCGGTGATTCTCGGCTTCAACGTCCGACCGACCGGTGGCGTCAAAGAGAGAGCCAAACGTGCAGGTGTAACGATCAACACCTACAATGTCATCTACGATCTGATCGACGATGTCAAAGCGCTGCTTGGTGGTCTTCTCTCACCTGTCGTACGTGAAGAGCAACTCGGACAGGCGGAAGTACGTGAAGTCTTCAAAGTGCCCAAACTCGGCCAGATCGCCGGTGCACTCGTCACCGACGGTGTCATCAACAGAGGTGCGAAGGTACGTGTCATTCGCGACGGTGTCGTCATCTATGAAGGTGAAGTCTCCTCCCTCAAACGTTTCAAAGAGGATGTCAGAGAAGTTGCAAAAGGGTACGAGTGCGGTATCGGCGTGGAAGGCTACAACGATGTCAGACCCGGCGACTTCCTCGAGAGCTTCAAACTGGTCGAAGAGAAAGCGACCCTGGAGTAAGCGATGCCAAAAAGTATCAAACTCCAGCGCGTGGAATCGGTTCTTCGTGAACTGGTTCCCGAAGCGATCAGCACACTCTCCAACGAAGCGATCAACAACATCCCTGTCATCGATGTCGAATGCAGTCGCGGCAAATATGACGCCAATGTCTATCTCGATCCCTCGTTCGTAGATCCGGAAGAGGAAGCCGGTATCATCCGTCAGTTGCAAAAAGCGAGCAGTTATCTCGAGAACTACTGCAAACAGGCCGAGGGCTGGTACCGCTGTCCCAAATTTCACTTCAAATTTGACCACTCTCTGGAGAAACAGAACAAGATAGACGACCTCTTCAAAAAAATCGAAAAAGAGCTGGGCAAAACAGAGGAAAATGCCGATGGATAAACAGACACTTGAAAATCTCCTCAAAGAGTGTGGTGTCTCACTCTACGATACCGAAACGGTGACGGAGAACGATCATCGTATCTACCGCATCTATATTACATCGGATGAACCAGTCACACTCGAAAAGTGCACTGAAGTAACACGTATCATCTCACCGATCATGGATCTCAATCCCCCGGTAGAGGGAGAGTATTTTCTGGAAGTCAGTTCTCCGGGGATCGACAGACAGCTGAAAACGATCGATCACTTCAGACACTCCACCGGCGAACTGGTCAAACTCAAGCTAGCAGACGGCACAAAACTCAAAGCGAAAATTCTCGGTACTGAGGGCAACAAAATCAAAGTTTACGACAAACAGGATAAAACAGAAAAAGAGATTCCCTTCTCAGAAATTGCCAAAGCCAAAACCTACTTTGAATGGTAGTCGATCACACTTTTTATATGCAGCTGTGCCTCGATGAGGCATGGCGATATCAAGGCCTGACATACCCCAATCCTGCAGTCGGTGCACTGATCCTCGATAAACATGGTCGTATTTTCTCTATCGCAGCACATACCGAAGCGGGAAAGCCGCATGCTGAATTGGCTGCCTCTATCGAAGCGGTGCAACTGCTCGGAGATGAAAAGGTTGCCAACCTTCCCTCCCCTGCAGCACAGCATGCCTATCTTTTACAACACTATGCCGGTCGCTTCCGGGGTGCAACAATCTACGTGACACTCGAACCCTGCATGCATGAAGGCAAAACCCCTCCCTGTTCACTGCTGATTCAAAAGCTCGGTTTCAGCCGTGTCGTCATCGGCACCATCGATCCCAATCCTGCCGCATCCGGTGCTACAAAATTTTTGCAGGATTCCGGTGCAGAAGTCATAGCAGGCGTTTGCAAAGAGGCGTGTGACGCCCTCCTCTATCCTTTTCGCAAGTGGCAAAATGATGAGCCTTTCATCTTCTTCAAGCTCGCCAAGCACCAGAACGGTACGATCAGTGGCAAACATGTCAGTTCCGAAAAATCCAGACGCCATGTCCATGCCCTGCGTACCAAAACGGACCTGCTCGTCATCGGAGGGGACACCGTCCGCACCGACCGCCCCACTCTCGATGCCAGACTCGTCCGTGGCACCCGGGTACCGGATATCCTCATCTATACTTCACATGATGATATCGATCGCAGTATCCCGCTTTTTTCTGTACCCGGACGCAAAGTCTTTGTCGAAAAGAGCCTGGAGCAAATCGCTGCATACAGACATGTCATGATCGAAGGGGGAGAGGGAATGTTCCTGCAGACACAAAAGATTGTCGACTATTACCTCTTTTTTACGACTGACCGCTTTGTCAAAGGGAGAAAGATCGATCTCGATGCTAATTTGAAAAGTTTACATAGTTTCAAAAATGATTCTGATACAATAAGCTGGTTTGAAAATCTTGACAAGGAAAGTGTGTGAACGTACCATTTCGATACCTCTCTCTGAGCATGGCATGTATACTTTACAGCGGATGCAGCTATAAAACGAGTGAGTTTTTTGAAGACCTGATAGCCGACAACAAAGTCGTCAAAGCGGAAGGACAGTACAAAGGAAGTGTCGGTAAAGATACGCATGTTCCTATTCTGCCGACTAAAACAACACAGCGAAAAAATATCGCGGACAAACGCATCCACACCTACAGAGGAAAAATCGCAGCTGTTCATTTCGACAGGGATTTCAACCTCTATACATACACATTCATTGACCAGCTCACCCATGAACCGATCACATTCTATTACGATAAAAATATCCAGAAAAAAACCTATCATGGAGATTACCGGATCAAAGTGAGTGGAAACTATCTTGTCAGATATGAGGAACTGGATTCGAAAATAGAGTTTAAAGAGGAGCATGCGGCACCACAGCAACGCACTCCTGTCAAAGCAAAAACCTACAAAAGACGCAAAAGATCCTCCATAAAAGTTCCTGAAGTGGAAAAAATAAACCCTTTATGAGACGAAACGTTAAATATTAACTGTTCGTTTACTTTTGTAGCTTATACTTTCAGAGTAAACAAATTCATTCAACACTCCTTTTGAATTGAAGTGTTTCAGGATGCGGGTCCTGAAGCATTTACACCGTAAATCGGCGTTTGCGGAGACGCCGGTTTACAACCTCTTTCATTATATGTTGCTTTTCATTAAAGTCTTATAAAATTTTTCTATGCTACTTTTACTTATATAACAATTTCTTTTTTATTAACCTATCTGCGTTATACTACCGCACTTACATCACTCCGGGGGAACCGATATACTATGAAAAAGATCTACCATTTCCTGATCTCCATGAAGACTATGCTCTTTCTCACTTTTGTCTTCGCCGCTGCCAGTGCCGTAGCGACATTTATTGAAAACGACTTCGGGACCGAAACCGCCTGGGCAGTCGTCTACGGTACACGTTGGTTCGAGATCGTCATGCTGCTGCTGGCGATCAACCTGACGGGCAATATTTTTCGCTACAAGATGTACCGCAAAGAGAAGTGGCCTGCCCTCCTCTTCCACACCGGTTTTCTGATCATTCTGCTTGGCGCTGCCGTTTCCCGCTATATGGGCTATGAGGGCACCATGCATATCCGTGAAGGGATGACGCAGAACCGAATCACATCCAGCGAATCCTATCTGCAGGTGAGCGCACGCAAAGATAATGCCAAAGCCTACGCAGAGAAAAAGTTACTGATGTCCAAAATCACCCCCAACGACTTTACCCTCCAGGGGATGCTGGCGGACAAACCCTTCACCGTGCGATTCAAAGCCTACTATCCCAGTGCCCACAAAACCATCGTCGAAGATCCCAGTGGTATGCCTATGGCCAATCTGGTCGTCGTTGCCTCCGGAAAACAGCCCCAGAATATCACACTCAAAGCACAAGAGCGCTATGAAACAGGGATGATGGACATCACACTGAACGCTCCCGCGACCGACAACGCACCTGAACTTCAGATCTATACCAGAGATGGAAAATTTTACTTCAAAAGCCCGGTTAAAGGTACCTGGACCAAAATGGCAGACCAGTCCACAGGAACTATTGAACCTGGCAAAGAGTACCCGCTGGAGACTCGCCGCATGTACGATTTCGGTGCGATCAAACTGGTCCCCAAAGCCCTCTACCCCAAAGCGAGGGTCGCTGTCATCAAAGGCAAAGAGACCGCAGGCGGACGTAATATGAAAACAGCGCAAAAGCAGGCACTAGTCGTCGAAGTCACTTACAACGGCGAAACCAAAGAGGTCCCGTTGATGGGGTTTGGCCGCGGTTCCCAGGGGTTTGCTGAAAATATCACTGTCGGCGGAGCACAATTTCATCTGGTATGGGGTGCCAAGACAATCACCCTCCCCTTCGCTATCAAACTCAAAGATTTCCAGCTCGAACGCTACCCCGGCTCCATGTCTCCCGCCTCCTATGCCAGCGAAGTGGTACTGATCGACAAAGAGCGTGGCGTCGAGATGCCCTACCGTATCTACATGAACCATGTTCTCGACTACCGACACTACCGCTTCTTCCAGGCATCTTACGATATGGATGAAGGTGGCACCGTCCTCTCTGTCAACAACGACCCCGGTAAAAACCCCACGTACATAGGATATCTCATGCTCGCTATCGGTCTCTTGCTCAATCTGCTCAACCCCAAAAGCCGCTTCCGCAAACTGGCGCGCGCCGTCACGAAAGATGTCGCCGTCAAACTCGCACTCATCATGGTCGTCGCTGCGACTTTTTCCGGCACACCGGTGATGGCTGACGAAGAGGCAGCCCTCAAGATCGCCCGCTCCTACGACAAAGCACATGCCGAGAAGTTCGGGGATCTGCTGTTGCAGACCGTCGACGGACGTATCACACCCATCGACACTTTTGCGACCGACATCATGCACAAACTCCACAAGAGTACTACGGTCGACGGCCTCACACCGTCACAGGTGCTGCTGGGAATGATCACCGCACCTCAGGCATGGCAGGAGATCAGGATGATCAAGGTCAAACATGACAAGATCAAAAAGGTACTGGGGCTCTCCCGCGATCAAAAATACGCTTCATTCAACGACTTCTTCGACAACACCAAACCCCAGGGCTCTTACAAACTGGGCAAATATATCGAAGAGGCCTCCCGAAAGCGCCCGATCCAGCGCAATGAATTTGACCGATCTGTCATCAAAACCGATGAAAAGCTCAACATTATGTATATGGTCTTTACCGGTGATTTGATGAAGATCGTCCCCAAAGTGGGCGATCCAAACAACACATGGTACCCAGTCAAAGAGGCGATCACGAAGTTCGATCCCAAAGATGCACAGATGATCCGTCTCCTCTTTATCAACTACTTCGGTGCGATCGACGAAGCACGCAAAAGCGGCGACTGGAGCAAAGCAGATGAAGCGCTGAAGTTTATCCAGACCTATCAGCACAAAGCGGGCGCCGCCGTCATACCGCCTGCATCACGACTCAAAGCGGAGAAGTTTTTCAAACGCTACTCCATCACCAACAAGCTGATCCCGATCTACTTCCTCGCGGGTATTCTGCTGCTGGGGATCATGTTCTACAAAATCGTCCGCCCCGAAGCGAAAGTCCGCACCCTGGCAAAAGTGGTCACCGGTGCCTTCTACCTCGCCTTTGCGCTGCATACCTTCGTGCTCGCGGCACGCTGGTACATCGGCGGACACGCCCCCTGGTCCAACGCCTACGAAGCGATGCTCTACGTTTCATGGGCAATGGCCCTCTCTGGTGTCGTCTTTGCGCGATTCTCCATCATGGTGCCCGCCCTCACTTCGATCATCGCCGGTTCCACACTGGCAGCGACCTTCTTCAACGAGATGAATCCCCAGATCACCAACCTCGTTCCGGTCCTCAAATCCTACTGGCTCAACATCCACGTCTCCGTCATCACCGCCAGCTACGGCTTTCTCGCACTCAGTGCGATGCTGGGACTCTTCACGCTGATCCTCTTCATGATGCGCGGTAAAAACCCACAGATCGACAAGAGCATCGTCGAAGCGACGCGTATCAACGAGATGACCGCGATCATCGGTCTCTCTATGCTGACAGTCGGCAACTTTCTGGGAGGTGTCTGGGCCAACGAGAGCTGGGGACGCTACTGGAGCTGGGACCCCAAAGAGACCTGGGCATGGATCTCGATTCTGTTCTACACCATCGTCCTGCATGTGCGCTTTATCCCCGCAGTCAAGAAACACTACACCTACCATCTGGCATGGATGAGTACGGTTGCCTTCGCATCAATCGTTATGACCTTTCTGGGGGTCAACTACTACCTCTCAGGCATGCACTCATACGCTGCGGGTGAACCTGTACCTGTACCCAAATATCTCTATGTCATCATTGCGACGGTGCTGCTGATCATCGCGGCGGCGTTCCCAAAACGCAAACTCAACCAAAGTGGCGATGCAGCAGGTATCTGACACCTTCACCGCCACATATGAGGTCAAACGCTCGACGTTTACCTCATACATCCTCCCCTGGCTACAATTTACAGAAACCCTTCAGCGACTCAAAGCCGAACATCCCAAAGCGAACCATATCGTCTGGGCATACCGCCATCTCAACGACTACGGTCAGATCGTCGAAAACAGCAGCGACGACGGCGAACCGAAAGGGTGTGCCGGAAACCCTACCCTCGCACAGCTTCGGGGTGCGGAACTGATCAACACCGCCTTGCTGACGGTACGCTACTTCGGCGGTATCAAACTGGGAACGGGTGGGATGGTCAAGGCCTACAGTGAAGCGGCAAAAAGGGTGATCGACAGTGCAAACACAGAACCCTTTGTCCAAAAGTCCGCACACACTTTGCATGTCCCCTATCCGCTGATCAAACGCTACAAACACTTCTTCAAAACCCACGGTATCATGGAGCAAAAAAGGGAGTTTACACCCGAGGGTGTGACGTGGTATCTGGAGCTGAGCGAGCCGGAGAGAGCGGCACTCAGCGCGTTTGAAACCTCACTGCTCTAGGTCGCAATGATCGCACTCTTCCGGAAAGACCCGGTAGAGCATCATCGGGATATCGAACTTGACAAGTTTTTTATTGACCCCGAAAATATAGGGGATGACTTCCAACAGAAAGTAGACGAACCAGAGCATCGGATAGAAGATATAGACGGAGATCATGAATCCCCGCAGGTTGTAGAGGCGTCGGATCCACTTGATCGCAAACGCCGAGCCGGTCATCGCCAGCACCGCTTCGAATGCGACGATGAACCCAACCGTCAGGTAGGTCAGGATCGCCGCATATTCGAAGAAAATCGCCCAGAAACTCATGAGGAAGCCCTTGCCAGCATCTTCTGCATCTCCTCTTCAGTAAGCAACGTGACACCGAGTGTTTTGGCTTTCTCATATTTACTACCGGGGTCTTCACCGTAGATCACGTAGTCGGTTTTGTGCGAGACGGTGTTGGTCACTTTGGCACCCATCGACTCCAGCATCTCCTTGATCTCGCTTCGCGGTCGGCTCATGCTGCCGGTAAGTACCACCGTCTTGCCGGTAAAGGGGCTCTCTTTGATCTCACGTTTTTTCGGCGCCACAGGCTTGATCAGATCCATCAGCTTCTGCACCAGATCGCGGTTGACGCGGGAGAACTCAAGCAGCGAGTCGGCCATCTCTTCCCCGAATCCTTCGATCGCCATCAACTCCTCTTTGGTTGCATCGAGAAACTTCAGCCCGAAGTGCTCGCACACCTTTTTGCTCGCCACTTCACCGATATGCTCGATTCCCAGAGCATTGACGAAACGCCAGCACTCCACCCCTTTGACAGAGGCGATTGCCTTGAGCAGATTTTGCGCCTTTTTGTGCTTGAATCCCTCCAGTTGCAGGAGCTGCTCCTCCGTCAGGCTGAAGAGATCGACGACACTCTTGACCAGCCCCGCTTCGTAGAGCTGCTCGACGATCTTTTTCCCCAGCCCTTCTATGTTCAGACACTGCTTCGAGGCAAAATAGATGATCGCATTGACCACACGGGCGGGACATTCGAGATTTTGACACTTGATAAGCGCCCCTTCGTCCAGTAACTCCTTGCCGCAGACGGGACAGTGGGTCGGTCGCTCGATCTTCTTCTCTTTACCGGTGCGAAACTGCGTCAGGACTTTGGTGATTTTAGGGATGACATCACCGCTTCGGATCACGATGACCGTATCGCCGATGCGGATATCCTTGCGCTCGATCTCGTCGAAGTTGTGCAGCGTTGCGCGCTCGACGATGACTCCCTCTATCTCCACCGGCTCCAGCACCGCCACAGGCGTCACGACGCCGGTACGCCCCACCTGTAACAGTACATCGACAATCTTCGTACTCTTTTCGATGGCGGGAAATTTGTAGGCGCACATCCATCGGGGAAACTTGATCGTATATCCCAGCACCTCCTGCAGTGCGATCTCGTCGACTTTAACGACCATCCCATCCATCATGACGGGGAAAGAGTCCCGCAAACGCACTGCTTTCTCATACTCTTTTTGAATACATTTTTCATCTTTGCACTTGTCATGAAACGGCGGTTCGATAAATCCGAGACTGTAGACAAAACGCATCGTCTCACTGAGCAACTTATAGCTGAGGCTGTTCTCTCCAACACCCCAGGGGTAGAAGAAGAGGCGTCGTCTGGCGGTCACTTTGGGATCGAGCTGCCTGAGACTTCCCGCCGCCGCGTTTCGGGGATTGGCAAAGACACTCTCCCCCGCTTCCATGCGCTCCTTGTTGACTTTGTCGAAATCATCCTTTCGGATCACTACCTCTCCACGTATCTCAATCAGAGGTTCGTAATCTATCTTGATCGGGATAGAGCGAATTGTTTTGGCATTTTCCGTCACATCTTCACCCTCGATACCGTCACCACGCGTGATCGCCTGCTTCAGGTAACCGTTTTCGTAGATCAAATTGAGACTTGCACCGTCGAACTTGGGTTCGCAGTAGTAGGTCGGCTTTTTGTCGACATTTTTCTCTACACGCGCCAGCCACTCATGCAGCTCCTCTTCACTGAAGATATCTTCCATGCTCCACATGCGCTGAATGTGACGGGCCTTTTTGAATCCTTTCAGTACCGGTCCGCCGACACGCTGTGTGGGAGAGTCGGGCAGAATCAGATCGGGGTGCTCTTTCTCGAACGCCTCAACTTCACGGTAGAGTTTATCATACTCTTCGTCGGTCACCAGCGGATTGTCCAGCACATAGTATGCATAGGCGTATTTTTTTAAAAGCGCTACTTTCTTTTTATACTCATCATAACTCATATGCTTCCTTTTGTTGCAAAATAATACTATTTTTTTACAAAAAAATCCCCACAAGTTCAACGAAACTGACTTCTGTCGATATTAGGTTACTAATTTATGAGGTTTGTGTATGTTTACAGCTATTAAAAAACAGGTCAAAGATTATCAGGTGTGGCTCGATATCGCCGGAGAGATCGATATGGACGCCTACAAAGTGATCAACCGCTTCGATGCAGCGACATTTGTCTTTGTCTTTGTCGCCATGCTTCTGGGATACTTCCTGCTGATCCCGTTCCATCCCAATCTCACCCTTTTCGCGTTGATTCTGCACATCGCGCTGGGTATGAATATCCTCAAAGCACGGGCCATCGTCGTCAACGCGCTCAACGCACTCGAGGGAGATCAACCGCTCAATCCCAAAATCGCACGTTTTCTCAACACCCAGTACTCTCTGTTTCTCGTTTCACAGGGGAAAAATCCACTGACTGAGCAGCAGATCGAAAGTCTGGAAGTCCATACAGCACGCTATGTCGGAGGAATCGTTACCAGAAGCGGAAGGGGCGATTCGATCAAACGTTTCCGCAAAGCGTTTCTCAAACGTGAAAAGATGTTTTTCAATATCCTCTTTGCAGTACTGGTCGTAACCGAGTTGTTTATCGTATTTTGATTTCAGGCATAAAAAAAGGCGAAGGGGCATAAAGCCCATCCGCCTTGTGAAAGAGACGTTTTCTAAAAAATTAGAAGTTTTTAGAAAGAATCACTCTGAGGTGATTTGTATCATCTTTGAGCCCTGCATCTTTGACAGCACCCTCTGTAACATCTCTGTTCATATAGATAAGTTTTGTATTGATACCGGCAAGTTTAGTTGCGAGGATAACATCTACTTCATCAACGTTGTGCATAGGATTATTGTCATCGTTTGTACAAGAGTTGTAGTTTACGATAAACTTGCCTATACCATCAATTTTAGTAGAAACACCAACTTTCCATGCATCTGAACCTGGAACCGCTACTGCTGTACCATCTGTATAGATGTTTGCAGTATAAAGCTTGGTTTTTTTACCACCGCCGATAGCAGGGTTGAAAGTCGCAGTGTTCGACAATGCAATTGCAGCTTTACCATTGTCATCATCAACACTTGTATACGCAGCCATCAGACTGAACATACCGATTTTTCCACCGATTTTAACACCATAACCGTTTGTATCACCCAATCCTGCTGCATCTGGCATCATACTACCATACTGTGCACCAAAGTTAATATTGGTAGCATCATCCATTTTGTAGGTATATGCAGCATCCAACCATGCAGCATCCGCTACATTGTCAACATTGTAGTACCATGCATTGATAGGAAGGTTTGGAAGGAATTTTGTCAAAGCACCTACTGCATAAGTTTCAGTACCCATATATGATTGAAAATTATCTGCATTTGAAACTCTTACAAATTGTCCATTTCCTTTACCGACATAAGCACCGACCAATGTAACATTTTGAATGTCCTGGTTCAGTACGACGATTGCATCGAAGCTATTTGGTGCAAGGTTCCATCTTTCAGTAAACGCGAAAGGTGTATCGAGGTATTGTCTACCGATTTTGAAAGTCGTGTTTGAGAGGATGGTGTCACAAGGGCTGTATGTTACATACGCCTGAGATGCCCAGTTTTGTGTATCGAGAATCGTTCTGCCGATACCTGCACCCATTCTTGTATTGGAAACAAGGTTGTTCTCCAGACCGAGTGTATCTGCAACCATATATTCAAAACCATATCCCCAGCAACTGTCAAATTTACCAGTCACACCTGCATTCAGAAGTGCCTGACCGCTTGCTGATTTTTTGTCGAACATATCATTGCCGCCAAGATCAGTCGCCTCATAATACAATTTTGCACCTGCAAATGGTTTTACAGTAACACTGCTCAGATCCATTGCCATGGCACTGCTTGCCAGTCCCGCTACTACTACAGCCGCTAAGCTAAGTTTAGTGAAAGTCATTCCAACTCCTTAAGAAAAATATATTTACAAACGGAATTGTAACACATTTTTCTTAAGATTTTTTAAAGTCGGTTTACTATTTGTTTACTTTAGAAATTAAATTTTAATAGTTATAATTCATTCTATCTAAAGTTATCACTTATTTTGATAATACAC
>JALWPY010000163.1 GCA_026994915.1 Campylobacterales bacterium
GCTGGGGGAGCAGTGAGGCGGTCATCTTGGTGTAGAGGTCTGTGTAGGCGCGCTTTTCGATAAAGCGCACAAATGTCTTCTGCTGATCCTGACTCAGATCCCAGAGCTCCTGAATACGCGCAACCTGGTTGTTGATGTTATCATGTTTCTGTGCCTTTTCGATCTCACGCTTTTTGGTGATCTTCTCGAAGATTTTGTGCTCTTTGCTCTTTTTGATCTGGAGGCGATTTTTTTTCTCGCGCTTTTTTCTGCGGAAGTAGAGCGAAACGACCACCGTCAGGTAGATAAAAAGCAGCAAAGCGATCGAGAGTGCGACCACCCCGTCCATGAAGGGGAGGATGAGCGCGGCGACGAAGATACCGGCGAGGAAGTAGTTGAGTCTCGTATCGACGCGCACGGGTCAGATACCTCCGCGGTCCCGTTTGCTTTTGTTCCCTTTCTCATAAGCAAAAGCATTGAGGGCACTGATGTAGGCTTTGGCGCTGGCGATCATCGTGTCGATGCTGAGCCCGTGTCCGGTAAAGGAGGGGAGGTCGGGATCGAAGCTGACTTTGACCGTCACTTTTGCGAGTGCATCTTTGCCCTGTGTCACGGCGACCACTTTGTAGTCGCGCAGTTCGCCCGCGATGCCTGAGATTCTGTCAATCGTCTTGAAGATGGCGTCCATCGTACCGTTGCCGATGCCCGCATCGGTGATCTCCACCTCTTCATGCATGATTGTCACCGCTGCACTCGGCACGCCGCTCATGCAGTCGTTGATCTGGAGATTTTTGAGTTCATAGGTCTTGGGGACCTGTACGATCTCGTCGGTGATGATGGCACGCAGATCGTCGTCGAAGATCTCTTTCTTCTTGTCGGCGAGGAGTTTGAAGCGGGCGAAGGATTGGTTGAGCTCTTCGTCGGTCAGTTTGTATCCGAGTGATTCGATCTTCTCTTTGAAAGCATGGCGTCCTGAGAGTTTGCCCAGGACGATCGTGTCGGCATTCTCGAGGCCGATATCTTCGGCACGCATGATTTCGTAGGTCTCCTGATGCTTCAGCACACCGTCCTGATGGATGCCGCTCTCGTGTGCGAAGGCGTTTTTACCGACGATCGCTTTGTTGGGCTGAGGAACGATACCGGTGATGTTGGCGACCATGCGGCTGGCGGGGTAGATCTCACGGGTGTTGATGTTGGTATCGACCCCTTTGAAAAAGTCGCTGCGTGTTTTGAGCGCCATGACGATCTCTTCCATTGCGGCGTTTCCTGCGCGCTCGCCCAGACCGTTGATGGTACACTCGACCTGTCTGGCGCCGTTTTGGATGGAGGCGAGGGAGTTGGCGGTGGCGAGTCCGAGATCGTTGTGGCAGTGGACCGAGATGACGGCACGATCTCCTACAAATTCGCTGAGCTCTTTGATCATCGCACCCATCTCGTCGGGCATACGGTAGCCGACGGTATCGGGAATGTTGAGCGTCGTGGCACCGGCGGCGATGACAGCGTCGAGAATCTCTTTGAGAAAGGGCATCTCGCTGCGCCCGGCATCTTCACAGCTGAACTCCACGTCGGGCGTGAAGGTCTTGGCGTAGGCAACCGCTTCGACCGCCTTTTGGATCACCTGATCGGGGGTCATCTGCAACTTGTACTGCATGTGAATCGGACTGGTGGCGATGAACGTGTGGATACGCTTGTGCTTCGCATGCAAGATCGCATCACCCGCCGCTTTGATATCGCGGCTGAGGGCTCTGGCAAGGGAACAGACGGTGGAGTTTTCGATCTCTTTGGCGATGTTGCTGATCGCTTCGAAGTCCCCCGGACTCGCCGCGGCAAATCCCGCTTCGATGACGTCGACACGCAGCTTCTCCAGCTGCAGTGCGATCTGGATCTTCTCCTCCATATTCATCGATGCGCCGGGGCTCTGTTCGCCGTCTCTGAGGGTGGTGTCAAATATTTTAACGATATCTTTACTCATGATAGTGGCTCTTTGGTTTTTTGGTGATTATGATATATTTGTGATTAAAAAGGGGTTAATAGGGTGCAAGAGCGAAGTGAAGGGGATTGCATCATGAAAAAACTCTCCTGTTTCCCTGTTACATGGGGATGTGTGATTGCTTCTCCTCAAACATCCCCGCCGACTCCTTTGAACTTCTCGACAAATGCGGCGATTTTTTGAAAAACGGTCTGTTTTTTGGTCAGGTATTGCGGATTGAGCGGGCTCATTTTGGGCAAAACTTCATTGAGTTCGGTGCCGTTTTCACTGGCGTACTCTCTCTTCAGGGAGATTTTGATGTATCGTTTAGCCGCTTCCTCATTGAGATGTTCCTGTGCTATCAACGCTTCAGCCTCTTTTTTCTGCCGGGCTTGTGCAAAGGCAAAAAAGGCTTCGATGATGCCCGGTTTGCTGGTGATGCTGTCCAGATCGGTCTCGTTGATGAAGTCCACGATCAGGCTCTCTTTGGCACGGTGTCCGAGGCTGGCGCGTATGATGCGGCGCACTTCGTCGAGGAGCGCCTCTTTGTCTTTGCTCTTTTTGTGCTGCTCGAAGATGAGTTCGAGGATGTAGTCGAGATTGATCTCCTGTGATTTGAGCAGGTCGACTTCAAAGACCACATCGTCCCAGTCGATACTGGATGCCTCCTGCTCTCTGTTCGCCTTTTCACGGCGTATCCAGTCGCGGATGTCGTTGTAGGTCGATCGGTAGTCCTGCTCCGTGCGGGGAGGGAGCAGCTCAGTTTGACGCATCTGCTCCAGCTCCTCATCGCTGAGATAGTGCTCCGTCTTGAAACGCTCTACCGCTTCGGGGTCATGCATGTCGAGTGATTGCATATCTCTCAAAGCGGCAAACTCATCATAGTTTTGCAAGATATTTTCGAGTTTCAGATATTCGCCGAAGAGTTTGACGAACGCTTTTTTGTCGCTCTCTTTTTCGATATCGGCAGGATCGGGAAATCGTGCCCTGAGCTCTGCGACGACCTCCATGTAGCCTCGGCGCGCTTCTCCCGTTTGGGTATCTTCGAAGCCCTCCATATACTCCCGGTAACTCTTCTCCAGTACCACATTGGCGGTGTTTCTGTCCCCGAAAAGCGTGATGGCATCGATGGTTGCCCGTTCCAGATCGCGGAATGTGACGATATTGCCGAAGCTTTTGGTAGCGTCGTAGATGCGGTTGGTGCGTGAGTATGCCTGTATCAGCCCGTGGTAGCGGAGGTTTTTGTCGACGAAGAGGGTGTTGAGCGCCGGTGCGTCAAAGCCGGTGAGAAACATTCCCACCACGATGATCAGGTCGATTTCCCGGTTTTTGACGCGCTTTGAGAGGTCACGGTAGTAGTTTTGAAACGATTTGCTCTCCACTGCGTAGTTGGTCTTG
>JALWPY010000164.1 GCA_026994915.1 Campylobacterales bacterium
GCCCGTCCTATGAGTAAAAAGAGAGGAGTACTTATAAAAAAGCTTAAAGAAATTCCGACATTCAAAACGGAAGAGGAAGAGAGACTGTTTTGGGAAGAACATGATGCCGGAGACTATTTTGATCTTGAACAAGCCCGTAAAGTACGTTTTCCCAATCTGAAAAAGACGACCAAAAGCATATCTATCAGACTGCCGGTAGATATGCTTGAGGAGCTGAAAGTCAAAGCAAATGCCATCGATGTACCTTATCAATCTTATATCAAGATGATTCTCAAAAAAGAACTGGAAATCTCCTAAAACAGACTGACAACTCCCATACCGCTTACCGGCGGACATCTCCAAGCATCTACTTTTCTCCGTAAATCGCTGCTAATACTCAGGTAATGCTTCTGTTCTACAATTACACTACAAATTTAAACAACAGGAGAACATCATGAACAACTATATCAAACTTGGCATCGTATCTTTGGCGGCTTCGGCTGTTTTGGTCGGCTGTGGCAGTGATACTGCTACGTCTGCGGACAGCGCACTCGAAACGGGCTATTTCATCGACGCACCGGTACAGGGTCTGGCGTATGAAACCGCATCCGGTGTGAAGGGTACAACAGATCAGTATGGGCGTTTTCAGTATAAAAAAGGTGAAAAAGTCAGGTTCATGCTCGGTAAACTGGAGATGGGTGAAGCGGCTCCGGATCAGGAGGGGTTGGTGACGCCGGAGAGTCTGGCGGGAGCGGATGAAGCATTGAAAGTGCGATTGCTCAGAGTTCTACAGGCACTCGACAGTGACAACGACCCGAGTAACGGCATCACGATTCCTCAAGATGTGATCGATACACTCTCTCAACTCTCAACGCAAAAGAGTATTACAGAGTTTACCGAAGATTCTCAGCTGCTGGAGTTGGATAAAAATCTGGCTGAAGCACTGGATGAGGATTATGACGGGCATATCGATGTTGATGCCCAGAGAGCCGAAGCGCATTTTGACAACAGCATAAGCAGATGGCAAAGTGGCATCAAACCCGATTATGATGCAGACGCAGCATCTCATGGCAAAGGAAACGGACAACAGGGGCAGGGCGGTGGTCTCTGGAATGGTAACGGAAACGGAAAAGGGCAGGGCACCGAACACGGCAATGGTACGGGAACGCACACAGATCTCTCCGCCTATCCGATGGCGACACTGACGAACGATCAAAAATATGCTATGGCATACATGTGGAACGAAGAGAAACTGGCAAAAGATATCTATCTCGCGCTCAATGAACTCTACCCGACCAATCAGTTTTACAACATCGCTACCAGAAGTGAAACGAAGCATGAAGCGGCTGTCGAGGAGCTGGTGCAGAGATATGACATCAACATCACCAATCTTCAGGATTATACTGTCAACTACTCCGAAGAAGAGCTTCGCGCACTGCCAGCCGGAACATTCGGTGTCGACAAGATTCAGGAACTCTACGATACTCTTTATGCCAAAGGAGAGCAGTCAAAAACGGATGCATTGCAGGTAGGGTGTATGGTCGAAGTGACTGATGTCGAGGATCTGGACAGATTTATCGCTACGGCACAGGAAGTCAACGCGACGGACCTGGTGGCAGTCTTTGAACGACTCAGAGCCGGCAGCTACAATCACTACTGGGCATTTGACAAGGCGCTCAAAGCCGAAGGTGTCGCTGCGGGATGTGCCAGTGCCGGTGCAGCATATGCCAAAACCGCTGAAGAGTATCCCTCTTCACACTAATCTCTCTAAAGAATGGGCTGCTGATCTCTCAGCAGCTCCGCTTCGGGTATCATCCGGTCGGCTTTCACTCTTCTCTTTTACCTGTTGGTAGTTTTATCATCACATAATGAGGGTCTGAAGGAGTTTGGATGCGGTGGATGAGCGCAATGCTTGTAGGGGGTGCTACTTTGTTTACGCTGGGGGTTTGGCTGATTTGTCAAAACGAGCAAGATGCGATTCATACGATCGATCGGTCTTCCGGCAAAGTGACACTCTTGCATGACAGCGTACTTTCAAATAGGGATTTCCCTCCAAACAGAATCTATCGAAGAATTGTATTGTCGACTGCGCATTTGGGAGAGATCGAAGCGGTCATCAGTCAACCGGAAAAGATCACCGAAAAAATACCCCTTCTTCTGGTGATGGGTGGTTGGGAAGCGGGTGCCAAAAACTTCAGACTCGTGAGAAACCCGGGAGAGTATCTGCTTGTGATCTATCGCTATCCCTATCAGCCCGTGGATTGGAAAGAGGGCATGGCACTACGGGAGATATTTCGTATCCGAAAGGCGATCTACTCGGTGCCGGCTCAGGTATTGACACTGGTCGATTGGTTCCGGGAGCAGCCATATGTGGACAAAAGACGCATATCACTCCTCGGATTCAGCCTCGGAGCGCTTTTTTTACCTTCAGTCTATCATTTGGATGCTGTCAGAGGAGACCGGCTCAATGCCGGAGTGATCGCTTTTGGCGGGGCGGATCTGAAGGATATCCTCCAGACAAATCTGAAAAATATTAACACGTTTTTCAGAGCTCCGGCAGCATCTGCCGCTGCATGTTTGATCCGCGATCTTGAGCCAGCATTGCATCTGCCGCATATGCAGAACAGGTTCCTCATCATCAACGCCTCCAGAGATGAGATGATAAGCCCCCACAGCAGGGAACTTCTGATGTGTCTGACTCCTGAACCCAAAACGGTTGTCACACTGGAGACCGGGCATATCGGCACAAATAAAATTGAACTGGTTCAGAAAGTCGTGGAGATCAGTACAAGATGGCTAATACAAAATGGAGTATTGGATGCAGATGACTAGTGTGAAGATCTCCCTTTCAAACAGAAATCTTCACCACTTCCTGGCGGCCCTTATGTGGTAGGTTCGTCTTTGTGCTCCATCTCATCGATGATATCGCACAGAGGATCGTCCGGATCGTTGCATGGAGGCAGCGCGCCTGTGTTTTTCAGGTGCTCTTTATCCGCAAAGATTTTAGATGCGTTGTCCCAGTTGGCCAGTTTCCAGAAGGTTTCAACATATTTGGCACGTTCGTTGCGGTAGTCGATGTAGTAGGCATGTTCCCAGACGTCGCATGTCAGCAGTGGCGTGTCGTAATCCTCCAGCGGTGTGTGCGCGTTGGAAGTGGCACGAATCTGGAGCTTCTCATGCTTGTCCAGTACCAGCCAGCACCAGCCTGAACCAAAAAGATTGACAGCCGCGTCGCTGAAAGCTGCAAGAAACTTCTCCATCGAACCAAAAGTCTCATCGATCGCCTTATGCAGCGCTTCGGAAGGGTGTGTCGGTTCGGGTGAGAGGCTGAGCCAGTAAAAGTTGTGATTAAAGGTCTGCGCTGCATTGTTGAAGATCGCACCGTCACTCTGATGGATGATCTGCTCGAGTGAAAGTTCTTCGTACTCAGTACCCTTGATCAGAGCGTTGAGTTTATTGACGTATCCGGCGTGGTGTTTGCCGTGGTGATACTCCAGCGTCTCTTCCGATATATAGGGTTCAAGAGCGTTTTTTGGGTAGGGTAGATCAGGTAGTTGATGTAGCATATTGTCCTCCACTGTTTGAGATATGACATGATAGAACGATTGGGTTTAAACTGTGATAAAGTTGCAATCGTAATAATAACAATTTTTTATGACAATGAATCTTTTTGGGTATAATTTCATAAGCACCACAAGGAGTAAACATGAAATTGATCCATACGATAGTGGCGGGGATATTACTCTCTGCGATAGTACACCTGGATGCGAAGCAATCGGATACGGATTATGCCAAAAAACGGAAGGAGATGGTCGAAACAATCGAAAAAGAGGTACAGCGTACAAAAGGGTTGCTTGGCAAAGACAAGCTCTCTCCACGTGTGATCGAGGCACTTCTTTCGGTTAGGCGACACCTCTTCGTACCACCGGAGTATCGGGAGCAGGCTTATGAAAACAGACCGCTTCCCATAGGATACGGTCAGACAATCTCACAACCCTACATGGTAGCAGTCATGACAGATTTGCTCGAACCCGGCCCGGAGGATGTTGTCCTGGAGGTGGGAACCGGCTCGGGCTATCAGGCAGCGATACTCGCCAAAATCGTCAGAAAAGTCTATACGATCGAGATCGTCGAACCGCTGGCGTTGCAAGCCAGAGAACGCCTCAAAAAGCTGGGGTACGACAATGTCGAAGTGATCGTCGGAGATGGTTACTACGGCCTTCCCGAACACGCTCCCTACGATGAGATCATCGTCACCGCTGCTACGGGCCAGATACCGCCGCCTCTCATCAGGCAGCTGAAAAGAGGGGGACGGATGGTTGTGCCTGTGGGTAGTGTGTTTGGTGTGCAACAGCTGGTCTACCTGACCAAAGATGCCAACGGTACCGTGCAGATGCGGCAGATCATGCCGGTGCGTTTCGTACCGCTGACCGGAAAACGCTAAGTGGTGTGATGGCAACTTTCAGGTCTGCACCTCCTCTTCTGGCCATTGCTATCACACTGCTTTCAGCATCGGCTCTGGCATATGAAGTGCTCCTGATGCGCATCTTTTCCGTGATCCAGTGGCACCATTTTGCCTATATGATCATCTCTCTCGCACTCCTTGGGTACGGGATCAGCGGTGTTTTTCTCGCACTTTTTCAAACGTGGCTCTATCGCCATTTTCGCGCTATTTTTATGATGCAGTTTCTGCTGTTTGGCATTACATTGCCAGGTGCGGTAATGATCGCGCAGTATATCCCGTTCGATCCCCGCCAGATGCTTTGGGACTGGCACACTTTTGGCTGGTTGCTGCTCTATTTCCTGCTGTTCACACTCCCTTTTTTCTTCGTGGCAAATGCCATCGGTCTCGTGCTGGGATATTACCGCCGCCATATCTCTCTCTTCTATGGCGCAGATATGGTGGGTGCCGGGTTGGGTTCTCTTGGGCTTTTGGCACTGCTGTTTCGGCTCTACCCAACAGCGATTTTACAGGTACTCTCGGCACTTGTATTGATCGCTGCGGCAGTGGCATGGGCAGCACTTAGCCGGCGAAAGAGCGGGGTGGGGGTGTTGCTGATGTTGGCTATCGTACCTTTTCTGATTCCTCAGGAGAAGCTGCATCTGCATCCTTCGCCCTACAAAGCACTCAGTAAGGTGTTGCAGATCAAAGATACCCGGATCGTCGAAGAGCGCGTTGGTGAGCTGGGGATACTCACGGTCGTCGAAAGTCCGGCGATTCCTTTTCGGTACGCTCCGGGACTCTCCATCAACTGTGCAGAAGAACCGCCTCCGCAATTGGCTGTTTTTACCAATGCTGAAGGGATGAACGTCATCACGAAGTTCGATGGCAATCTCTCGAAACTCACTTACATGCATGCACAGACATCTGCGCTGGCCTATGCTCTGCGGCGAATCCCAAAGGTGCTGGTGCTGGGTGCGGGAGGAGGCGCAGAGATCCTGCAGGCGCTTTCACATGAAGCCTCTGAAGTGGTGGGAGTGGAGCTCGATCGCGGCATGATCGATCTGGTACGACAGAGATTCGGTACGTTTGCCGGGCATCTGTACGATCGTGACGATGTACGGATCGTACACAGTGAGGCCAGGGGGTTTCTTGCCCGTGAAGGTGATAGATACGACTTGATCCAGATCGCCATGATCGATGCTTATGGCGCATCGGGTGCAGGGATGTTTTCTCTGAGTGAAAACTACCTCTATACCGTCGAGGCGTTTCGTGATGCTCTGGCACATCTGAACCGTGACGGCTATCTCTCGATCACACGATGGCTGAGGCTTCCGCCGCGTGACAGTCTGAAGCTCTTTGCCACGGCGCTGGAAGCTTCAGGCGGCAGAGAAGAGGGCAGAAGGAGGATTGTGATGATTCGCAGCTGGCAAACAGTCACGATGCTTCTCAAAAAAGAGCCCTTTACCCATGAAGAGATCGAAAATCTCAACGCTTTTTGCCGCAGATACAGTTTCGATCTCATCTACTATCCCGGTATTGCCCGAGAGGAAACGAATCGGTTTAACCTGCTGGAAAGAGCTTACTTTTACGAAGGTGTCAAAGGGCTTCTGACGCAAAGCGATTATGTTGAGCGTTACAAATTCTATATCGCTCCTGCGACAGATGACCGTCCTTTCTTTTACCGTTTTTTCAAGTGGTCCACACTGCCGGAAATCTATAGTTTGCGTGGTTCCGGCGGACTCTATCTGATGGAGTGGGGGTATCTGGTGCTTATCGCTTCCCTGCTGCTGGCTGTGGTGATCGGTGTGGTGTCGATTCTGCTGCCGCTTGCACACTTCGCCCGGAAGAGACCTGCAACCGGAAGTTTCACCCACTGGCGGATAACAGGCTACTTCTGGATGCTGGGTATGGCATTTTTCTTTCTGGAGATCGTGTTGATCCAGCGTTTCATACTCTTTCTGGCACATCCGGTGGTTTCTGCTGCAGTAGTATTGAGTACTTTTCTGGTCTTCGCAGGGCTGGGGAGTCTCTTTGCCGGCAGATTGATGGAACAGATGGGAGCACGCAAGGCGCTGGTGGCGGCTCTGTTGGTGATCGTTCTCTTTGGGCTCATTTACCTACTGGGTCTTGGAAGAATATTTGCAATCTTCATGGCATACCCTTTTGTACTGAAACTGGTGATAACGGCCGGCTTGATCGCACCGCTCGCTTTTGCGATGGGGTTGCCGTTTCCCATCGGTCTTTCGGTACTCGGCAGGCAGACGCCTGCACTGATTCCATGGGCATGGGCGATCAACGGCTTTGCATCGGTCCTCAGTGCCATCCTCGCGACGCTTCTCGCGATACATCTGGGGTTTACCGTGGTCGCTCTGATGGCCCTGTCAGGATATCTGTCGGTGAGCCTCTTTTTTCCGTCAGAGGAGATTTAAGGTAGATATACGCATTTCAGGTTATCATGAAACAAACGAGAAGGAGGAGAAGAGATTATGTTCGGATTTGGTAAAAAAAGAGCAATCATGCTGACAATGTTAACGGTCATAGCACTGCAGGCAGATACAACAAAAATCTGGGACTTCGAAAAGATGAAGCCCGGAGCCGTGCCCGCCGGATGGCGTGTCTCCGCCACGCATCCCAAAGAACCGATGGCTGTCTGGAAAGTGGTCGAAGTCGCCGATGCCCCTTCGGGCAAAAAGGTTCTCGCCCTCACACGGCCCAACGACACATGGTTCAACGGCGGCATTTTCAACCTCTGCTACACCAGGGAGATCGGCTTCAAAGACGGGGAGATTTCGGTGAAGTTCAAAGCCAACAGCGGCCGTACCGATCAGGGCGGGGGTATCATGTGGCGGGTACAGGACGACGACAACTACTATGTCGCCCGTTTCAACCCGCTGGAGGACAACTTCCGCTTCTACATCGTCAAAAACGGTCACCGCCACGAACTCGCCTCGGCCGACGTCAGACTCTCCAAAGGGTGGCATACGATGCGCATCGTCCAGCATGGCGACAGGTTCGAAGGGTATCTCGACGGCAAAAAGCTGCTCAGCCATACAGATAGCCAGTTGCCCAAACGCGGCGGCGCCGGGCTCTGGACCAAGGCGGACGCGGCGACGAGTTTCGATGACTTTCGTGTCGTGACAGACGACGGGAAAACGCAGAAATGAGAAGATTCGCACTCCTGCTCCTCGCATGCATGTTTGTCGCATGCTCTCCGAAAGAGAGCGGCAGGGAGGTGACGGTCTACGTCTCCGAAGATCAGGTCTTTTCGGAGCCGATTCTCAAAGCGTTCGAGAAAGAGACGGGCATCCGAGTTCATGCCGTCTACGATACCGAAGAGTCCAAAAGTACGGGTGTCATGAACCGCCTCATCGCCGAAAAGAAGAATCCCCGTGCCGATGTCTACTGGGCCAACGAACCGATTCGCGCCGAAGTACTGCGCCAGAAGGGCGTCCTCGCACCCTACAAAAGCCCCTCGGCGGAGGGTATCGCGGCCGATTTTGTCCAGAAAGAGTACTACTGGACAGGATTTTCGGCGCGCATACGCCTCCTGTTGGTAAGTGACAAAGCTGGCAAAGATCCGGAATCGATCCTTGCCTACACCGAGCCGGCATACAGAGGTAAAGGGGTCATCGCCAATCCGCTCTTCGGTACGACCACCTCGCATGTCGCCGCACTCTTCACCCTCTGGGGCGATACCAGGGCCAAAGCCTTCCTCGAAGGGCTCAAAAAGAATAGTACCGCCATCTCCACAAGCAACGGTGAAAGCGCCGATTTCGTGGCGCAGGGACGCTACCTCTTCGCACTGGTCGACAGTGACGACGCCGTCAGCCGCATACGTCGGAAAGAGAAGGTCCATATCGTCTATCCTGACCAGAAAGCGGATGAGAGCGGCATCTTTGTCGTCCCCAACGCCGTCATGCTGATCCGTGGTGCGCCCCATCCCGCCGCGGCGAAGCGGCTGATCGACTATCTGCTGCGTCCCGAGACAGAGCGCAGACTTGCGTTTGCCGACTGTGCACAGATACCGCTGCATGCGGGCACGCCGATGCCCAAAGATCTGAAACCGATCGACCGGATCAAAGTCATGCATGTCGACTATGCCGAAGTGGCGCGCACACTGGTCCGGATACAACCCTGGCTCAAGGCGTGGGTGGAGGAGTAGCATGCGCGAGCGCACTCCGTTTCTGGCGGCCGCCGTGCTCTTTTTGCTGCTCGGGATTGTCCCGGTGGCGACGATGTTCGCGGCGAGTCTCTTTGACGGAGGGCGTTTCAGCACCGAAGCCTACAGGGCCCTGTGGCACAACAGAGCGCTGGCCGAAGGGATGGTGCACAGTCTCATGCTGGCAGTGACGGTGGCGTCGGCGACTACAGCAACGGGCACAGTGCTGGGCATCCTGCTGGCCCGGAGCGATCTGTGGCTGCGCAAAAGTTTCGCCGTGTTGCTGAGTCTGCCGCTGTTGATTCCCTCCTATATTCTCGCCTACGGGTACGCTGCGTGGTTTGGGGAGTGGTTTTTCGGATTTTGGGGTGTGGCGACGGTACTCTTTGTGATCTACCTCTGCGTGCCGATGCTTCTGGTCATGTTTGCTTTGCGGCAGATCGATCCCGCACTGGAGGAGGCGGGATTGCTGCTTTGCGGCTGGGGCGGGGTGCTGCGGGGCATTTCTCTGCCGCTGATCGCTCCCGTGATCCTCTTCGCTTTTTTACTGGTCTTTATCCTTGTATTCGGGGAGTTCGGTGTGGCCAACTTCCTGCGATATCCCGTCTTTGTGACACAGAGTTTTGTCTATTTCAGCGCCTTTTACGACTTTCGGGCGGCGGCTGCGGCGGCCCTTCCTGTGATCGTGGTGGTCTTTGTGGTGCTGGCGATGGAGCGCCTGCTTCGAAGCGGTTTCGCACAGATGCAGGGCAGCGGCGCGGCACTTCACATGATCGTACTGGGCAGGGGACGTATACCTCTTTTCATTGCGGTAGGTTTGCTCGCTCTGGCGGTCACGGGGATGCCGCTGCTGGCACTCATGAAGCAGAGTGACATATCCGCTTTCATGAGAGCACTGGAGAGCGCTTCCGGGCCGCTGGGGCGCAGTCTGCTCTTTGCGGCTGTGGGTGCGACGCTGCTGACGCTTCTGGGATTTGCGAGTGCCTATATTGTTCACCGGAGGCTTTTGGGGTGGTGGCGCTGGTTCGAGGGGAGCCTCTTCTTCATGTTTGCGTTGCCTGCCTCTGTCTATGGTGTGGCGCTCATCCTCTTCTGGAATACTCCCTGGACCAACTTCATCTATGCGACACCTGCCATCGTCCTCATCGCCTACACGGGCAAATATCTGGCCCTGCCGGCGAAGATCACCGAAGCGAGACTGGCACAGATCCCTTCCGCATACAGTGAAGCTGCGGCGCTTTGCGGGGCGCAGTGGCATACGGTGATCCGCCATATTTTGCTGCCGCTGATACGTCCGGCACTGGTTTTGGCGTGGGTGGTTGCCTACATCTTCTGCCTGCGTGACGATGCGCTGGTCATGCTGCTCTATCCTCCCGGGAACGAGACCCTGCCGGTCTATATCCTGACACAGATGGCCAACGGCGCTCCCTCGCTGATCGCCTCTCTCTGCCTGCTTATGGTCGCCGTGACGCTGCTGCCCGTGGGGCTCTACGGCCTGTGGCAAAGCGGGAGGCGCACATGATCGCTCTGGAAAAGATCACACTCATGCCGGAGGGGCGGCAACTCTTCAGAGACTTTTCTCTTCAGATTCTTGACCGGGAGCGGCTGGTGATCGTGGGTGGTTCGGGGTCGGGAAAGACGACGCTGCTGCGCCTCATCGCCGGATTTGTCGCGCCCGATGAGGGACGTGTCATACTGGATGGCCACACCGTCAGTGATGCGGGCAAAATCCTCGTCCCACCGCATGAGAGGGCGCTCAACATGGTCTTTCAGGACCTCGCACTCTGGCCGCATATGGATGTGTTCGGCAATATCGCTTTTGGATTGAAACTGAGAAAGGTTCCACGTGACGAGCAGCGTGAAGAGGTTGCCCGCATGTTGCGGATCGTCGGACTGGAGGGGTTTGAGACACGGCGCATCGACCGGCTCTCGGGTGGACAGAAACAGCGTGTCGCGCTCGCCCGCGCACTGATCCTCTCTCCCAAAATATTGCTGATGGACGAACCCCTCTCCAGCCTCGATCCCGAACTCAACAGAAAACTGCGCAAAGAGATCCTGCGCCTGCATGCAGAGTTTGGCTTCACTCTTGTCTATGTGACACACAACGAAGAGGAGGCGCGGGAGATCGGGGAGCGGATCGTGCGGTTGCCGAGCTAGCGTTTTACCTTAAATCATGCTATAATGAACCATTATAATATAAAGAAGCAACATGTCCATCACCAATCCCCAAAGCAAGGATATTTTCGAAGAGTTGAAGGGCCGCGTCCGTCAGGCGGGTCTTTTGGATCGCGTACCCGTGCGCGGAACTATAGAGATGATCGCGATCATTCTCTCCCTGGCTATTGCATTTGTGACGATGCCGCTGTGGAACCCCTTCCTGCTGGGGCTTTTTCTGGCACTGGTCTTTACCCGTGCGGTGTTTGTTTCGCATGATATCCTGCACTTGCAGTATTTCAAAAACAAAAAGCTTTCATTCAGGCTCTCTTACCCCTTTTCAGCGCTGATACTGAGTAACTCCTCTTCCTGGTGGGATCACAAACACAATGTCAACCACCACACCTGGTGTAATGTCGTCGAAAAAGATGAAGATATCCGTGCGCTGGATGGTGCTTTTACGACACATCACAGAGGAGATAAACCCTTTATCAAAAAATACAAATATATCCTCTTCTGGGGTGCGATGTTTTTCATGTATCCGGCTTTTATCGCCCAATCGTACAAATTTGTCATCAAACAGAAGCTCTACGGTGAGTTGTCGCTTATGCTGCTGCACTGGCCGCTGATCTGGGGAACGATCTTTTTGACGCTGCCGTTTACATCGGCTCTAACGGTGTTTATAACGCTCTACCTGAGCCTCTCGGCATGGCTGGCATTTGGATTTATCACCAACCATCTGGGATGTGAAGTCTTTGATCTGGAGCAGAGCAGGACGATGAGCTGGATGGAGATACAGATGCGTGGCAGCCGGTCACTCAGGGGCGGCAGATTTGTCCACTGGTTTTATGGCGGGCTGAATACTCAGATAGAACATCACCTCTTCCCAAAAGCACCACGGTTCAATCTCCTCAAAGTGCAGGAGATTACCCGTGCTTTTGCCAGAGAACATGGTATTCATTACTTTGAAACGACACCTTTGCAGGCATATTTACAGATCAATCATGCACTCAAAGCCTACTGAAACAAACAAATAACCGTCAGTGACTATGTTTGGCTTCGTGATGTGCGATGATAGGGTCGATGTTGGTATCGTCGATCTCCTCGAGTTTGTCGGCTTCGAAGCGCTCGAGGGCATCCTCTAGCAAGATACGCTCATATCCGGCGTGAAACAGATCGATGGTGCCTGTCTCTTTGATCATCTCATAGGGGGTGTGTCCCATCTCCTGAAAAAGAATCACTTCCACACCCTCTGAAGCCAGCCATGCAATCACAGCGGCACCTCCTTTGACGGGATTGGGTTCGATAGTGACTTGACCACTTTCGATGATGGCGAACCATTTCGCTTTGCCAAACAGCGGTGCCAGCGGTGGGTTTTCCTGATTTGTTTTAACGGGTACGGCGATTTTCATGATAGATCCTTTCTGTTTGTCAGCATATTGATATCAATACGTCATGGAGAGATAGTGATTTGTATACGCAAAAATTATAACCACTATAAGTTAACACAAATTATATGTCTACATAGAATTTGAAACTGTATCAGGATGATACTGACGGTATCGCTGTGAAAGTGGAAGTTGTTGAGGGTGATTAAGGGCAGTGCTAACGCAGGGGATTAAAAGAAATCGACGATTTTCCACTCTTTTTTATGCGCAATATAGGCAATAATACCTACAATAACAACACCTACCGGTATGATTAAAATTGGATCATTCATTGATCAGCTCCTTTATCTTTTTTTCAATATTTTTTATTGTACCAAACACGCTAGTCAAAACTATGCACTTTTAGTGCAAGGCTTTCAGCTGCTACACACTTTTAAGAGGTTAGCATGTAAAAATGCGAAGAGGAAGCCATACAGTTAGTCAGATGCAAGCCCATATAGTATGGGTAACCAAATATCGATATGAAGTGTTACGTGGAGAGATCCAAAAGAGATGCCGGGATATCATAATACAGATATGCGATGCGGAAGATATCCGAATACTCA
>JALWPY010000165.1 GCA_026994915.1 Campylobacterales bacterium
GGAAAATGCCAAACCTTTCTCTGTCGCCAAAGCGGCGATGCTTAGTGTCCTTGCCGAACATGAGAAGCTTTCAGAAAATGCAATCGGCGTCCATTTCGATGATCGGTTACATTTTCTCTACTGCAACCAAAAAGAGGTGATCGACGTTGTCCCACCAAAGGTGTTTGAAGCAGATAACCTCTTTACCGAAATCGCGGCGCTGCGGGAGGGATCGGACAGACTGGTTGAAAATTTCCGCGCCAAATTTCCTTCACTTTACGAACGCCTCGACAATCTCAGCGGTGAAGTCGACCTATTCAAAGTGACCGCCATTCTGCTGGAGCTGGAAAACGAAAGCTTCGATGGCATCTCGGAACTGGCGCTCAGTTTTTTGGGTAAAGGTGGTATGCAGATTGACACCAAAGTCCAGGACAACCGTTTCAACGACTACGCCTTTCTCGCATCGCTGATGAGCTTCAAACTCAGCGGTGCCAAACAGGCGATACTCTGCTACAGTATCTATGAAAGTTTCGGTGACTACATTGCCGACATTGTGACACAATTGCTTGCCAAGACCAAAGCCCCCACACTCACCCTCAGCGGCGCCACCTTTGCCAACCAGTCCCTCTGGGGCAGAATACAGCGTAATCTGGCACTCAAAAAACCGCTTTTGAACAAAAACTACCCGATGGGTAAAGAAAACAGTGTCTACGGGGCGCAGTTTTTGTGATATGGTATAATGGTAAAAAATGTTTTTGGGAGCAGCTTCATGACGAAAGAAGAGATTCTTGAACTGTTGAATAAACATAAAGCCTATATCCAAAAGACCTATGAAGTAGAGAAGATCGGACTCTTTGGTAGCTATGCCAGAGATAATGCAAACGAAGAGAGCGATATCGATATTTATGTTGAGTTCAGACACAATACCTATAGAAATCTTGCAGGACTGTGGGTCTATCTGGAGGAACTTTACCACAAAAAAGTGGATCTAGTGCATAAACACAAAAGAGCCAAAGGTGCTATCTTCAATGCGATTCAGAAAGAGGTAATCTATGGATAAAGCAACGACCGAAGAGTTGAAACAACGCTTGTGAAAGCCGCTACCCACTGCATTCGTATCACCGGCACCGTTCAGGGTGTCGGTTTTCGCCCCTTTATTTACCAACTGGCACACAAACTCCATCTAAAAGGAGAGGTGCGTAACGATTCGGCAGGTGTGATTATTACAGTCAATGCGACAAAAGAGCAGCTTGATACCTTCATCACACAGATTAAAACCGACTTGCCTCCACTGGCGAAGATTGATTCGCTGGAACTTCATGAAGTAACCACTCGAACATTCGAGACCTTTTCCATCGCCCAAAGTGAAAATCTCTCCCTCACTTCCGCACTGATTCCACCCGATATTTCCATCTGCAAAGCGTGTGAAAAAGAGCTTTTCGATCCCGAAAACCGGCGCTATCTGCACCCTTTCATCACTTGCACCGATTGCGGGGTGCGCTATTCGATCATCGAAAAATTGCCGTATGACCGCAAAAACACCTCTATGCGCTTTTTCCCGATGTGCGAAGTGTGCCGAAAAGAGTACTATGACCCGACTGACCGCCGCTACCACGCCCAGCCCATCGGCTGTCATGAGTGCGGTTCAAAGCTTAATATGTCGATTGACGAAGCGGTCAGGCGACTTCATGAAGGGGAGATTCTCGCAGTCAAAGGGGTGGGCGGATACCATCTGGTGTGTGATGCAACCAATGATGCTGCGGTGAAAAAGTTACGGGAGCGCAAACATCGCCCCTCTAAACCTTTTGCCGTGATGGTGCGTGACCTTGAAGCAGCAAAAACACTGGCAAAGATCAGTGAAAAAGAGGAAGCGCTGCTTACCTCGAAAGAACGTCCTATCGTTCTGTTACACTCCAAAAATGCACTGCCCGTATCCGTCGCGCCCGGGATATCGAAGATCGGGCTTTTCCTTGCCTATACCCCGCTGCACATTCTGCTGCTGGAAAAACTGCAAAAGCCGATAGTTGCGACAAGTGCCAATGTCACCGACGAGCCGATCGCCACGACACGGGAGAGTCTGGAAAAGCTTCGCGGGGTGTATGACGCCGTTTTGGATCATGATCGGGAGATTGTCAACGGGTGTGACGATAGTGTGGCGCTGGTAGTGAAGGATCAGGTCGTGATGATTCGCCGCGCCAGAGGGTACGCACCCGCTTCCATCAAATTGCCAAAACCGCTCCCGCAAAAAGTACTCGCACTCGGCGCCAACCAGAAAAGCACCGTGGCAATCGGCTTTGAGAAAGAGGCGATCCTCTCCCCTCACATCGGCGATCTGGAGAGTATCGAATCGCTGGGTTATTACGCAAAAAATATCGAAACCCTGCGGCGGGTATACGACTTCACACCCGACTTGGTCGTCTGCGATAAACACCCGGGGTATGAGAGTACCAAATATGCCAAAGCCAACTTTACCGATGTGAAACAGGTGCAGCACCACTACGCCCACATCCTTGCTGTGATGGCGGAGAAAGGGATTACCGGCGAAGTACTCGGCGTAGCGTTTGACGGTACAGGGTATGGAGATGACGGCAACCTCTGGGGCGGGGAGTTTTTGCGTTGTGACATGAGAGGATATGAACGGGTGGCGCATTTTCGCTACTTCAGACTTCTCGGAGGAGTAAAAGCGATCAAAGAACCAAGACGTGTCGCACTCAGTCTGCTCTTTGATCTCTACGGTGAAAAAGCGCTGACATTGCCACATCCCGCCGTGCGGAGTTTTTCTCCCGCAGAGCGAAAAACACTCTACCTCTCATGGCAAAAAGGACTCAACGCCCCGCTCAGCTCCTCTTGTGGACGCATTTTCGACGCCGTCGCCTCACTGACAGATGTATGTCAGATCATGAGCTTTGAAGGAGAGAGCGGGATGCTGCTCGAAGAGCTGTATGATGAGACCGTCACCGAAAGCTACGAAATCAACTTTCATGAAGACGTTATCGACTTTCTGCCGATGATCGAAACGATCCTTCATGAACCAAACCCGCGCATCGCCGTATCGAAGTTTTTCAACACTTTCGTCGAAATCGTCGTGCAGATCAGCGAACCATACAACCTGCCCGTTGTCCTCAGCGGCGGTGTCTTTCAAAACCGCGTCCTGCTGGAACTACTCTTAAAGCGACTGTCAAACGCCCTCATCCCCAACGAAGTACCGCCGAATGACGGAGGCATTGCACTGGGGCAGGTGATGCGTGTCATAC
>JALWPY010000166.1:0-1248 GCA_026994915.1 Campylobacterales bacterium
GTATGAGATCTTCAACCAGACACTCTTCAACCAAAAATACAGTCGCTACAACTCCTTCGAGCGCTTTATCTATACAGAAAATGCGATCGCACTGCCGCGCGTCTTCATACTCACGACTCCGCAGACTTGCTCGGCGAGTGAACTGGTGATCAACTCCCTGCGTGCACACGCTGTCGATGTCGATGTGATCCAGATCGGTGAAGCGACATGCGGCAAACCTTATGGGATGTATCCGCTCTACTACTGTGCGCACTATCTGCTGGCGGTCGATACGAAGAGTGCCAATGCCGATGGTGTGGGAGATTATGTCGACGGTATCGCTCCGTTGTGCAAGGCTTCTGACGATATCACACACGATTTCGCCGATCCCGCCGAAGGGATGCTGGCAGCTGCGCTCTACTATCGGGACAACGATGCATGCAAGCCTCAGAGCCGCACCAGAGCGCTGCGGAAAAGTCATCTTTTACCGCTGCAAAAGATCGGCAAAAAAGGATACAGGGAGCGTTATGCGATTTATTGATTTGCTGCTGTTGATTGGAATAGGGAGTATCACAGGATGTGCAACCACCATGCCAAAGAGCGATAACCGGGCGCTTTTGACAACAACCGGTGCGAAGTGTCACGAAGAGGTGGTCGCACGCCTGCAGAAGTTGACGGGAATCGGCCATCTGCGCATCTCGGAAGATGCTTTTACCAAAAATGCCACACTGGTGCTGACCAACCACCCGCGCCCTCCCTTTCCCTCCGACGACCCGCTTGTCGGTGTGATCGGCAGTGAAAAAATCGTGCGGCTTCTGCAGGAGGATGGCGTATGCAAAATAGCGCTGCTGGATGAAAACGGGCGTATTGTCAGGTCGGAAGTGCTGAAGCAGTGTCGCTGCCGGCGTGAAGAGGAGAAATGAAAAAGATCCTGATCATCGCCGACGGTATTGTCGCCAGATCTTTTCTTCAGCGTCTGGAGGATCTCGACACATCGGAAAACATCTACTACATCGTCTACTACAAGCAGTCGACTTTACCGCAGAAGCTTTCGGAACACTTTCTCTACTACCATTTCGATCCTACCAGTTATGTCAAACTCTCTCCCCTGCTGGAGGAGGTCGATTTTTTTCAGGTGATGCTGGTGCTCGGAAACAAAATCGATATGACAGCGACCTATGAAAATATACGAAAAGTCGATAAAAACCTGCCCATTGTTCTGCTGGACAAATGGCAGCTGGGGATCGAAGACCAGCATACGATGGTGGT
>JALWPY010000166.1:1258-12558 GCA_026994915.1 Campylobacterales bacterium
GCAACTATCTTCCCGACATCCCGCTCTCGGCGCAGAATATCGGCCTGGGGCAGGGTGAGATCATGGAGTTCAAGATTCCGTTCGGTTCCGCCTATGTCTACCGGCATGTCGGCAATATAGAGCAGAAGCGGTGGCGTATCGCCGCGGTCTACCGCAAAGGGCAGATACTCCTGCCGGATCAGAAGACGATGCTGCTGCCGGACGACACGATACTCGCTGTCGGCAATCCCAATGTACTGAAAGGGGTCTATAAGAGCATCAACCGGCAGTTCGGGCAGTTCCCGCTCCCTTTTGGCCAAAATATCTACACATTGATCGATATGATCGATATGGATGATGCGCAGATCGACCATATCTGCAACGATGCGATGCTCATGCATGCCAAACTCAACAGCAAAAAACTGATTTTCCGGGTCGTTAATCCGCGATTTGGCAAGATGCTGGAGAAGCTCAAAAGTTATCAGGAGAGCAATTCGATGGAGGTACTCTTCGATTTTCTGGGAGAATCGACAGAGCGCCTGATCACGAGCGATATCGATCTCAACTATGTGGGGCTTTTCATTACGGAGAAAGCGTTTTTTTCGAAACACCTTGACTTTCTTTACCGTCTGAAAATACCAGTACTCAAAATCGGGGAGTATGGGTTTTTCAACATCGCTCATACGGTCGTGCTCTGTGACGAGAGTGAAAAGATCGAGCAACTCTCATCGATCATCTTCGACTCTGCATCACAGATGGGGCTGGATATTTCGCTCTTTGACTTCGCATCCGATGAGCGTGAAGAGCGTGAGAAGATCATCGAACATTTCGAAAATCTCTCCAAACTCTTTGAAGAGAAGGTGCGTATCGTCAAAACGAAGCGAAACCCGATTCGCGAACTCGAAGCACATGACGACTTTCTGCAATTTATCATTTTTGACAAAACGCTGCTCGAACCGAGAATACTCTCCTGGCTCTCGACAGACATGAAGAAACACTATTTCCATTTTCTGGATAAATACCAGCTCTTCCTGCCTTATGAATCATAAATATCTAAACAGTTTTTAAATATAATCATTTAATTTTAAAAAGACAGCAGGACCGCATGCAAAGAGAAATCCATTTTGAAAATCAGAAAAACCGGGACTATACGATCTATATCGACGAACTCGCACCCATGCACTTCGACCGCAAGGTGGCGATCATCACCAATCCGAAAGTTTCGGGCCTGCATCTGGCGACGATTCTGGAGAAGATTACTGCACGTGAACGCTATATCATCACAGTCGCCGACGGTGAAAACTACAAGAATCAGCAGAGTGTCGACTGGATTCTTGAAAATCTTTTCAACCACCGCTTCGACCGCGGATCGCTGCTGATCGCTTTCGGCGGCGGGGTGATCGGGGACATGACCGGATATGTCGCCTCGATTTTTCAGCGGGGCATCGACTTCATACAGATTCCCACGACGCTTCTCTCTCAGGTCGACGCCAGTGTCGGAGGAAAGACAGGCATCAACAACAGTTACGGCAAAAATCTCATCGGCGCTTTTTATCAGCCGGTCGCTGTCTATATCGAGACGGCGTTTCTCAGGACATTGCCGGAACGTGAATTTGGCGCAGGGGTTGCGGAGATTGTCAAGATGGCTGTTACATTTGATGCAGAATTTTTCCAATTCCTCGAAAAGGCGGATCTGCACAGAAAAGAGGATCTCTCGCTCGCCATCGCAAAGAGCGTGGAGACCAAAGCGAAAGTGGTCAGTGAAGATGAGAAAGAGAAAGGGGTGCGTGCCGTGCTCAACTACGGCCACACATTTGCCCATGTGATCGAAAACATCACCGGATACAGCCGCTATCTGCACGGGGAAGCGGTTGCGATCGGTATGGTGATGGCCAATGCACTGGCAGTGAGACTCGGCCTGCTCGAAGAGAAGGATGCACTGCGCATCAAAGCACTGCTGGAGAAGTATGGTCTGCCGGTCAGCTTCACGATCAATGATCCCGAAGCGTTTTATGAAGGATTTTTTCTCGATAAAAAAACAGAAAACAGTGCGATCAAGTTTATTCTGCCCAAAGGAATAGGGGGCTATGAGATCGTGACCTCTCCGGATCGATCGACGGTCATCGCACTGTTGAAAGAGTTCAGCGGTGAAGCGTGAGTTGCGCCTTCAGACACTCGCCATCATGCTGGTGCTGCTCACTGCAGGGCTGTTGCATGCGAAAGACCTGAACACGACAGGTGAAAGCACCTCCCTTGAAAAGAGCGGCGAACACAACAGCTCCCTGATCCACAAAAATCTCACCATCGAAGAGGCGAAAGCACATATCAGGCAAAACAAGGAGGCTGCCTCAAGGATCCAGGAGATAGACGATCAGCTCAAGACAAATCTGCTCTATGCCAAATATAACAATCACCAGATCTATCTGGACCTGCTGAAAAAACTCAACAGTGTCAAAAAAGAGCTGCAGAAGTACCGCTATCGGAAAGAGAGCGTCAAATATCAGAATCTGCTCAGTGAACTGAAGGCGCTGACCAACCAGATCGATCTTCTGAGTGATTTCAAAGCGCCGCCATTTGAAGATATGACCAAACCCAAAGATATCGCCAAAGCGCCTGAGATCAAATCCCCTTTCGATATTCTCAATGGATTTCGCTATCTCAAGCTGCTCAAGTCGGAACGTGACGAGTTCAAACGCAAACTCGATGGCCTGAAGGGGCTGATCGATCTCCTGCGTGAGAAAGAGCGCCTGCTCAACAACCGGGACTCTGAGATCATGCGTGAACTCGACGAGATAGTCCCCGCTTACGAACTGGCAAAGAACACTTTTTCACTCTACAACAAAAAGGTTGAAGACAGCAAACTGAAAGTGACGCAGGATATCAAGGTCCAGATGCAGCGCCTCTTCAATATCCTGATCAGTATCGGTGTGATCATCCTCTTCTCGTTCATCTTCAAGTATCTTGCAAAGAAGACCATCTCCGACAACGAACGCTACTACATGGCCAACAAGATCATCAACTTCAGCAATTTTCTGCTGATTCTGCTGGTGCTGCTCTTCTCTTTTCTGGAAAACATGACCTATTTCGTCACGATTCTCGGTTTTGCCTCAGCGGGTATCGCGATTGCGATGAAGGATCTCTTCATGAGTGCACTGGGATGGATGGTTATCGTCTTTGGAGGGAGTTTTCATGTCGGAGACCGTGTCAAGGTATTTAAGGGGGCACATGAGTATGTGGGGGATATCGTCGATATCTCTTTTCTGCGGATGACGATTCTCGAAGATGTCACTTTGACGACCTATACCCACAACAGAAGGGCGGGGCGGATCATCTTTATCCCCAACAACTATATCTTTACCGAATTGCTGGCAAACTATACCCACGGCAAGATCAAAACCGTCTGGGATGGTGTCGATATCATGATCACCTTCGACTCCAACTATAAAAAAGCGCAGCATATCATACGTGAGATCGTGAAAAAGTACTCGAAAGGATACACCGAGATCTCCCGCAAGCAGCTCAATATGCTCAGAAGCCAGTACAGTCTCAAAAATATCAACGTCGAACCGCGTGTCTACACTTTCATGGAGGAGTACGGCGTCAAGATCTCGTGCTGGTATATGACCAACTCCTATGCGACGCTGACGCTCAGGAGCAACATCTACGCCAATATCCTCGATGCGATCAATGAAGCCGACGATATCCGCATCGCCTATCCGACTCAGGCGATCAATGTCAAAAAAGAGGTACCGATGCCTCCTGCAGGAGAGAGTAGTGAACCGGGTCTATCTTAAAACGTTCGGTTGCCGGACCAACATCTACGATTCACAGATCATGGCGCAGAATCTGAAGGACTTCATTCTTGTAGAGAGTGAAGAGGAAGCGGATATCGTCGTGGTCAACTCCTGTACCGTGACCAACTCCGCCGACAGCAGTGCCAGAAGTTACATCTCGGGTTTACAGAAAAAGGGTAAGCGTGTCATCTTTGCCGGTTGCGGGGCTATGAGCAAAGGGGAGAGCCTTTTTCAGGAGGAGAAAGTGTTTGGTGTCTTTGGCCACTCCGAAAAGCGAAATATCAACACACTGCTCAAGCGCGAAAACCCCTTTTTCGAACCCGGCGACCTGAAGAGTCTCGATGAGACGATCGTCGAAGATTTCAGTTCACGTGCCAAAGCCTTCATCAAGATTCAGGAGGGGTGTGACTTCAACTGCAGTTACTGCATCATTCCCAGTGTCCGTGGGCGTGCGAGAAGCCAGGACGAAACGAAGATTCTGGAACAGGTAGCGAAACTGGCAGGGAACGGTTACGGAGAGTTTGTGCTTACCGGAACCAATATCGGCAGCTACGGTAAGGATACCGGCAGTTCGATCGCAAGACTTCTGCAGCGCATGTCGATGATCCGCGGTGTACGTCGCATACGTCTGGGCTCTCTGGAACCTGTACAGATCGACGACGCTTTTATGGAACTGCTCGATGAGCCCTGGCTGGAGAAGCATCTGCATATCGCCCTGCAGCATACGAGTGAGGAGATGCTGGTCAAAATGCGACGACGCAATGCACTGCGCCGTGATCTCGAACTCTTTGAAAAGATCGCTGCAAAAGGGTTTGCGCTGGGGACGGATTATATCGTGGGACATCCCGGTGAAAGCGAAGCGATCTGGGAAGAGGCACTGGCCAACTTCCGACGTTTCCCCGTCACCCATCTGCATGCATTTACCTACAGCAGACGTGAAGGGACACATGCTGCCACACTCAAGGCAAGTGTCAACGGCAAAGTGGCCAAAGCGCGGCTGAAGATCCTCGAAGAGATCGTGGCAGAGAACAACCTGCGTTTCAGAAAAGTGCACAACAGAGTACTCGATGTACTGGTCGAAGAGCGCAAAGGAGCTTTTCAGATCGGTTACGACCAGTACTACAACAGAGTCCATATCTCATCACCGCTCGATCTGGAAAAGGAGTGGGTACAGATAGATAGTGCCGAAGTACGGGAGGAGGGGAACTTTGCGACGCTGGCTCAATAAAAGAAACAGCATCACACTCATCGCCACACTGATGCTCCTGATACTCTCAGCAGTCGCCTATCTGCATCAGCCGGTACAAAACATAGACTACAATACCTACAAAGAGCTGTTACAGAAAGATCTCTTCACAAAAGCGACGATCGTCGGCAATAAAGTGGTGCTCTCGACAAATGACGCAACCTACGCGATTATCCGTTCCGGTATCGATATCGGCGAACTTCTCCATAAAGTGCCTGTCGAGATCGACGACTCCGAGAAGCTGACAGACCTCTGGGTGCTGCTGCTCTCACTGACCGCGTTTATTCTTTTTTTCATTCTCTTTGGCAAGAGGCGCACCGTCGAAAAACCGTCGGATATCCAAAATCACCATACCCCTTCCGAGGCGTTGCCGGAGATGATTCCGGGATTGAAAAACCGTGAGATCAAACCGGTCACATCGGATATCACGTTTGCCGATGTCGCCGGTATTGAAGAGGTGAAGGAGGAGCTTGGCGAAATCGTCGACTTTCTGAAAAATCCGCAGAAGTATCATGCATTTGGGGTCAAAATGCCCAAAGGGGTACTGCTCGCGGGGCCTCCGGGTGTTGGAAAGACCCTCATCGCCAGAGCCGTGGCCGGGGAAGCGGGGGTTCCTTTTTTCTATCAGAGTGGGTCTGAATTTGTCCAGATCTATGTCGGGATGGGAGCGAAACGGGTGCGAGAACTCTTTGCAGCAGCCAAACAGTATGCTCCGGCGATCATCTTCATCGACGAGATCGATGCAGTCGGAAAAGCGCGTGGTACGGGGCGCAACGACGAGCGGGAGAGCACGCTCAACCAGCTGCTGACGCAGATGGACGGTTTTGAAGAGAGTAGCAACATCGTCGTCATTGCCGCGACCAACCAGTATGACTCCCTGGACAATGCGTTGCTGCGTGCAGGGCGATTTGACCGCAGGGTTTTCGTTTCACTGCCGGGTATTCAGGAGCGTGAAGCGATCCTCTCCGTACATCTGAAGGGAAAGCATTATGATGTCGACATCGCGGCGCTCGCCAAAGCGACGGTAGGATTCAGCGGCGCGGCACTTTCGACACTGGTCAATGAAGCCGCGATACATGCACTGCGTCATCAGCACACCACGATTACGATGGAGGATTTCGATGCTGTCAAGGCGAAAGTGCTGCTGGGGAAAAAGAAACTGCTCACTTTCACACCTTATGAGAAGGAGATTCAGGCGACCTATCAGGCGGCACGGGCACTCTGCGCCTGCTGGTATGAAGTCGATTTCGAAAAGGTCAGCATACTCAACGGCTTTTTGATGGAGATGGAGCATGAGATCACCTCCAAAACACGCCTTCAGGCAAAACTGAAAGTCTATCTGGCAGGCTATGTCGCATCGGAACTCTACTATCATGAGATCTTCACTAATTGTGCTGAAGATATCCGCAAAGCAAAAAAGATCGCCGAAGAGATGGTACAGGTCTATGCGATGGGGGATGGTATCTACGCGGCAGCGATCGACAGCGCCTCCCTGATCGACGAGGCGATCGAAGATCTCGAAGAGTTTCTGCACAAAATGCAGCCGGCTGTGGAAAATCTGAAACAGCGTCTGATGGAAAAAGAGGTGATGAGCAGAGAGGAAGTGGGAGCCCTCGTCGATGCGTTTCTTTAGCGGATTTTCACTGAGGGGTGAGGAGAGTCTCTTCGAAGGCTATCTGCAAAAGAGCGACTACACCGTGGCCGGTTTCAGCAAAGGTGCGATCGATGCGTTCGAATATGCTTTGTCGGGCGGGGAGCGTATCGATACCCTGCAACTGATCTCCCCGGCATTTTTTATGGAGAAGGGGGAGGCTTTCAAACGGGCACAGATCCACTACTTTCAAAAAAATCCCGAAGCCTATATCGAGCAGTTTTTACAAAACTGTGTATGGCCCTCCGCGCGTGAGCTGCACCCGTTTCTGAGGCCCGGTACCCGGAAGGAGCTCGAAAAACTGCTCAACTATCGCTGGCAGGAGGAAGGGCTTCAGGAGCTGAGAGACCGTGGTATCAGGATCGAGCTCTTTCTCGGAGGGAGAGACAAGATCATCGACAGTACGCAGGTGGAAGCCTTTTTCAAACCTTATGCGACTGTCTATTTCATCAAAGAGGGAGGACATATACTCAATGGATAAAATCAAAATAGGCGTGGTCACGGCATCGGACCGTGCAAGTGCAGGCATTTATGAAGACATTTCGGGCAAAGCGATCATCGAAACGATGGAAGCATATCTGCAGAATGAACTGATTTTCTGTTACCGCTGTGTGGCGGATGAGCAGTCGCTGATCGAGAAAGCGCTCACAGAGCTCGAAGAGGAGGGGTGTGCACTGATCGTGACGACTGGAGGCACGGGACCGGCGCCACGGGATGTCACACCGGAAGCGACCGAGGCGGTTTGCCAGAAGATGCTGCCCGGATTCGGGGAACAGATGCGTGCTGTAAGTCTGCAGTATGTGCCGACTGCGATACTCTCACGTCAGAGTGCCGGCATACGCAACAAGAGTCTGATCATCAATCTGCCTGGAAAACCGAAGTCGATACGTGAGTGTCTGGATGCAGTCTTTCCTGCAGTGCCTTACTGTATCGATCTGATCGAAGGGCCCTATATGGTATGTGACGAATCTGTCATCAAAGCGTTCCGTCCCAAAAAATAGCCTTTTCTGAATGATTGGAGTTTGTTTCAATTCTAAAACTCCCTTTATTCCACTTGGTTATAATATAGAGAATTCAAACAAAAAGGAGTGACAGATGGGTTTTTTCGATTTTGTCAAAGATGCAGGTGCCAGAATACTGGGAAAAGGTGACGACAATGAAAACGTCAAAAAACTGATTGAAGAAGAGAGTGAGACGATGCCGATCGAAGGGCTTCAGGTAGAAGTGCAGGGCGATACAGTCAAACTCAAGGGAAAAGCGAAGAGTGCCGAGGACAAAGTCAAAGCAGCGCTGATTGCAGGCAATATCGAAGGTGTGGCGAAAGTCGATGCCGATGAACTGGAGACGGAAGAGCCGGCAGTGATCGACGATATCTTCTATGAAGTGCAAAAGGGTGATACCCTCTGGAGAATCGCCGAGATCTACTACAAAGACGGCAGCCGTTACAAAGAGATCTTTGAAGCGAATCGCGAAGTGATCAAAGATCCCGATAAAATCTATCCGGGACAGATGATCCGTATTCCGAACTTCACGGCATAATCTTTACAGGCGGTACGAGAGAGTACCGCTGCACATTTAGGCTGATGGTTTTTGGGCGATAAAAAGCGTCGAAATATCCATCGAATATCCCTTTGCCTCTTTCAGCTCAAATCCCGTTTCCGCCAGCTCCTCTATCAACTTCTCTTTTGTCAGAAACCCTTCGATCGAGTTGGGCAGATAACTGTATGCGTCAAAATTTTTGGAGAGCAGGCCGCCGACTACCGGCAACACTTTTTTCATATAGAAATCACGTACTCTGGAGGGTAAGGTCTGTTTCTGGAGCCTTGTGAACTCGAGGATCACCAGCATGCCGCCTGGTTTGAGGACCCTGTAGAACTCTGCAAGCCCCTCTTTACGATCGACGACGTTGCGAAGACCGTAGGAGATACTGAGAATATCGACGGAATCATCTTTGACAGGAAGATCTTTCGCCTCGGCCTGGACAAATTTCGCATTGAGCCCTTTCTCCCTGGCGACATTCAACATGCCGGAGGAGGGATCGGCGCCATAGATTTCACCGATAGTGATACCTCTTTTTGCCGCACGTTTGTCCCAGTAGTCACACATATCACCAGTTCCGCATGCTACATCCAGAATCATATCGATCTTCTGTCGGTTGTAGTGGTCGAAGGTCTTTTCACATGCCTCTTTCCGCCATCCCTTGTCGACGCCAAAACTGAGTACGCGATTTGCGATATCGTATGTTCCGGCGATGTTGTCGAACATCGAGACAATCTTTTCCTGCTGGTTCACTATCTTTCCTTTATCTGTAATATTTTAACGCTTTTGGAATCAATCTTTTCAGACGTTCGATCCTGTGCCTGTCGCTGGGGTGGGTCGAAAGAAATTCGGGCGGTTTGCGGCTGTTTTGGGCAAGACGCATCATGTTTTGCCAGAATTTGAGCGATTCCCGGGGATCGTATCCCGCTCTGGTCATCAGGTAGAGGCCGATTTCATCCGCTTCATATTCGAATTTTCTGCTGTAGGGGAGTATGACGCCGTAGGTCTCTCCGATCCCGTAAGCCTGGTTGATCAGGCCAGCATATTTTCCGCCACCAAGTGTTTTGGCTGCGATCTGTTTGCCCATGCGTCCCAGCTGAATCATACTCATGCGTTCTGCACCATGTCTGGCGATGGCATGGGCCACTTCGTGTGCTATGACTGTCGCCAGCTGATCTTCATTCTGTACTGCACGGAAGATGCCGGAGTAGACGAACACCTTTCCTCCGGGCAGACAAAAAGCGTTGGGCACATCTTTGTCGATGACGAAGAACTGCCATTTGTAGCCGGGCTGTGCCGCAGCCTGTGCGACTCTTCTGCCGACACGCTGTACGATGGCATTGAGTTTCGGATCACGGCTGATGCGCTCTTTTTGCAGGATTTCCCGTGCAGCCTGATACCCCATCTGCATCTCCTGCTGTGGTGAAAACATCACGATCTGGTTTCTGTGTGTATAGGGCGTTTTCGAACAACCGATCCAGAAGAGAGAGATGCTCAGAGCCAAAATCAGATGTAATATTTTTGACATGATCGATCCTTGCAAATAATATTATGAAGATTATAGCAAAAATAGTTTACAGATGATAAAGCTTTTTACCCAGTTGATGCAGTCTGCGATAGAGTCTGTGTGCGAAGGATTTCTCTTTGGCAGAGATCTTCATCTCTTTGTTGAGCAACATCTTATGTGTTTTTTTCTCTTTGCGAAGTGCCGCTTCACTGCCGAACATTTTGAGTATCAGGAGCATTTTGTTGTGACGGCTGTGTTTTGCCAGACATTTGCGCACTTTTCGTATGCCGCTTTGGATCTCCGGTTTGACCGTGACAATATCAAGGGGCTGAAAAAGTCTCAGAAAAGTGTGTAGTTTTCCGACAGCATTTTCGATTCTTCTGTAACTCGTTTCGTCGTTACAGCCATCCAGCAGATCGATCAGTTCATGCAGTTCTCCTAGTAGTTTTTTCTGTTCAAGTTTCAGCGTATAGCCCAGAGGAAGCTGCGCTTCATAACTGTTGTACGATCTGTTTTTCTCTTTCAGAAAAAGTACCAGCTGGCTCATGATGATTTTAAACTCACGGCTGGCGAAGTAGCGTATTATCTTCTCCTCTTCAGCCGTGATCTTCGCTTCCAGATTCTCTTGCAGTTTTTGCATATAGCCGGGGCGAATCTGCTTTTTCAGTTTATCGAGCGATTTGCGGATAAAGATGAGATCGTGATAGGTGGTGGCGATATTTTTGAGTGTACGCAGATGGGAAGTGATGCGTTGCAGAAGGAGAGGATCGAACAGCAGTGCGAAGATATCGAAAAGCTGTAACATCTCCTCTGTTTCACGCGTATAACTTTCGATCTCCTCCTGTGTAAGCGTCCTCTTTTGGGTTGCCTGCTTCGCGATCGTCGCGATCGCATGCTCTTTCTGGTAGAGCATGATACGCACTGCATCGGCGCTTTTCATCTCGTTGAAGATGACCTCTTCGACTCTCTTCAGACGCCTGTGTTCGATCTCTTTAAAGATGGTGTATATATTGTACGGAAATCTGGAAGGGTTGCCGAAAAGGGCGAGGTATTTCTCTTCATACCTTGGATCGGATGTGACATCTTCACGGATATGGCGGGAGAAGAGTTTGTTGTGAAGCAGTGACGTAACTTTGTCATCGCACTCCTGAGCTATCTCCAGCATGAACAAGCCTTTGAGACCCTTTCGATAGGCGTCTATCGTCAAGGTGCACCCCTCGAGCTGGACCCTGTGACGCTTTTTCCTGATCAGCTCCCCTTTTTGATGCTTTTTTGCTTTTAAAAACTCTTTTTTGCTGCTTTTATGATAGGTAACCGTCTGTGTATACTGCGCACCGCTTTTGACGATTCTGAGATAGTGTCTGGGGGTATGTTCGTAGCGAACCTCTTTGCAGAGTTTGATCTTTGTAAAAAATATCTCATGGAGCAGAGGCTTTGTCTCCAGATCCACAAGAAGATTTGAGATGTGCCGGTCCAATAGAAACAATCTTTTCTCTTTATCCATCATAAAAGCTCCTGATCTGCTTCTATCATATACAAATATTCGTTACTTAACTCTTCATTATGGAGGTAAAGGTAAAAAAT
>JALWPY010000167.1 GCA_026994915.1 Campylobacterales bacterium
CTGAGTCTTTCGACTTCATGCATTTCACTTTTCTCTCTCGTCGCTTCTGCGGCTCTTCCAAACATCGTATAGCTCCTTTTTATGGTCAGTTACGACTATATCGACGATTTGAAAAAATTATTTAGAAGAGGTAAGGTTGCAAGCTTTCATGATGCGCTTCCAGTCACGGTCGAAGTGTTTGCGGATATATCCTCTCGTATGTGGCAGGAGACAATCACTGCAATCCTGATGAGTGATGCCTGCAAAAGTCACCTGTTTACCCGCCCGTGCATCGATAGCGCACCAGCTTTTAACGACCGGCGCGTTGTCATCGAAACGAAACTCGGGACAGGCACAGAGATAGCAGTTGAGATCTTCCATATTATGGCACTTCTTTCCCTCTGCAAAGAGCGGACAGAAATCGGGCTCTTTCACAGAGAGATTCTCCCAGGCAAAATAGTCGATCACTTCGGCATCACTTCTGTTTTGCAACTTTTGCATGATCTTCGCATGTTTTTGCGCATGCGCCTCGAACCACTCACTGTAGGTCATGGTCTCCTGATCTCCAGATCCTCTGCCATCTGATCCCAGAGTGCGCCAAGCAGCTTTGGTGTCAAACGCCCGTGATAATCGCTCTGGACCATATAGAGCGGACGCATCTGCCGCATCAGCGTCAGTTTCGCGAAACCGTCATAGGTAGCGTCGTATGTGCATGTAAGCGGGTTGTTGCAGTGGTGGGTGTAGGTCGTCCCTTCGACCTCCAGCGTCAGAGGCACCGCATCGCTGACACGGATCCCTTTGCGCTGCAACATCGATTCAGCCAGACGGCTCAGATTTGCATCGGCACTGCTGAGCCGCACCGCTGCCACCCTGCTCCCTTTCACGGAAGCGTCGTAGAGATGGCTGGTATATCTCTGCTCACAGCCACCCATGACAAGAAGCATGCTCAACCAAAACAGCAGATAACGCACAGGAATCCTTAAAATATTTTTTAGAGTGATTTCTTTCGCCATTTTTGACAAAAGAGCGGTTATACTCGAAGGGAATGAGTTCATTTAAAAGGATTATACCATGAAAAAGCCATTGGTTATGTTTATCATCGCGGCACTGCTCATCATCGCGGGAGCGATGGCATTTCAAGCCTACAAACACGGCGCTTTCGACAACGCCAAAGCGACCTCACCCGACATACCCGAGCCTGCACACCACTGAAACCGACGCTTAAACGAAGAGGCGCTGCCAGAAACTCTTTTTGTCGATACCAACGTGTTTGCTTACACGCATGTCGACAAAATCCGGATCGGCTTTCATCACCTCACGTCTGAGCTTATGCGACTTTTCATTGCCCGGAAGCTGTGATGTGCGGACTCTTTTGGTCATCGCTTTTTTGGTGGACTGATGGGGCATACACATGAGGACTCCTTTGCACTTTTAGAGGTATTGTAGCGGGGATGTGTGAAGAGAGTGTGTAGTGTGGAATCTTCATGATTGTATCTCTCCCCTGAATTTGAAGGTTGCAAGTATGATTTGCAACATATACTTATGTCTCGATAGATACTCGATCACAGGCAGCATACGCTTTTTGGCTGGTGTCACAGAGGAGTTCATGCGGCGTCTGTCAGCAAGATATCTATCCGGTTTTTGAAAATGCAGATGGTATATATTTCGGGCTGTGATATCCAAAATATTGAAATATTGATCGCTGTTTAGACCAAAAGGAATGTAGATTTTTTCATATAAAGCACGGTTTGAGCTTCTGCTCTGTACAACCAGTGAGAGATTGGGCAGGAGCTCTGCAAATAGCAATCTTTTTGGGGCACTTGTATGTATCAGCACAATACCATGATCGGATTTGCGATGCAGATGCCACTCTCCGGGTTTTCCCTCACCAAGTCGATTGAGCTCTTCGAGCAACAGTACAGCAGTACTTTGTAGCAACATTGTATGTAGATTCAGTGCCAGATTGGAAGAAGAGGCTTTTCCCAGCTCCGCCATCCATGATAGCATCTTCTGCAAACGTACAACCTCTTCATGTCTATTGTCTGGAAAGGAGTTGAGTATCTCCAAAATATCGTGACACCATGACATACAGACCCACTCTTTCAATAATCGTGGCGTGCCATCTCCATGTTGTAACGGTGGTAATCCAAACAGAGTAAGATAGAGATACTCGCGGACTTTTGCCCTTTTGAAGCTCTTTTCTGCAAGTAAGTAATACGATTCCAGCTGGCCCGGACGGTTTGATGTAAATAGTTTATTTTCTATCACAACAGCAAGCCCATCTGAGGTGTCGAGATCAAGCAGCATGATATCACAGTAGCGAGGTCCTCCTTCCTGACCTCGTTCGATCGATCCGGCAAAATAGAACTCTCTGACTGTTGCTGCATTTTTCAAACTGAAAGTTTTTGAAGAGACGCCACGTCCCTTCTTGCCCCATTTTAGCAATGTCTCTTTTCTCGCATATTTTTCAGGATTTTCAGTGCGGATACGGGCAATTTTTTCCAGAAACTTCTTTGTAAATTGTATACCCAAATTATGTGAACCTTTGGGATTCAAAAGCCAAGCGAGTGTATTGGAGAACCATGTTTCATTAAAGCATTGCGAAAAGACAAGCTCTTTCTCTTTGAGGGGAAAAGGGTGTTGCAAAAGAAAGTGATCGATTTGGTGTAAGATATTTTCTGAAATTTCCATTTGGTAGACTATACTATCACTTAAAACTCGATCTCTTCAAGTCGAGTTTCATTTAATGTTCTTGGTTTTAATCTGTATGCAATCTCTTTAATTTTTTCACTTAAGAGTTTCAGTGCTAATATTTCACAATTCGATGGATTAACATTGACATAAAGATCGACGTCACAGACAGAAAGAAAAGTATATCCTCTTCCATGAATCAAAATATCTACTTTATCTTCACTCTTAGCTTTAATATCTACCATTAGATTAAAGAATGTACGATCCCCCACTATCTGTTTGATAGTATACTGATTATCATGTGCCGGGGGAATAAATTTGTCATCATGATAAAGGGAGAGATGGTTAATAATTTTACCCTTACTATATTTTCTGTCTATTCTCAAGATATTTCCTGCTCTGTTGTATCGTCCCACTATCAAGATATAGCCTCCTCAATAAAATTGATACGCGCTTTGCTCATTTATCGGAGTCCTTTGTTTTTTTGAATCTGTCCGCTTTTGCTCTTCTGTGTCACTTTTTTATATCTCATCGGTCCGTTTACTGTAAAGATCGTCAAGCCCTGGGAGAGCACCGGATGATTTTTGTCCATGAGTTTTACTGTTACTTTTGCCATGTTTTCGCTCCTCTCTTATTTTATTCTGAAAAATTGTAACATTTTTGTATCCTGAAAAGTGTTGACAAATCATACATAGTGAAACCTGCACTGTGCGATGATGAGATAGTCACCATCTATCTTGTAAACAAGCCGATGTTCGTCTGTGATACGCCGGGAAAGGTATCCGCTCAAATTGCCCCTGAGCCTCTCCGGTTTGCCTATACCGTTTGCATCTTCAGGATTTCGACGAATATCATTGATCAAAAGATTGATACGCTTGAGTACTTTTTTGTTGGTTTGTTGCCAGTAGAGATAGTCCTCCCAACCTATGGAAGAGAAAGCGACGATCATTCTTCAATCAACGCTTTCTCTTCAAAATGTCCTGCTTCGATCTCCTGAATAGATGCTAGAAGTCTGTCACGATTGGCAGGAGTTGAGAGAAGGTAGAGGGTCTCTTTCATCGAATTGTACTCCTCCGCAGAGATGAGTACCGCTTTTTTTTCGTTTTTTGTGGTGATGAGATAGGTTTCGAAATTTTCATCTACATCATCGATAAGCGACTTGAGGTTGTTTCTGGCATGAGAGTAATTAACCGCTTGCATTTATGCTCCTTCTGACAAGTTATTGTCATATTGTAGCAGTTTGACAGGATATTGTCAAATTTCATTTTCACACACCTTGCAAAACCTCCCTGTACCTCTCCAGCTTCTCTTCATAACGCATGCTGGCGTATGCCGGTGAGGGAGACGGCAGTGTGACGGTGCGGATCGGCAGGTCGCTGTAGGCTTTGCGGTAGAGTTGTGCCGCTTTTTTGCCGGTGAATGCGATCAGTTCAATATTTGGATACTCTTTGAGAATGGCGGGGATATCGGTGAGGGTGCAGTTTCTGAGGTTGGCGTCGCTGGAGTTTTGGCGCTCGCATGAAGCGACGATGTCGTAAAGCCCTATTTTAGCGTGTTTTAGCAGAGCGATGCGCTCCTCTTTTGTTTCGGCAGGCATATTGTAGAGTTCGGAGAGGATTTTCCAGAACTGGTTGCGTTTGTGCGCGTAGTAGAAGTCATATTTGAACGAATCGAGGCTGGGAAATGTACCGAGTATGAGGATTTTGGTATCGGGAAAGAGGATGGGGTCGAAAGGGTGTTCGTATCGCATGTAGCATTATCCATAAAAAAAGGGGAGAGCATCTGTATGCCCTCCCCTTGTAAGTACAGAAGCGAGGATTACTCGACTTCTGCATCGATGACATCTTCGTCACCGCCTTTGCTACCGCCCTGAGCACCGCCTTGTGCTCCGGCACCGCCTGCTGCACCGCCCTGCTCTTGCTGATAAGCGGTTTCAGCCAGTTTGTGGCTCGCTTCTGTGAGCTCTTTGACTTTGGCGTCGATCTGCTCTTTGGTAACGTTTTCGTTCTTGAGCAGCTCTTTGAGCTCGTTGAGGAGCGCTTCGATCTTCGCACGCTCACCCGCTTCCACTTTCTCACCGAGATCGGCAAGCGATTTCTCAGTCTGGTGAACCAGTGCATCTGCCTGGTTTTTCGCCTCGACGAGCGCTTTGCGTTTTTCGTCTTCGGCTTTGTGTGCTTCCGCATCCTGTACCATTTTCTGGATCTCTTCTTCACTCAATCCTGAAGAACCGGTGATCTTGATCTGCTGCTCTTTACCGCTCGCTTTGTCTTTCGCGCTGACAGTCAGAATACCGTTGGCATCGATGTCAAATGTCACTTCGATTTGAGGCACACCTCTTGGTGCAGGTGGAATTCCCTCAAGGTTGAACTGACCGAGTGATTTGTTGTCTTTGGCAAACTCACGCTCACCCTGTACGACATGGATTGTAACGGCTGGCTGGTTGTCTTCCGCAGTCGAGAATACCTGTGTCTTTTTGACAGGGATCGTTGTACCTTTTTCGATAACTTTGGTAGTCACACCACCCAGTGTCTCGATACCGAGGCTCAGCGGAGTTACATCGAGCAACAGGACATCTTTGACATCACCTTTGATGACCGCACCCTGGATCGCAGCACCGATCGCAACGACTTCGTCAGGATTGACAGACTTGTTCAGCTCTTTGCCGAAGAAGTTTTTGACTTTCTCCTGAACCATCGGAATTCTGGTAGAACCACCGACCATGACGATCTCTTTGATGTCATTTTTGGAAACACCCGCATCTTTGAGTACCTCTTCGATTTTGGTGATCGTCTCATCTACCAGGTCTTCGATCAGAGACTCGAACTTCGCTCTGGTGATCTTTTTGACGAGGTGTTTCGGACCACTTGCATCGGCTGTGATAAACGGCAGGTTTACCTCTGTCTCAGTCGCAGATGAAAGCTCTTTTTTCGCATTTTCAGCTGCTTCCTTGAGTCTCTGCAACGCCATAACATCACCTTTAAGGTCGATGCCTGTCTCTTTTTTGAACTCGTCGACCAACCAGTCGATCAGTCTGTTGTCGAAGTCGTCACCACCCAGGAATGCATTACCGCCGGTTGCCAGTACTTCGACGACATTGTCACCAGTTTCAAGTACGGTGACATCGAATGTACCACCACCCAGGTCGTAAACACAGATCTGCTCCGCCTCTTTTTTATCGAGACCGTATGCCAGTGCCGCCGCTGTCGGCTCGTTGATGATACGTACAACATTCAGCCCTGCGATCGTACCCGCTTCCTGAGTCGCTTTTCTCTGGCTGTCGTTGAAGTATGCCGGTACGGTGATGACTACATCTGTAACTGTACCGCCCAGATACGCTTCCGCATCCTCTTTCAGCTTGGTCAATACTTTCGCAGAGATCTCCTGCGGTGTATAGGTTTTGCCATCTACTTCGATCGCACATGCGCCGTTTCTGTCGACGACATGATAAGGCAGACGTTTCTTCGCCTCTTCTGCTGCGGGTTCGTTACACATCAGACCCATGATTCTCTTGATAGAGTAGATCGTTTTTTCAGGGTTGGTGACCATCTGTCTTTTTGCCGGATCACCGATGAGCACTTCCCCTTTGTCTGTAAATGCCACGATGGAAGGTGTTGTATTTTTACCCTCTTTGTTTGGAATGACTTTCGCCTCTCCACCCTCATATACTGCTACACAAGAGTTTGTTGTTCCTAAATCTATACCTATTACTTTACTCATTATCTTCTCCTTTATTTGTTTATTTCGCAATTGAAACCATTGCCGGTCTCAATATTCTGTCTTTGATTTTATACCCTTTTTGAAGCACCTGAACGATTTCACCGCTCTCATGCTCGTCGCTTTCGACTTGCATAACTGCTTCATGAAAGTGCGGGTTGAACCCCTCTTCCATATCTACCAGTTCGATACCGTGTTTTGCAAACACTTTTTTAAACTGCTCGAGTGTCAGCTCAATACCCTCTTTGATCTGCTCGAGCGCTGCTTCACTGCTCTCTGCGCCCTCGATACTGGCGAGCGCATTGTCCAGAGAGTCGATCACTGCCAGCATATCTCTCGCAAACTGCTCATGGGCATATGCGATCGCCTGCTGCTTCTCTTTCTCCAGACGTTTTTTGATATTTTCAAACTCCGCCAGATCTCTGAGACGCTGATCTTCGAGTTCTTTTATTTTTGCTTCGAGTGCTTCGATGCGTTCTTCTTCGCTCTCACAACTCTCCGCTTCCTGAGTCTCTTCAGGTTGCTCCTGATGTTCCTCTTTAAGAGGCTCTTCCTTATGCTTTTTCTTACTCACATTTAACTCCTTTGACAATATCCAAATCTCGTTTCCGGATATGTTTAGCGTTATTATACAACTTTAGTCTCTATTTGTCAAGGGTATATTGATTTTTTTCCATAAATATACTTTAGCTTGATAGACTAAACTTTATTGGCATGGCTTTTTTATGGGCAGATGGTCTATATCTTTCCATAGAAATGGTTTTGGTGTACAAGAGTGTGGCAGAAATGGGAAGTAGTTAAAAACAGCGTATCCGGGGAATCTTCAGAGATCAGATATCCGGTGCAGAGAAACAAGTAAAAAAGAGGGAGGAAGGTATATGTTACAGATACCTTCTGAGAAAACGTCTGATTTTAGCCAGGAGACTTTCACGGTAGACGGGGAGATTGATGAAGAGACTATCTAAAGCTTCTCTTTCCATGCGGGTCAGTTTTGTCATTTTGCAATCCTTTTGAAATCTTTTTCACAAGGTGTACCAGATCATCCTCATCCAGTTCGGCGAGCATTTTGAAGATCGCGGGTACTGCCTGGGGTTTTGAATTTCCCAGCCGCCAATCCTGATAGGTTCGCATCGATACACCAAGTCTTTCTGCCATCTCTTTTTGGCTGATCTTTTTGCCAAAGTACTGTGCTTCCACAGCGTTATGCAGAATATTGAATAAGTCATTGGATTCCATGTATAAATAGTAGCGCATGTATGATAAACCACACATAAAGCCGTATCATACATACGAACTACTAATCAAAATGTAATCTATAACTTATTAAATATACTCTAATTCTACTCATATATATTTAATAATAGATAAAACAGACACTTTTTTTATCTTTTTATACAGTTTCTCGTATGTTTTGTCAAGTTTTTATATTTAACTTAAACTGTTGATTTAATTTATCAAAATTTTGCAAAATATTTCATTTAAGTTAATGTTTTAAGAAAAAATGACGATTTACCCGAAGTAACAAAGCATATACCATACGGCAGAAGGAGGCTATCATGTTCGATCCACTGGGACTCGTCAAGGGAAACGGCGTTGCATTGCGACTGTGTCAGCGAGGAGATTACCACACCTATCGCAGTGTGGTACACACCTTTACCATTCCCTGGAGTATGGCCTCCATCACCCGTTACAGACTCGAGGATCTGGAAGGCGCACATCAGATAGAGCTGGAAGTATCCAAAGACAGGGAACAGAACTTCCATATCTGTGCCTATGAACTGATAGAGATGCGTGATTTTTCAGCAGGACTGCTCTCTATCCTGGGAACAGAGACAATCGGTTTCATTCCCGGGAACCAGGCCGCGCTCTCAAACAGGCTCTACCATCGTATATTGACAGAGGATGAGGAACTCGAGACGTGCAAATATCTCTGCGACGAAGAAGACCTCGACGACCTGCCCGAAAATCTCGGCTACACGCGTGACGGAAACGGGAACTGGTATATGATGATGCAACGATCCTCCGGCAGAACCAAACACTTCTACCGGCAACCACCCAAAAGATGCTGGGAGTATGAAGATGACAACGGAGAGAGGCTGCTGATCGAGCTCAATGCCGCAAGTGAACATGAAGCATCACACTTCGAGATCTATCTGGGACGTAAAATCCTTCGTGAAGAGCTGCATGTCGTCAGCGGAAAAAGCGAGCCTCTCCACCATGGCCACAGAGAACGCGAAACCTCACTCGCTCTCTGAGAAGAGAGTATCAGCCGCTTATCTGGGTGGCTTTGGAGAGAAGTCCATCCCCTGTATCAACAGCTTCTGCTCTTCCTGATGGCGCAGTTTTGCGAGCAGATGTACCGGTCTGTCCATCCTGAAAAGTTCAGTTCTGATCACACTGCCAGAGGCGTCATACCATTTCTGCATCCCCTCTTTGTAGTTGTTTTTGTACAGTACCTGTGACCAGAGTCTGCCGTTCATGCGGTATTCTCTCTGCATGCCCTCTTTTTTGCCGTTTTTGTAAACCACTTCCAGTGCAAGCTGACCATTTTCGTAGAACTCTTTTTCAGGTCCCTCTTTTTTGTCTTCGACATAGCGCACGGTATGTTTCAGTTTGCCATTTGGAAAGTAACTTTTTTCGACACCGTGACGTTTCCCCTCTTTGTATGGCATCTCTTCAATCAGATGCCCTTTTCTGTCATACCATCTCATAATACCGTCGCGTTTGTTGTTGTGGTAGTTGACACTATAGGCAAGTGCACCGGCGGCATAGTACACTTTTGCAACTCCCTCTTTGATCCCCTCTTTTGTTTGTGTCCACGTACCGTCCAGATAGTCTATCTCCGACTTGAGTGTGCCGTGCGGGAAGTAGCGCTTCACCACTTCCGCCTCCAGCGACATTCCTCCCAAAAGCATCACTGCCAGGCCCAGTTTCATATATCGCATCTCTGCTCCTTTCTCTCTTTACCGAAAATGCGTCCTGCGCAACTTCGGTAAAGAGAGCCACTCCCCGAAGGGAGTGCCCATCTTCGTCTGCCGGACTATTTCCAGCTGCTTTTGACGATGTTGGAAGATTTTTTGTACGGATACTTCTCTATCAACTCTTCCACAGAGAGTTTCTGATCTCCCGCTCTCATGAAGTGTGCGAGGGTGACAGAAGCCCAGTAATCTTTCTCATACGGCGTACCTTTGAGTTGCAGAGGAACACCTTTGTCGTTGACCGTGTGACAAGCGACACAGGTAACAGGACCGGCATATTTGCCATCGGGACTGTACTGCAGTGCCTGCTGGTGCGTCGTGACATCGACACTTCGCTCTTCACCGTCCCATCTGGTAGAGTAGAGACCGTGTGCGGACTCATGACATGTCTGACATGCGATGTTTCCATGCCCTTTGGAGTAGCGGAACAGCGAATATTTGTTGGGCTGGTCGATCGGGAAATATTTCCCGCCTGTCTCCTGCTCGACAAACGGAGCTACATGACAGTCCGCACAGTGCGGTTCGGAGGCTGCCAGCCACCAGTCGTTACCGCCGGAAGCTGCTTTGTAGGGTACATCACCGCCAGTCGGGTGGTTCCATGGTTTGAGATCAAGCGCACCATCTTTGCCCACATTTTTGACCAGTACTGCAGATGTATGCTCAGTGTAATACTTCAGTACTTCATTGTCACCGGTCGTTTTCGGATCGGCGAGTGCGGCAAATTTTTTCCTGTCTCCTCCGGCAACAGCATCGATGATCTCTCTGAGCGTCTTGTTACGGATCGTTTCACCCAGCTGTTTGCTGTCGTTGGTGATATTGTCGAGGGCGTACATCTTCTGTGCCACTTTGGTGTGACAGTTGGTACAGTAGAGGCCGCGCATCTTTTTGACAGGCTTGCCATGTTCATCTTTCATGGAGACATTCTGCAGTTGCCATTTTCCGTAAGCATTCAGGAAGAACGGCGGTTTGGCGTTGGGGTTGGAGTGGGCATCACGTCTGACATAACAACCACCACCAGACTTGCGAATATCACCTTTGTTGAAGCGCCCTTCACCATATCTGTCGGTTACGCGATAGGGATTGGTGTCGTCATTCATGCTCGGGTTCTGGAAGTGCGTCGGGTGACATGACTGACACGCCTGTGTGCGTCCCGCACCGTCAGGCATCGGTACCATTCCGAGGTGGAAACCGTGAATCGCTTCGGTCAGTGGTTTGGCCTTGACCGCTTTGTATCCGGTCGCAGTGGGTCTTGGCTCCTGCAGGTTACCGGAGACGTTGTCACCATGACAGTCGGCACAGTTGACTTCACCGACCCTTCCCAGACGGTTACCCGGTGCATCGGACTTGTAGTCACTCAAAAATGTGGTCTTATGGTGCGCATCATGCAGTGAAAGGATATTGATCGATGCTTCGGCGAGTCTGGCCATATATTCACTCTCATCCGGATAGGTTTTCCAGTAAGCATACTCTTTGTCGCTGTAGTTGAGCCCTTCGTCTCTGGCCATCTGTGCCGCTTTACCGTTTCTGGAGTGACAGGCGTAACAGTTGGGAATATCGACAGGATTGGTTCCGAAGTAGGAGATCGCATGGCCCATCGTATCACGCATCGGTTTACCCTGGCCGGTATGGAGTTCGACCGTGGAGTACTGGAACGGCTGAAAATCTTTCTCGGTGATCGATCGGATCGTACCGCGTCTGGTCGAGTCGTTGAACGCAGTCAGCGGCAATCCCAGTGCATCCCAGATGTGTGCCGCGGTCAGCGTCAGTTTAACATTTTTCACCGCTGGAACGAGCGTATCTGTCATGACGATGTTACCGCCATCTTTGCCGGCATACTCCAGATAGCCGCCGGCCATCGGTTTGCCGCTCGGACCGGAGTCGAACTTCACACGAATCTGGCGCCCGATACGCAGACGGTCTTCCTCTTTGGCGTTGGACGGAATCGTCCCTTCGAGATCTTTGTAGATGAAGAGGTGTGTCCAGACATAGTTGGCGACATTGTCACCCGGAGAGTCGAAGTGTCCGTCACCGTCGGCATCCTTGGGGACTGACCAGTACTTCATCTTGTTACCCTCGCTGTAGGAGTTATCTCTGGTATAGTAGTAGAGCTTGACATCGTCATCGGGTGTGAGCAGCTTGGGAAGCCTGCCATATTTACCCGACTTGATCGCCTGTGCCTGGATAGAGTTGTAGGGCGGAATCACACAGCAGTAGCTCATCTCAAAGCCGACGCAGTGCATTCCAAGTTCATAGTTGATAAATATGTTGAAGTCGTTTTTGGGCTGAAACCCGGACATCCTTTTGCCATTGTGTTCAAACGATACCTTGTTCAGGTTTTTGAGTTTGAATGGCGGATTTTTGTCATAAGCCGATGCACTTGTGGCGGCAAGTGTCGACAAAAGTGTCACTGCGGCAATCGCAGATATCAGCGTTTTGTGTCTCATAGAATCCTCCTGAATATTTTTACACACGCTAAAATTATCACATTTTCTTATTTAAAAATAGTTTAAGAAGGGTATATTCAGTATAAGTTTTATTTATGTTATAATTATTATTAGAAATGCTTTCTGTAACTTATTCAGACTGTTTCTTTACTACGCAGTCCCTGTGTGAAAAAGAGATAAAGGAGAAAAATTGTTTTATTTTAAACCAGTTTTATGCTATCAGGCGAAACTTACTCCAGTACCTCAACGAGCCACCCCTGTAGCAGCGATGCGATGATAATGTAGAGCGTCAGCACGACGGTAAAGGTGAGGCCAAAATAGTCCACCATCAGCGGCAGCAGCGGCAGTTTCACCGCGCGGGCATAGAAAAAGGTCGCGATATAGCCGTCACGAAGCCCCTTTTCCCGCAGTGACTGGAGCATGGGATACCACGCATACATAGGCCCGTGACTCAACAGTCCGACAACCAGCGCGATCATCCACCCCCGGAACCCCCGCTGGCCGGGCAGAGAGGCCATGAAAGTGCGCTCCTGAAAAAAGTAGCCGATCAGTGCCATCAATAAAATCACGATCGCGAAGATCGGAATGAGTATTTCGATCACCTCCAGAGACTTCTCTGTCGCCACCTCAAACGCTTCGCGGTTGACAAACGCCAGCACCAGATAGGCCAGCGCCACTGCGGCGAGGAGCCGGAACCCTGTCGGTTTGGGCCGGCGTTTTTCTCTGCTCATGAGAGAAGTT
>JALWPY010000168.1 GCA_026994915.1 Campylobacterales bacterium
GTAAAGAACTATATAGATAATTTTGGTAAAATCTCCTAAAATTTTCAGGACCGGAACTGCCCATGCAAAAAAAGATCGATACCGTCAGAACCCTCATCGACGCTTTCCCCTTTATCCAGAGTTTTCGGGATCAGGTAATCGTCATCAAATACGGCGGTGCCGCGCAGGTCGATCCGAAACTGAAGGAGAAGTTCGCCCGGGATATCGCATTTCTCTTTCTGCTGGGACTGAAGCCTGTCATCGTCCACGGCGGTGGCAAGAAGATCAGTGAAGTACTGGAGCGACTCGGTGTGGCGACCACTTTCGTCGATGGTCAGCGTGTGACGGGCAGGGAAGATATGGAGGTAGTGGAGATGGTGCTCAGCGGCACCGTCAACAAAGAGATCACCTCTATGCTCAACCACCATGGTGCCAAAGCAATCGGTATCAGCGGCAAAGATGCTAATTTTCTCAAAGCACGTCCCAAAGATGAAGCGCGGTTTGGCTATACCGGTACCATTACCGACGTCAATGCGAAGATTGTGCTGGATCTGATCGAAGAGCAATTCATCCCGGTTATCGCGCCCATTGCCTCGGCAGAGAAGATCGGTGAACCCGGATACAATATCAACGCCGATCTGGCTGCCAGCCGCATCGCCGGGGCGATCGGTGCGAAGAAGATCCTCTTCCTGACCGACACAATTGGGGTGCTGGACAAGCAGAAACGGCTCCTCTCCACGCTGACCGAAGCGGAGGTGGAGGGGCTCAAGGCTGACGGTACGATCCACGGCGGTATGATTCCCAAAGTGGACGCATGTCTGGAAGCGATCGATGCCGGTGTCGAAAAGGCGCATATCATCGACGGACGTATCGAACACTCGATCCTGCTGGAGCTCTTTACGAGTGAGGGAATCGGTACCGTGATCAAAAAGGAGCAGAAATGAATTTTATCGAAACGAGAGGCAACGCTGAAGGTTTTGCACCAAAGGTCCCCTTCTCATACGCCATACAGCATCCGAGTGCCAGCTATGGAGGACTCTATGTGCCCGAAGCGTTACCAGAACTTGATAGCGCGTTTCTGGAGAAGATGCAGGGCCGACCCTATACCGAACTCGCCTTCGAGATTCTTGCTCTCTTTGGCATCGATATCGACGAGGCGGTGATTCGCGAAGCGCTGGCACTCTATGAAAAGTTCGATAACCCCAAAGAGCCGGTGCCGGTTGTGAAGATCGAAGAGGATCTCTTTGTCAGTGAACTCTACCATGGCCCCACGCGTGCCTTCAAAGACATGGCGTTGCAACCGTTCGGGCATATCCTCAGCGACCTGGCCAAAAAGAGCAATCAGCGCTATCTGATACTTGCGGCGACCAGTGGTGACACAGGTCCCGCGACACTGGAGTCCTTTGCGGGCAAGGAGAATATTCAGGTCGCATGCCTCTATCCCGAAGGGGGAACGAGTGACGTGCAGCGGCTGCAGATGGTGACCGAAGATGCGCCCAACCTCAAAGTAATCGGCATCAAAGGGAACTTCGACGATGCGCAGAGCGCACTCAAGTCACTGCTCGCTTCAGAGCGGTTCAAAGAGCAGCTCAGGAAGAGTCACATCAATCTCTCTGCGGCCAATTCGGTTAACTTCGGACGTATCATCTTTCAGATCATCTACCATATTCACAGCTATCTGGCACTGCTGGAGCAGGGTGAGATCGCAATGGGTGAGAAGATCTATATCACCGTACCCAGCGGTAATTTCGGCAATGCACTGGGAGCTTACTACGCCAAAAAGATGGGGGTACCGATCGAAAAGATTCTGATCACCTCCAACGCCAACAATGTCCTCGCGGAACTGATCAACAGCGGTCTCTACGACATCCGTGGTAAGAAGCTGATCCAGACCAACTCACCGGCGATGGATATCCTCAAATCCTCCAACGTCGAGCGTGTGTTATTTGATAAATTCGGTGCAGAGCGTACCAGAGAGTTGATGGATGCACTCAACAATGATCTTCACTACTCTCTCACACCCGAAGAGCTGGCACTGCTGCAGGAGGATTTCGCAGCGATCGACAGTGATGATGCTTACGGTATGGAGATTATCCGACGCTATGCGGAGAAAGGGTATGTCATGGATCCGCATACCGCTACATGTATCAAAGCGTATGAAAACCTGAAAGAGAGAGATCTGAAGATGGTCATCTGCTCCACCGCCGAGTGGACCAAATTTGCTCCGACGATGCTGATGGCGATCGAGGGCACAGAGGAGAATCGGAGTGATCTCGAAGCACTTCAGCGTATCTCCGAAAAGCTGCATATTCCGATCACGCCGAGTGTGAAGGCCCTTTTCGACAAAGAGATCATCCATAAAGATGTCGTCGAGAAGGATGCCATCGAATCGAAAATCCTCCAATTTATCCAATCTTAATACAAAGAGCCCCATGCCACTTTCGAAACTGAATGAGGAGCAGTACGCCGCGGCGACTGCTCCCTATGGAAACAATCTGATTATTGCCTCTGCCGGGACGGGTAAGACATCGACGATCGTCGCGCGCATCGGCTATCTGCTCTCTAAAGGTGTACAGCCCGAAGACCTGCTGCTGCTGACGTTTACCAACAAAGCGAGTGCGGAGATGGTGGAGCGGGTCGGGCGCTACTTCGACGAAAGCGTGGCCAAAAAGATTCAGGCGGGCACCTTTCATGCGATCAGTTACAAGATCCTCAAGGAGAGCGGCCGTAAGATCGTGCTCAAACAGCCCAAAGAGCTCAAGATGGTGCTGCGCAGCATCCACGAAAAGCGTAACTTCTCCTATTTTGACGCCAAAGTGCAACCCTATTCGGCGGGGCATCTCTACGATATGCATTCGCTCTACCAGAATATGGTCTGCGAGGAGCGCTTCGGAGAGTGGATGGCGAAGCAGAACCCGGAGCATGCGATCTTCAGCGATATCTACGAAGATATCTATGAAGAGTTCAAAGAGCTCAAAAAACGGTTCGGGTATGTCGACTTCAACGACCTTCTGATCGATTTCAAAACCTACCTCGACGAAGAGGGGGTAAAGTTTCAGGAGATTCTGGTTGATGAGTATCAGGATACCAACCGTCTGCAGGGATCGCTGATCGACGGTTTTCAGCGGGAGTCGCTCTTCTGCGTCGGCGATTATGACCAGAGTATCTACGGATTTAACGGTGCGGATATCAACATCATCGCCTCTTTTGCCGATCGGTTCGAAGATGCGAAAGTCTTTTCGCTCAACAAAAACTACCGCTCATCGGGGCCGATTCTTACGCTTGCGAATCGGGTGATCGAGAAGAATCCGCGTATCTACCCAAAGAAGCTCGAAGTGACCCGGCAGGGCAATTTTCCTGCGCCCAGGCTTATGATATTTGAAGAGCTTTTCGATCAGTATTCCGGTATCGCGCAGAAGATCAAAGAGTCACGCACGCCGCATGAAGAGATCGCTGTCATCTTCCGTAACAATGCCAGTGCGGACGGTATCGAAGCGCACCTGCGGGAGCTGGGCATCAACTCCAAACGCAAAGGGGGGACCAGCTTCTTCGATGCCAAAGAGGTGAAGGCGATGCTCGATATGTTCACGATTCTGATCAATCCGCGGGATCTGATGAGCTTCGTGCATATCTTCGAGTATGTCAAGGGGGTTGGTGGTGTCTTTGCCAAAGATATCTTCGATGCACTCTACAAAGTGGGTGACGGCAATATACTGGAGGGGATCATGAATCCCAAAGAGAAGAAGAATCCCTTCAAGCGGGGTATCGTCAACCATCAACTGGGACTCTTTGATGAGATTATCGAGGAGGAGAGTGCCGCACGTTTCAAGAAGATGGGCTTCGAAGAGAAGTTTCTCAAAAACCCGATCCTGCGCCACTCCAAGATCAACAAAGATCTGGCTACCTTTCTGCATGCGTTCTACCTCTATGTCAATTCGACAATTTTTCTGGAGTCGCCGTCACAGATTGTGCGCAACATCATCAATTCGCAGCTCTTTGAGCTGATTGCCGAGCGGCTGGCAACCAGACGTGCGCAACTCAAAGACGGTTCGGTCGATGAAGAGATGAAGAAAGAGGCGAAGATCAATATTCATCGCAAAGCGCTGCTCCTGCAGGACCTGACCAAACCCTACAAAGACAAATACCGCTTCATCAACGCGCTGACGCTGGGCGGCGGTGAATTGACAGAGGGTGAGGGGGTCAATCTGCTGAGTATTCATGCGAGCAAAGGGCTGGAGTTCAAAGAGGTCTACATTGTCGATCTGATGGACGGGCGCTTTCCCAACAGGAAACTCATGAGTAAAAATGGTGGAGATCTCGAAGAGGAGCGGCGCCTCTTCTATGTGGCCGTGACACGCGCCAAAGATATTCTCTATCTCTCCTATGCCAAATATGACCGCGTCAAAAAGATCGACTATATTCACTCCCCCTTTCTCAGCGAGGCGGGACTGGTGCGTGAAGAGGCCGCCGCTACCGCGTAGCGGGTTTTTCTGCCTCCTTTTTGGCCCCTTTGGTGACAGGGGTGTCGCATGTCTTGATGCATGATCTGCCTGTGTTGATATCCTCTATGACGTAGAACCATGTAAATGCCATGAAAGCAAACAGGGCGGTGATGATCGCGCCGACCAGCACGATATTTTTATATTTTCCTCCAAACATGGTGTAACTCCTTCGATTTCCGATAACGTTTGACGGGAATCTTTAGGATATTTTAGCAGGTTTTTGTGTAGTCTGTGTGGGGTGCCGAAGCACCCGGGATGTTACTCTTCGAACATCTTTTTGATGCGTTCGGGCTGTTTTTTCCCTTCGATGATGAAGCGCAGGGCATTGAGGCGGATGAATCCTTCGGCGTCTTTCTGGTTGTAGACTTCGTCCTCTTCGAAGGTGGAGTGCTCTTCGGAGTAGAGAGAGTTTGGCGAGCTGCGTCCGACGACGGTGACGTTGCCTTTATAGAGTTTGAGGCGGACTTCGCCGTTGACGTTCTCCTGTGTCTTGTCGATGGCAGCCTGCAGCATCTCTCTTTCGGGGGACCACCAGTAGCCGTTGTAGATCAGTTTGGCGTAGCGCGGCATCAGTTCATCTTTGAGGTGTGCCTCTTCACGATCGAGGGTGATTGACTCGATGGCTCGGTGGGCTTTGAGCATGATCGTACCGCCCGGTGTTTCGTAACAGCCTCTCGCTTTCATACCGACATAGCGGTTTTCGACGATGTCGATACGCCCGATACCGTATTTGTTACCGTAGTCGTTGAGGGTTTTGAGCAGGGTGGCGGGGCTCATCTCTTCACCGTTGATAGCGTATGGATCGCCCTTTTTGTAGCCGATGGTGATATATTCGGGCTGGTCCGGGGCCTTTTCGGGTGCGGTTGTCCAGAGCCACATATCCTCTTCTGGTTCCTGTGCGGGATCTTCCAGGATCTGTCCTTCGTAGGAGATATGCAGGAGGTTGGCGTCCATAGAGTAGGGGGAGGATTTACCCTTCTTTTCGATCTTGATACCGTGCTCTTCGGCGTAGCGCAGCAGTTTTTCACGGGAGTTGAGATCCCACTCACGCCACGGGGCGATGACGGTGATATTCGGATCGAGCGCGAGGTAGCCCAGTTCGAAGCGTACCTGGTCGTTGCCTTTTCCGGTTGCGCCGTGGCTGACGGCATCGGCACCGGTTTTGTGTGCGATCTCGATCTGTTTTTTGGAGATCAGCGGTCTGGCGATGGAGGTGCCGAGCAGGTATTCGCCCTCGTAGATGGCGTTTGCACGGAACATCGGGAAGACGAAGTCTCTGACGAACTCTTCTCTGAGGTCGAGGATGAAGATATTTTCGGGTTTAATGCCCAGATCGAGTGCTTTCTGGCGTGCGGGTTCGACCTCTTCGCCCTGTCCGAGGTCAGCGGTGAAGGTGACCACTTCACAGTTGTATTCATCCTGCAGCCATTTGAGGATGATACTGGTGTCGAGTCCGCCGCTGTAGGCGAGAACCGCTTTTTTGACGTTTTTTTTCATATGCATGTCCTTTTTATCCGGAGTGTGAGAACTTCATGCGGTGCTTCAAAAAGAGGCTCAGACCAACGGGAGGATTTGTCCTCTTTTTGAAGCACCGCATGAAGTTTTGGCAAGCCCGGTTTTTTTACCGGAAATTATACTTACTTTGACTAAAATGAAGGGCATGGCGGGAGTTTATAGAAGTCTGTTTCATGAGGACAAATCCTCCCCTTGGTCTGAGCCTCATGAAACAGACTTCTATAAACTCTTTGTAACGACAATATTTTACAAACATTAAATCAAAGGCGTAGCATGCGTGTGGATAAATTTATCAACAGTGTCAATATCACGAAACGGCGTACGATTGCGGAGGATATGTGTAAATCGAAGGTGGTTTCCATCAACGGTGTGGTGGCAAAGCCTGCCAAAGATGTGAAGGTGGGAGATATCATCGAGATTGCCTATCTGGATAAAACGGTTCGGTATGAAGTGTTGCAGATTCCGACTACCAAGTCGATTCCCAAAAGTAAAAAAGATGAATATGTAAAGGAGTTGTGATGTTTGAAGAGGCGAAAGCACAGTTTGAAAAGATCTTTCGGGGGGAGATGGAGCCCGAAGAGGCGAAGCGGTATCTGGTGACGCTCTACGAGAGAGGCGAGAGTGCCGAAGAGATTGCGGCGGCGGTGGATGTCATGCGAGCGCACTCGATCAAGCTCGATGTACCCGAAACCCTTCGTGAGAAGCTGATCGACGTTGTGGGGACCGGCGGGGATAAGAGCGGGAGTTTCAATATCTCTTCGACCGTGGCGCTGATACTCGCTTCGATGGGCTCCTATGTCGCCAAGCATGGTAACCGCGCCATCACCAGCAACTCCGGTTCGGCTGATATGCTCGAAGCACTGGGGATCAAGCTGAACCTCACCCCCGAACAGCAGGTCAAGATGCTCGAAGAGACCGGCTTTACCTTCATGTTTGCGATCAACCACCACCCTGCGATGAAGCATATTATGCCAATACGAAAGAGCCTGGACCATCGTACGATCTTCAACATCCTCGGTCCCCTGACCAACCCCGCCGGCAGCAGGAAGTATCTGATCGGTGTTTTCAGCGACGCTTTTCTGGGGCGGATCGTCGAAGCGCTGAAACTGCTCGATACCCGAAGCGCGGTGGCGGTGAGCAGCCGTGACGGAATGGATGAGATCAGCATCAGCGATATCACCTACGCAACGGAGCTTGCAGGTGAAGAGACACGTGAATTTGTGATAGACCCCGAAGCACTTGGGTTCCGTCTCGCACCGCCCGAAGCGATCAGGGGCGGCAACGCGACCGAAAATGCGCAGATCACGATGCGCATCTTCGAAGGAGAGGAGGGGCCCAAAAGAGATATTGTCCTGCTCAATGCGGCGATGGCGTTTAAGGTTGACGGCAAAGCACGCGATATGCAGGAGGGGATCGAGATGGCCCGGGAGGCGATAGATTCGGGACGGGCGAAAGAACATCTCCAAAAGATTGTCAAAACTTCCAATTTATTGTAAATTATGATAAAATCAGAACATGAAATAAATGATGTAGTTCAAAAAATTAAGGAACTACTTCCAAGCGGAGGGGTCGTTTTGCTCAAAGGGACCCTCGCCAGCGGCAAGACGACGCTGGTGCGGGCCTTCGTCAAAGCGGAAGGCGTTGATGAAGAGGCCACCTCTCCGACATTTTCGATCATGCATCTCTATGGTGACCATATCTGGCACTACGACATTTACAACGAAGGTGTCGGTAAGTTTATTGAGAGCGGTTTGCTGGAAAATCTTGAAAAAAAAGGGTACCACTTCATCGAGTGGGCCGATGAGAAGCTGGCGGAGATTTTGAGAGCATACGGATTTGATTTTATCACCGTAGCGATCACCCCCGCGGGGGAAAAACGAGTATACAGGATAGTGGATGAGCGATAACCGGAGCCATACTTTGCGTGCGGAGCACTTGAGCAAGACGATCAAAAAGCATCCGATCATCAAAGATTTTTCGCTGGATGTCAAAAGCGGGGAAGTGGTCGGTTTGCTGGGTCCCAATGGTGCGGGGAAGACGACGACCTTCTATATGATCTGCGGGCTTATCCCTCCCACGGCGGGGCATGTCTATCTGGACGGGAAGGATGTGACCAAAGATCCACTGCATGTCCGCGCGAAGATGGGGGTCGGCTATCTGCCACAGGAGACGAGTATCTTTAAAGAGCTGACCGTCGAAGAGAATATCCTGCTCGCAGCCGAGATCGCGACAGATGATCCGGTCGAACAGGATACCCGCGTCGATAACCTGCTCGAGATCTTCAATATCGGCCACATTCGTAACCGTATCGGCCTCTCGCTCAGCGGCGGAGAGCGTCGGCGCTGTGAGATCGCCCGTTCGCTGGCGATCGAGCCAAATTTCCTGTTGCTGGATGAACCCTTTGCAGGTGTCGATCCAATCGCGGTCAATGATATTCAGAGTATCATCGAAGATCTCAAAAAGCTCAATATCGGCGTGCTCATCACCGATCACAACGTCCGGGAGACACTCTCGATCTGCGACAGGGCTTATGTGATCAAAAGTGGCGAACTGCTGGCATACGGCAGTGCGCAGGAGATCGCTGAAAACGAACTGGTACGTAAATACTATCTGGGTGAGGATTTCAAAATATGAAGCTGCGCCAGGGGATTGCGACCAAACAGAAGCTTTCGCAGACACTGCGCAGCTGGCTGCCGATCCTTCAGGCGGATATCGCCTCTCTCAAAGAGACGCTCGATGAGATGGCCAAAGAGAACCCTTTCGTTGAAGTGGTTTCTGGCAACGAGGTCACTTCCCGCACCTCTCTTCCCAAAGAGCGTCAAAATTACCGAAAAAACGCCGTTACCGACGAGATCGAGGCGATGGAGACGAGCAGGGAGTCGCTCTATGACATACTCTTTAGGCAGATTACGCCGCCGCTCTTTTTGAGTAAAAAGTCACAGAAGATTGCCTATGCCATTATCGATCATCTCAATCCTAACGGCTACTTCGATGTAGATATCGAAGCCTTCGCCCGAGAAATCGGCGAAAGTGTCGAAGATGTGGAGCAGGTGCGCAAGAAATTCATGTACCTGGAGCCGAAAGGGGTCGGGGCGGTCGATCTGCATGAGTCATTTCTCTTTCAGCTGCATGATTATGATCTGGAGGATGATGTCTACCTGTGTGCCAAAGCGATCATCGAAGATTTTGAAAATATCGACAGATATCAGAAGATGGAGAAGTTTTCGGATGCAATCCGGGTGATCAAAAAGTTTCAGAACCCGCCTGCGATCGAGTTTCAGAAAGAGCAGGTGCAAATCATTCCCGATATCTTCATCGAAAATGTCGGCGGACAGCTCAAAGTGCGCCTCAATGACGCTTACTATCCGGGGATCGATATTGAGCTTGGTGGCATCGACGAGAAGTTCGACTTCGTCAAAGCGAAGATCAAAGATGCAAAATCGATGATCGACGCGCTGGAGTTGCGCAAGGCCACGCTGACCAAGATCGCACTGATGCTGGTGGAGTATCAGTACGACTTTTTCATGGGCGGGGCGATCAAACCGATGAAACTGGATGATCTCGCCGTCGATCTGGGGCGTCACCACTCGACGATATCGCGTGCGATCGCCAACAAATACCTCTCCTGTGAGCGGGGTATCTTTCCGATCAAGAGTTTTTTCTCTACCGCACTGGGAGAAGATGGTGAAACCTCCAATGCCGAAATCAAAGCCTTTATCAAAGAGGTGATCAAAAACGAAGACCGTAAAAAGCCGCTCAGCGACAACAAGATCCTCCAGAAGGTGGAAGAGAAGTTTGGCATCAAACTGGGACGCAGGACCGTGACTAAGTATCGCATGCAGGCCAATATCGCCAGCTCTTCCGAGCGAAAAAAACTCTATCAACTAAAAGTGTGAAAGGAGAAAATTTGGGTATCCATAAAATTATCGAGGGGAGTGAGCGGTTTCGTAAGGAGAAGTTTAAAAAGTACCAGCACAAGTTCGAGAAGCTGGTGCGTGAGGGACAGCAGCCCAAAGTGCTTTTTATCGGCTGTTCCGATTCCAGAGTCCTTCCCAATCTCATCACCAATACCGGACCCGGCGATCTTTTTGTCATTCGCAACATCGGCAATTTCGTCGCACCCTACAAGCCGGATGAAGATTTTCACTCCACCGCCGCTGCGATCGAGTATGCGGTGAGTGTACTGGAGGTGGAGGATATCATCGTCTGCGGCCATTCGCACTGCGGAGCGATCGGTGCACTTTTTAAAAAATATAAACTGGAAGCACCTTCTCTGATACATGTCAAACGCTGGCTCTCACTGGGGGAGAGTGCCAAAGAGTTTGTATTGAGTCATATGCCCCCTGAAGCTTCACAAGAGGATATGCTCGATGCAACCGAAAAGGTCTCTGCGGTGATGCAGCTGGAGAATCTCATGACTTATCCGGTTGTCAAAGAGCGGGTCGAAGAGGGAAAACTTTTTTTAAATGCGTGGCACTATGATATCGAAAGCGGGGAGATCACTTGTTATGAGAGTGAAGCGCAGGAGTTCATCCCTATCACTTCCAGTCAGGAGGGAGCCTGTTAGAGGAGGCTCCCCGCTTCAGCTCGCAATTCCCTTGATCATATAGAAAATCATGGCGGACATGATAGCGGCAGCTGGTACGGTGATGATCCAGGCTGCGATGATCTTTTTGACGGCATCGCGTTTGACATATTTGATTTTGGTTGCCGTCTTTAACGCTTTTTTATCTTTTTTGATCTTCTCTTCGAGATCGTCGATTAATCTGTAAAGCTCTACGATACGCTGGTAGTCTGTTTTTTTCTTCTCCGGCATCTGCTCCAGAGTTGCCAGTTCATTTTTATAGGCCTGTAACATTGCACGTTCCTCTTCCAGTCGCCTCTCTTTCTCCTGAATGATTGTTGCCTCGTCGGTTGTGTCGAGCCACTCTCTGAGAAAACCGACACCAAAGACACCTCCTACGGCGATATGTGTCGAACTGACAGGCAGGCCCAGCTGCGAAGCGATGATGACTGTGATTGCCGCAGCGATAGCGATGGAAAAGGCGCGCATCTGATCCAGTTCCGTAATCTCCGAGCCGACTGTTTTAATCAGTTTGGGACCATAGAGCGCAAGTCCTACAGAGATACCGAGTCCGCCTACTGCCATAACCCAGAGGGGAATGCCTGCTTTGGAGGAGATGCCCCCGCTGGTGACGGCGTCACTGATGGCTGCAAGCGGCCCGATGGCATTGGCAACATCGTTGGCACCGTGTGCGAAGCTCAGCAGCGCAGCCGCAAAGATGAGGGGAATCGTGAAGTAGGCATTGATACCGGAGCGATCATTGGTAATCTGTCCACGCTCTTTGCTAATCTTTCTTTTGACCAGTAAAAAGATGATGATACCAACGATGAATCCTATGATCAGTGCCGTGAGTAAGGTCGGTTTTTTGGTTGCCGGGAGGAGGGTAAAAAGATGTTCGTTGACAAAAGCGACGATAGAGGGCCATACTTTTTTCAGCCCTTTGAGTACCAGATAGGTGACAAATGCCCATGCCATGATGGCAACATAGAGCGGTATCCATTTCTGAGCAGCAGACACTTTATCCTCTTTAAAAACGATCGTTTTTTTGATCGCGTAGAGAAATCCTGCTGCGATCAGACCGCCAAGCAGCGGTGAGATGATCCAGGAGGCGACGATCTTGCCCATCGTGCCCCATGCGACGATAGAGAAGCCGGCTGCCGCGATTCCTGCACCCATGACACCGCCGACAATCGAGTGTGTTGTGGAAACGGGTGCTTTGAACCAGGTGGCAAAGTTCAGCCAGAGTGCCGCCGCAAGCAGTGCCGCCATCATCGCCCAGATAAACATGTCGGTATGGCTGCCAAAAGCACCGATATCGATGATCCCTTTTTTAATCGTTTTGACGACATCCCCACCTGCGATCAACGCGCCACTGGCTTCAAAGATTGCAGCGATGGTGATGGCTCCACCCATCGTCAGTGCCCTTGATCCGACTGCAGGACCGACATTGTTCGCGACATCGTTGGCGCCGATGTTCATCGCCATATAAGCGCCGAAGAGTGCTGCGATCGCCAGAAAGGTGTTGTTGGGGATGTTACCGCTTGTCGAAAAGCTGTAGAGCAGTACACCGGCCATGAAAAGTATACCGATACCGATTTTGACAAAATCTCTGCCGCTTGCTTTTTGCGCTTTCTTCTCCATCTTTTTAAAAATCTGAATTTCCATATAGGTCGCCTCGTGTGTTGGTTGAATTTTTTTGATATAGAAATTTTAGCGCGTTTTGACTTGTACCATGCTAGGGCAGAAGCCATGTGGGGAACAAAAAGAGAGCAGATATTTTACTTCGTTGAAAAAATTAGTAGGAAAACTTTAGCAATTATGCTGATAAAAGAGATTTTCCAGAGAATAATGGCGCAAAAAGTAACAAATTATTTCCTATCTATTAAATTTTAGATCCGAGAT
>JALWPY010000169.1 GCA_026994915.1 Campylobacterales bacterium
ATCGAGCCGCTCCGCCGCCGCGCTCATGTTCTGGCCCCAGGAGGTGACCTTCTTGACCCCCTCCTCGTTATAGTACCAGATGGTGACCCAGTCCTGGTCGTTCAGGTTGCCGAGGAACTCCTTATACCCCCGCTTGGAGGCCTCTAGCACATTGGGAGAGCCGGACTCCTTGTCCACGTAGGCGTACGCCTGATGCGCCGCCACCAGGATAGCGATCGACACCGGCTCGTCCGCCTCGCGCACGGTCTCGAGCGACCACTTCCCCTTGATCTCCTTGTCGTCGACGAAGACCTTCACATCCCGGATGCCGTCCTTCGGCACGACCCCGAAGTTGTCATCGAGGACGTCGACGAAGAAGCGGACGTCTCCACCGCGGTCCTTGTCGACGAAGTTCTCGGTGTCGAGGTAGTCGAAGAGCACCTTGGCGGCCAGCGACGGCGTGCTGAGACCGACGATCAGCCCAAGTAATCCCAGGGCAACCAGAAAGCTAAAGAGATATTTTAAAAATTTCAACTGCGTTTTCCTCTGTATTTGAAATTGGATGCGATCAGCTTTTTCGCATACTCTGTCTGCGGATGTGTCAGCACCTGAGACACACTCCCCTCTTCGACAATTCTACCTGCTTTTAGAATTGCGATTTCATCACAAAGCATTTTGGTGGAGTCGATATCATGCGTCACATAGAGCAACCGGTATCCAACCTGCTCCTGCAGCTTTTTGATCAGTTTCAGAATACTCTCTTTGGTGCTGCTGTCGAGTGCAGTAGTCGGCTCATCCAGAAGCAGCAGTTTCGGCTCGCTCGAGAGCACCATCGCGATGATGACACGCTGCAACTGTCCGCCGCTCAATTCTGAAGGATAGCGAAAAAGGAGATTTTTATCAAGTTCGACATGTTTGAGAAATCGCTCCGCGACTGCAACAGGCTTGAAGAACTGATCCATGATGCGTGTCAGCGGAGAGAGTGCGGTAAAAGGATTTTGCGGTACGATCGAAACCGTCTTCCCCTGCTGCAGGGTGAAATCGCTCTCGATCTCCATCTCGGCACCCAGCTCCGCGGGCAGCATACCAAGCAGCGCTTTGAGCGTCAGGCTCTTGCCACTGCCGCTCTGCCCCACCAGCGCGAAGGATCTCTCAATCGTAAAAGCGATATCCACCAAAGTCGTACCCGACGCTTCGATGCGAAGCTTTTTGACCCTAAACATCGTGCTCCTTCAAAAGAGTAAAGAGCGCTTCGATCTCTGCCAGAGGCACATTTGCACGTAGGATGATCCGCAGCATCGGGGAGTCGACGGTGGGCGGGCGGATCGCACCGATCAGAAACCCCGCCTCTTCGGCAATCCGCTTCAACTCCAGCGCCCGTACCGAACTCTCGACCGGGATCTTCAGAATGGGCGATGACACATCCGTACCAAAAAAGTCCCGGGCAAGCACCATCCTGCGATCGAGTGCGTCGCGCAGTGGCGCCGCGCTTTCCTGTGTACGCATGAGGGCGGCATGGGCGAGCGCCGTATCGAAGAGCGACGGTGCGGTGGCGTAGATGATCGCTTTGGCCCGGTTTTGCAAAAAGGTGACGATCTCGGCGTCGGCCAGTATGTAGGCGCCGTAACTGCCCATCGCCTTGCCCAGTGTTCCCATCTTGATGTGGCGGGGACCGGGGGTGATGCCGTAGTGTTCGAAGACACCCAGCAGCTTCTCCCCGACCACACCGCTGCTGTGCGCTTCGTCAACGATCAGCAGTGCACCGTATCTCTCGGCGACGTCAAAGATCTCCGGATGGAGCAGATCCCCCTCCATCGAGTAGATCCCCTCCACAGCCACGATCGCACGCCGGTACCCGCCTGCTTTCAGAATCTCCTCCAGTGCGGCAGGATCGTTGTGTGCGAAGGTACGTACGTCGGCATCGACCAGTTTCGAGGCGAGCACACCGCTGGCATGATACTGTGCGTCGAGTATGAGCAGATCTCTTTTACGCGGCAGCGCTTCGATCAGCGAAAGGTTGGCCAGAAAGCCGCTCCCGACCACGATCCCCGCCTCGAAACCGTTCAGATCGAAGAGCGCTTTTTCAAACTCGGCATGCAGCGGATGGTAGCCGTTGACCAGCTGGGAGGCGCGGGGTGCATGATAGCGGTACTGTTCGACCGCCTGCACTGCCGTATCGAAGAGTGTTTTATCCTCAGCAAACCCGAGGTAGTCGTTGGAAGCGAGATCGGTCAGCGCTTCGTCGAAAAGCGGCCGCTCACGAAACCGGTTCGCTTTGCGCAACGCCTCCAGCTCCTGTACGTACATCATCACCCCAGAAACGGTAGCAGCTTCTCCACACAAAGCCCCATCGCCGTACTCTCATGCCCGTAGACACGGTCGATATACTTTCGGCAAAAGCCCTCGACCATGCAAGCGCCCGCCTTGCCTTCCCATTCGCCGCTCTCCAGATAGGCTTCCAGATCGTCGGGATCGAACGGTTTGAAAAAGTAGTCGGTCGCGGAGATGTCGAGCAGGGTCAGTTTGTGGGAGACATACTTCATGCAGGTAACGATCGAAACCTTCTCCCCGCTCTGCGTGAGCAAAATCTCTCGTGCATCCTCTTTGTCCCGCGCCTTGCGCAGAATCTTCCCTTTTGCCGTGACGACGGTGTCGGCCACGAGTATCGGAATATTGAGACCGAACTCCTTCTCACACACCTCATATTTGCCCAAAACCGCCTGATAAACGAAGTTTTTGGGTGAAGTCGCTTCGATCCGCTCCTCGTCGAAATCGCACCCTTTCTGGATGAAGGCGATTCCGTACTTCTCCAGCAGTGCCGCACGTGTCATCGAATTTGAAGCAAGCAGTATCATGATCTCTTCCCTCCTAGTGTCGGTAAACCGAGTTGTCCGCGCTGGACAATCTGATATGTGGCGTTTTGCGTTCTGAAATGCTCCTTCAGATAGTCAAACGCCACCATCGGGTCGACATCGTCGCCGCATGTGAAGATATCGACCGCCGCATAGGCGTATTCGGGCCAGGAGTGAATCGCCAGATGGCTCTCGCTGATCACCACCACACCGCTGACGCCGTAGGGTTCGAAGAGATGGAAAGAGCTGCCGATCACCGTCGCTCCCGCCTCCTTCGCCGAACGCAGCAGTGTCTCTTCCACCAGACGGACGTCATTGATCGCGTCGGTGTCACACTCGTAAAACTCCGCCAGTATATGTCTGCCCAAAGCCTCCAACTATACACTCCTTAAAATATATCCGAAATAGACCGCACAAAATCCCAGCAGCGACGCGATCCCGAAGATGTAGTGGGCGATCAGTTTCACATTGTCTCTGGCATGCTCGCTGTCACTGGCCAGACAGCGTGCCCTGGCCTCTTTGATCTTGTACCATGCATAGAGCCACAGAAGCACCATAAAGAGCCAGATCAGCTCTTTGGAGGTGACCACGACAGACATGACCGGATCCTGATGGGCGTAATCCTTCCCGCCCGCCATCACAAAACCGCTGATCCCCGACATCAGCGCCACGGGCACGAGCAGTTTGAAAAAGCGGTTGAGCGTCCTGAGCGACGTGCGCACCGCCATCTTTTCGTTGGGTATCTGCATGACGGAGGGGTAGACGGTGAGCGAAAACGCGACCATCCCCCCGATCCAGATGATTGCACTGAAAATATGCACGGCAAAGATCAGCGGCAGATAATCGACGTAAAACGCTCCCAACATCAGCCCTGAAGCGCCTCTTTGACCCACGCTCCGGCCGCTTCGATCGCCTCGCTTAGTTTCGATGCGTCCTTGCCGCCCGCCTGCGCGAAGTCGTCACGGCCACCGCCACCACCGCCAAGGATCGGTGCGATCGCTTTGATCCATTCACCCGCTTTGACAGGGGCGTTTTTGACACCGGCCGCCAGTAGCACTTTGTCTCCCTTTTTCTGAAAGAGCATGACTGCGACGGAGGGTTTCTGGTTCTTGATCTCATCGATCATCTGTTTGATATCGCCCGCTTCGACTATCTCGACCGCGACTTCGGTGTCGCCGATCTTTTCGAAACGGAGCTCTTTTTTCTGTCCCTGTGCGAGGGATTTGAGCTCGTTTTTGAGTGTCGCGATCTCCTCTTTGAGCCGTTTGATCCCCAGCAGCGGATCTCTGTTTTTGACCGCTTCGCTGACGGCCGCTACCGTAGCGCGATACGCTTTGGCCAGTTCGATCGCACTGCGACCCGCCACCGCCTCGATCCGCCGCACCCCCGCACTCACACCGCTCTCACGGGTGATGAAAAAGGCGCCGATATTGGCCGCATTGTCGACATGGGTACCGCCGCAGAGCTCCATGCTCACCTCCCCCATCGAGACGACACGCACCTCATCGCCGTACTTTTCACCGAAGAGCGCCATCGCCCCCCGCTGCTTCGCTTCGTCGATCGCCATCACCTCGGTCTGCACCGGCACCCCTCTGGCGATCACTTCGTTGACATAGTTTTCTATCTTTTCGATCTCCTCTTTCGTCAGCGCTTTGGGATGCGAGAAGTCGAAGCGCAGCCGGTTCGCTTCGACGAGACTTCCCGCCTGGTTGACATGCTCTCCGAGGATCTTTTTGAGCGCACTGTGCAGCAGGTGTGTCGCGGAGTGGTGCTTGGCAATCTCGAAACGGCTCTCGTCCACTTTCGCATGTACCTTGTCTCCGATATGCAGCGGAGCTTTGGTTTTGATGCGAGAAAGGTTCAGATCGAAAAACTTCTTCGTATCGAGCACTTCCGCAATCCCTTCGAGTTCGCCGACATCGCCGCACTGTCCTCCGCTTTCGGCATAAAACGGCGTACGATCGAGCAGCACCCACCCCTCGGCACCTGCCGGCAGTCTCTCGACACGCTTGAAAGAGGCATCGAGCAGTGCCAGTACGTTTGCATCGCATTCGGTCGTTTCGTAGCCAACAAAGGTGTTGGTCCCGAATGTTTCCAGCAGCGCTTTGAAATCGCCCTCGACCGCGGCGTCACCACTCCCTTTCCAGGCTGCTTTGGCACGCTCGCGCTGTGCTTTCATAAGCTTCTCGAATCCTTCGATGTCGACCGAGATCCCCTTCTCGCGCAGCATATCCTGCGTCAGGTCGAGCGGGAAGCCGTAGGTGTCGTAGAGTTTGAAGGCGACTTCGCCGCTGAAGGTTTTACCCGTCTTTGCCAGCTCCTTCTCGAAGAGCTCCAGCCCCGAAGCGATCGTTCTGAAGAAGCGCTCCTCCTCCATGCGGATCTGCTCTTTGACAGTGTCGGCCTTTTCGACGATGTAGGGATACTGTTCACCCATGATCTCGCCCAGTGTATCGACCAGGCGATACATGAAGGGTTCACGAATACCCAGCAGATAGCCGTGGCGCACCGCACGCCGGAGGATACGGCGCAGGACATAGCCCCGTCCCTCTTTGTCGAAATTGACCCCCTGAGCGAGCAGAAAGGTGACCGCGCGGATATGATCGGCGATGACGCGAAAGCTCGCCCCCTCTTCGTAGATATAGGGTTTGCCCGAAATCTCGGAGACCTTTTCGATCAGCGGCATGAAGAGCGAAGTATCGTAGTTGCTGAATTTCCCCTCTTTGATCGCCGTGACACGCTCGAGCCCCATACCGGTGTCGATAGATGGTTTGGGGAGCGGCGTCAGGTTTCCTTCGCTGTCACGCTCGTACTGCATAAAGACGAGGTTCCAGATCTCCAGAAAGCGGTCCCCTTCGCCGCCCATTTTATCTTCGGGAGAGTGGAAATGCTCCGCACCCTGATCGTAGAAGATCTCCGAACAGGGGCCGCAGGGACCGGTATCGCCCATCTGCCAGAAGTTGTCTTTGTCACCGAAACGCATAATACGGTCTGCGGCGATATGTTTCTTCCAGATCTCCTCCGCTTCGTCGTCACTCTCATGTACGGTGACCCAGAGCTTTTCGACCGGCAGCTCCAGCACTTCGGTCACAAACTCCCATGCATAGGCGATCGCCTCTTTTTTGAAGTAGTCGCCGAAAGAGAAGTTGCCCAGCATCTCGAAAAAGGTGTGGTGGCGGTTGGTGTAGCCGACGTTTTCGAGGTCGTTGTGCTTGCCGCCCGCGCGAATACATGTCTGCGAACTCGCCGCACGCGGCGGATTGGGTACGGGGATCTCTCCGGTAAAGATGCTTTTGAAGGGCACCATCCCGGCATTGGTAAAGAGGAGAGTCGGGTCGTCGGGTACCAGCGGAGCGCTCGGGTAGATCTTGTGTCCCTTGCTTGCGAAATAGTCCAAAAATGCTTTACGAATATCCATATCAACAATTCCTTTATAAACTGGAGATATTTTATCTGAAAATATTTAAAAAGGCGTTATCACCGCACCAATAAACATACATAATTTTTGAGAGTACGGGAAGGAGTGAGATGTGTGTCAAAAAAACTGAAGGACTAGCCGTAGCTAATTCGAAGTTTTTTTGGCATACAGATCGCTTCTTCCCGTGCTCCCCGAAGGGTGCAGTGCTTTTGTCCATACTCTGCATTAGATTTTCTTGCATTAGCTACGGCTAGTCCTACGAAAATCTGCCTTGATTATGAACAAAATCACTGCATCAAAATTTACGTATGTTTATTGGTGCGGTGATAAGTTTAAAGCGGCCCGGAGCCCGAAACTGCGGCTCCGGTCAATAACCGAGGTAGTCGACGATTCTGGCGGCACCGTCGGGGGCGATGGTACCCCGGAGCCCCTCACTCATGCGGGCGATATCCGCATCCAGCACCATCTCCAGATGTTCGGGTGTCAGGGCATCCTGCCGCACGACGAAAGAGAGCCCTTTGTCGGCGAGATATTTGGCGTTGTAGTACTGGTGATCGCCCGCTGCGTAGGGATAGGGCACGTAGAGTGCGGGCAGCTGCGATGCCGCCAGCTCCCAGAGCGTGCCCGCGCCCGCACGGCAGATCGCGAAATCGGCCTCCGCGATCTTTCGGTAGAGTTTTTTGTCGAAGGCGAAGAGATCGGCATCGATACCCTCTTCGTCGTAGAATTTTCGCAGCGCTTCCAGATCGCGGTTGCCGCTCTGGTGGATGATTTTGATCCCTCTCTCATGCAGGGTGCGTGCGACACTTTTGGCGAACTCGTTGATGGCGGTGGCGCCCTGTGAACCGCCCAGGAAGATGATCGTTTTGATCTCCTTACGCACCCGTGCGTTGCGAAAAAAGACTTCGCTGACGAGATAGTCTTTGACGGGAGAGTCTTGCATGTAGGCGGAGAAGATCGCGTTGGCACGGCGGGCGAAGAGTGCGTTGAGGCGTCCCATGACGGCGTTTTGCTCATGAATGTAGAAAACTTTTCTCTGCCAGATCGCGGCGAGTGTCGCGGGTGCTGCGGCATATCCTCCGACCGAAAAGATCGTTTCGACCCCCTCCTCTTTGAAGATTCTTCCCGCTTCGCGCGCCGCTGTGATGATCTTCGCCATACTTTTGAGTTTGCCGACGGCCCCTTTGTCGACCACGCTTTCGATCTCGAAAAAGTGTCGGGAAGCGAACCCCTCGTCCTCTCCGAACCACATCCTGTCCTGCCCCGTCGCCGAGCCCAGAAAGATCGGTTTGATACCGCGCCTGTTGAGCTCTTCGCGAATCGCCCGCGCGATACTCAGATGCCCGCCGGTGCCTCCGCCCGTAATCGCTATCTGCTTTTTCAATACTTCACCTTTTTGCTGATCATCAATACCATACCGATCGCCACGGCATGCGCCATCAGAGAGCTGCCTCCGTAGCTGAGAAACGGCACCGCCAGCCCCTTCACCGGTGTAATCCCCGTCACACCGAAACTGTTGATAAAGAAGGTCGTCGCGAACATGATCGCGATACCGAGCGCAAAGAGTGAATAGACCCTGTTTTCACTCCTGTTTGCGATGCGGAGCATGCGGTAGATCAGGATGAAAAAGAGCAATACCACCGCCAGTACACCCACCATCCCCAGTTCCTCCGCAATTCCCGCCAGGATAAAGTCGGTATGCACTTCGGAGAGGAACCCCAGCTTCAGCGTACCGTTGCCCAGCCCCACTCCGAAGAGGCCGCCATGCTGGATCGCATCGTAGGCATTGGAGACCTGGTAGGGTTCGTAGGCATCCGAAACCCGCAGTTTGGCCGCGACGGAGTCGGGGAGAAAGGAGAGGACCACATTCTGGATATTGCTCCACCATGACTTGACCCGAAGAACCCGGTGTTCGGACCCGACGATGGCAAAGACCACAACCGCGATGATCCCCAGCATGGTCCATGCAAAGAAGCGGGTACTCGTCCCCGCCATCGAGCCCATCACCACCAGTGCCAGTGCAAGCACGATCACCTGCCCGATATCGTTTTGCATGATGGCGATCAGATAGGTGACGACACCAAACACCAGCAGATAGGGCCAGAAGACCCTGAACTCCTCCTTGAGGGTTTTGGGTGTTTCGTCAAGTTTGCGCGAAAAACTCCACGCCAGAAAGACGATGAAGCCTACCTTGAAAAACTCAACCGGTGCCAGAGAGAGAAACCCGAGCCTGATCCAGCGCTTGGCCCCACCGATCTCGGTGACGATCGACGTGGGCAGGAAGGGCATTACCGTCATGAGAAAGAGGAAGATGAAAAAGAGCCCGAATCCAAGCGGCAGAAACCATCGGTCGGGATCGAGCTGCGATATCGCCCAGATCAGAAAGATCGAAAAGATCCCCACCCCGAACTGCCGTATGAAGAAGTGAAACTCGTTGCCGTAGGTGTTGAGGCTGACAAAGGTGGTGAGTGAGAGTGAAAAGATGATGCCCAGCGCAATTAATATGACACTGACATAGAAGATCGTTTTATCTGCCTGCAACCATCAAACCTTAGACTGAAAGATATTTCGATTCTACAAAAATTTTGGTTAATGGATATTTATGTTATAATTATTTAAATAATTTTAATTTTTTACTCTAAGATGAAATTATTGATTTTGGTATAGCTTTTGCTGCTTCCAAATCGATCAAGACAAGCAAGGAGTCATGTTGGGTCTGCATATCAGCAAATCACTGCCGCTGGCGATCGAAGCGCTCGACTTCCGTGCGATGCGTCAGAAGGTGATCTCGGGCAATATCGCCAATGTCGACACGCCCTACTACCGGGCGCGGGATATCCGTTTCGAAGATCTGCTCGCCAAAGAGGCGCAGACGCTTCGCAGTGAAGGTCCCGTTCTCGAGATGGCACTTACAAACCCCATGCATCTGGACCCGATCGATGCGCGGGAGAGCGGACGGGCGAAGCTCTTTTTCAGGGGCACACACCCGACGCGAAACGACGGCAACAATGTCGACATCGACATCGAGTCGACCGAGATGAGCAAGAACGCCATTATGTTCGAGGCGCTCACCAACGGGATCAAGAAGCAGGCGATGATCTTCAAAAGTGTCATCGATGCTTCCGGTAAGGTGCAGTAACGCACTGTAAATAACTATCAACAAACAGAGACGGAAGTGATAAGGTATGTTTGTCAATTAAAAAAGAGGCTCAGACCAACGGGAGGATTTGCCCTCTTTTTTAATTGACAAACATACCAACCAAGTCAACCACGGTTTATAAAATCAAAGTCGGAACTTAGTCCGGCAGCTCTTTTTTTGCGGCTTCAAAAAGAGGACAAAAGTAGCGAATAGCGGTTGCGAAGCAAACTTTCCGCGAAATCCTCCCTTCGATCTGAGCCTCTTTTTGAAGCCGCAAAAAAGGAACATACAATGTTCAATCTGAGCGACTGCTGAGTAAGAGAGCGGGCGGATGCCATGTCTGAACGGTTTCGATATCCGCGGCTACGGCCTCTCGGCGCAGCGCTTTCGTATCAACCTCATCAGCTCCAACATCGCAAACGCCAACACCACCCGAACCGACGAAGGGGGCCCCTACCGCAGACGGGAAGTGATCTTCAAAGCGGTCGACTTCTCCGACCTCCTCTCACAGAAGATGAAAGAGGCCGGCTACCTCAAAGACGAGAACCCTATCGACGACCCCGCAGCGACCCCCTTCCCCGAACCGCCGCTGATGAGCGTGCGTGTGGACAAAGTGATCCGGGACGACTCGCCCTTTAAATTACGTTTCGACCCAACCAATCCCGATGCGGATGAAAATGGCTATGTCGCCCTCCCAAACGTTAATCCCGTCATCGAAATGGCCGATTTAATAGAAGCGACACGGGCCTATCAGGCAAACGTCGCAGCATACCAAAGTACGAAAACGATGGCACAAAGTTCCATCGATCTGTTGAAAGGATAACTGAATGGCACAGGCATTACAATCTATATCTCCACTCTCCATCGCCGGTGTCAACAACAAGACACCCCAAACCTCCGATGAAAACCGGCAGGGAGGCGACTTTCTGAGTATCCTCAAAGCCTCGCTGGGGGAAGTGAACGACATGCAGATCAAAGGCGACGAAGCACTCAGAGATATCGCGACCGGTCAGGTCAAAGACCTCCATCAGGCGGCGATCGCCATCGACAAGGCGGAGATCAGTATGAAACTGATGCTCGAAATCCGCAACAAAGCCCTCAGCGCTTACAAAGAGATTCTCCGAACCCAAATATAATCCTCTGAAAAATGCCGCTTCACTCAAACGGCTTCACGGTGGGGCCCCAAAATCTCTGTGAGATTTTGACCCTTCCGCTGCAGATGTTATTCGTGAATCACATTTTTCAAAGGACTCAAGTTATGAAATCATCTGCATGAAAGTGCGGATGATTTTCGTCCTCTTAACCATTCATTGATTATAATGGATGCATGAATCCATCCGAAAACAGACAGATCAAAATCGCCATCATCTTTTCGATCATGCTTATCTTCTTCGCGATTTTGATCGGGGCCCTCTTCAGGATTCTCTCCCACAAAGATGACGAACAGCGGCTCTATGCCCATGAACGTGACCGGGCGATACGCGGCGAGATACTGAGCAAAAACCGCTTCACCATCGCCACCAGTCGCAAACTCTACACCGCGCAGGTCGACACACGCTGCATCGATCCTGACAAATTCGACCTCTTCGTCAAACTCTTCGCGATCTTCAGCAATCTCGACCCCTACTACATCAAGGAAAAGCTTCGGTCCAACTTCGGGTTTGTCAACATCTCTACCCGGCTCGACTCCAAATCGGCACGCTATCTCAAACAGCTGCGTTACAACCTGAACCGTTACCATGTCTTTCGCAAATATACCGACGAACACGGCCGCACGCTCGACCACGGACTCAGCATCTTCGAAACGGGTGAATACCGGGACTATCCGCTGGGAAACACCTTCTCCCCCTATATCGGGTTTATCCGCAGGTCCCTGCAGAACAACTACCAGACCGTCCGGGGCATCTACGGACTGGAGAAGTACTACAACGAACAGCTGGAGGGGATACAGAACACCCTGATCGAGGGACGCAGGGACGTGCGGGGGAACATCATCCTGGATGAGCACAGCGAAGTGAAAACGCGTATCGACGGTTATGACGTTATCACGAGCATCGACCTCAAGTTGCAGAAAGCGGTCGAGGAGATACTGGACCGCTACCGGGAGTCGCTGGGTGCCAAAGAGATCATCGCCGCAGTGATGGAGAGCAAAAGCGGCAACATCCTCAGCGTGGCAAGTTCACGCCGCTACAATCCGGGACACATCACGAGTGAGGATGTCCCCAAAACTAACATCTCCGCCATCCGCTACGTCTTCGAACCGGGATCGGTTATGAAGGCGATCACCTTCTCGCTGCTGCTGCAGGAGGGGGGCGTCAGGCCGCATGATATCATCAATGTCGAGAACGGCCGCTACCGGCTCGGCAACCGGATCATCACCGACGAACACCGCTACGACTATCTGAGTGCCGAAAATATCATCGTCCACTCCAGCAATATCGGTATGGCGAAACTCTCCGCCCTGCTCGATACGATCTCCTTCTTCAAAGGGTTGCGCGACTTCGGCTTCTCCCGTCCCAGCGGTATCGATCTGAGCGACGAACTGAGCGGCTCCATCCCCAACATCCATCAGTTCGAAAACAGCGTCTTCAAAGCAACCGCCTCCTACGGGTACGGCATGCGGGTCAACTTCTTTCAGCTACTCAAAGCCTACAACGCCTTCAACAACGGCGGCATCATACTCCGACCCACGATCGGAGAGTTTTACGACCCGCACACGCTCCCCATCCGAAAGATCTACCGTAAACGTGCCAAGCGGGTACTCGATCCTCAGGTCGCCGAGACGATGCGCAGCATCCTCGTAAAAACGGTCAACGAAGGTACCGGCAAGGCCGCCATCACACCGGGTATCGAGGTGGGCGGCAAAACGGGTACCGCGCAGATCGCCGTCAGGGGTGTTTATGAGAACATCTACAACAGCTCCTTTTTCGGCTTCGCAAACGATACGGAACACCGCTACACGATCGGCGTGACGGTGATCGAACCCGATCCCACCCGCAAACGCTACTTCGCTTCACAAAGCGCCGTACCCGTATTTAAGGCGATTGTCAACATCATGATCGAAAACGGCCAGCTAACACCGTCGCAGAATTGAACTCTCTGCATCTTTGGTCTTAAATATTACTTAATTTAAGTGAATTATAAGCTTTTATATACTACACTCCCCTCTCATAAAAATTGAAAAGGTACGATTGTGAAAACAACAAGAATGATAAAAGCCGATGAGGTAGAGAGAGACTGGATCGTCATCGATGCAAGCGGTAAGAAGTTCGGTCGTGTTTTGACCGAGATCGCCACGCTTCTGAGAGGGAAACATAAGCCATACTATACACCAAACGTTGACTGCGGTGATTATGTCGTCGTCATCAATGCAGACAAAGTGGAAGTATCCGGCACCAAGATGGATACCAAGATGTATCACAGACACACCGGTTACTTTGGCGGTGTCAAAAGCGAGAAGTTCGGTGAGTTGCTCCAGAACAATCCTGCCAAACTCTTCAAGCTCGGTACCAGAGGTATGCTGCCAAAAACCAACCTCGGTAAAGAGATGCTCAAAAAACTCAAAGTCTATGCAGGGAGCGAACACCCTCACACAGCCCAAGTAAGTAAATCAAAAGGTACGAAATAATGTCTAAAATCTACGCTACAGGAAAAAGAAAAACGGCAATTGCAAAAGTATGGCTCAAGCCAGGAAGCGGTAAAATGGCCATCAACGGTCAGAGCCTCGACGAGTGGCTCGGCGGTCTCGATCTGCTGAAAAAGCGTGTCATGCAACCGCTGAACCTCACGAAGCAGGAGCAGTCTGTCGATATTATCGCTACGACACAAGGTGGCGGTGTTTCTGCACAGGCAGACGCAGTACGTCACGGTATCTCCAAAGCACTGGTCGCTTACGATGCGGAGTTCCGCGCAATCCTCAAGCCACAGGGTATGCTGACCAGAGATGCTAGGGTCGTCGAAAGAAAGAAATACGGAAAAAGAAAAGCGAGAAGAAGTCCACAGTTCTCAAAAAGATAATCACTTCTTCCCTCTGCCCGGCCGCGATCGCGCGGCTGTGGCATACTCTCCAAAGGCTCACCCATGAGTTCCTCACTGAAATATATCCTTCTGTTATTAGTCATCTCAACACTCATATTTATCGCTTATAAAACGTACGATACGGAGAGAGACTCTGTCCTGTTAACCCAACAGATATCTGCCGAAAGCGATACCAGCAAAACAGTACAGAAAAAAATCGATAAAATTTTGGAAGATCTGACAATCGGTCTCTATGCCAACTATTCCAAAAATGAGGCAAAGATAGAGGCATTGGAGAACAAAGCAGCACTTTTGCACCGTAAAAGTATCAGCTATCTTTACTATTTTTTCGCCACATTCACACTCTTTGCGCTCCTCTTTTATCTGCTCGATTTTGAGCTCTTTGTCATCTTTATCGGTATTACCGCGTTAATCAGCCTGATAAGCGCACTATTTACACCACTGGTGGTGATGACCGTCTACAAAATTTTTCCGATATTGGGCGAAGTGACGCTCTCCTATGAGAGTAAGACACTTTTGGGGACCATCACCAAACTCTTTGCGCAATCCAACTATCTAATCGGTATACTGGTACTGCTCTTCAGCGTTTTGATACCGCTCTTCAAATCACTGTTGATCATCATGTACGGATTTTTCAAAGAGACGGGATTTGGCAGAGGGAGTGTCAAAGTGATCGAAAAGATCGGAAAGTGGTCGATGGCTGATGTTTTTATCGTGGCGCTACTCGTAGTGCTCTTTTCTACCAAACAGGATATACATACCAGTCTCAGGGTCGAAACGGGACTCTATTTCTTTATCGGATATGTCCTGCTATCGATGCTGGGATCGTCACTGTTGCCCGTCAGTCGAAAGTGTTCCTGACAGCAGCATAGACGCTTGCCCTCAAAGGCTTCGGGCAAACTCTTCAAAGATATATTTGCTGTCATGCGGCCCCGGACTCGCTTCAGGATGGTGCTGCACCGAAAAGATCGGTTCGTCATTGTAACGCACCCCTTCGATCGTCTGATCAAAAAGGTTGATATGCGTTACCGTCGCGATGTCGCAGATAGAATCGGGGACATTGTAGTTATGATTCTGCGCCGTAATTTCTACTCTTTTTGTGCTCTGGTTCGCTACAGGGTGATTGCCGCCATGCTGACCAAACTTGAGTTTATAAGTTTTGTGTCCATGAGCGATGGAAAGAAGCTGATGTCCCAGGCAAATGGCAAACATCGGCACTCTGGCATCGATCAGTTCTTTGATCTTGGCAGCCTCTTCGGTGAGGATCAACGGATCGCCCGGACCGTTGGAGAGAAAGACACCTGCGATCTCACGCTTTTGATAGCGTTCGATCAGGTGCTGTACGTCGAAATCATGCGGTATCACTTCGACAGTAAGGCCGGTCTGCCGTAATTCGTTGAGGATATTTCGCTTGACGCCAAAATCGATAACAACAATCTTCTTTCCCAGAGAGATCGGGTCACTATAACACTGATTAAGAGGATCCCAGCTGCCACTCTCATGCTGATAGACCTTTTTCGTACTGACCTCTTTGATATAATTGACTTCTTCGATACGAGGCGCATCGGCCAGCATCTCTTGAAGCCTCTCTTTGTCAGAGATCTCAGTCGAGGCGATCATCATCTGCGGCCCTTTGCTACGAATCAGTTTCGTCAAAAAACGGGTATCGATGTCGCAGATACCAAGACTCTGATGTGCTTTCAGAAAATCGCCCAGTGACTCTTCGCCGCGAAAATTCGAGAAGCGTTCCTGATAGTTTCTGACGATGGCACCGCTGCTGTAGACTTCTCTGCTCTCCATATCATCAAGGTTGCAACCGACATTGCCGATTTCAGGCATCGTAAAGACGACGAACTGTCCGGCGTAACTGGGATCACTCATGATCTCCTGATAGCCGCTCATCGAAGTATTGAAGACGATCTCACCGGTTTTGGTCCCTTCAAAACCGAAACTCTTCGCTTCGATATAGGTACCATCCTCCAGACAGAGCCATATTTTGGAAAGTTTTTTCATTACATCATCCCTCGCTTGCGCAGCTCTTCACGGTAGAGTCGCTCAAATACGACATTGTACTCGTCGGTTCCGGGAATCAGCTTACGCTGCATTTTGTCGATTTTTTCGATAACATTGTCTTCGATCTCCTCGAAACTCTGAATATAATTCTCGATAGCGGTATAGATGACGTTTTTGACGACATTTTCACTGACACTGTAGTTGATCAGGTCTTCATCGTAGAGTTTGTCGAGGATCTCATGTGCCACTTTGTTGAAGCGATCTTCATAAGAGAGGATCACATCATACTCTCTGGCCATCTTCTTTTTGACGAGCCAGAACATATTGCGCCTGTCTACACGCATGAACTCCATCTCATCTTCGTTCTCTTCAAGTATCTCATTGACACGCTCTTCGAGTGCCAGCTCTTTTTTCAGATCTTCTGTCAATACCTCTTCGGCTTTCTGTGCCACGATATCGACGCCTTCGGTAAATGTGACATACCCGGAGTTGAGCAGATCGATAGCGATTTTTCGGGCGATATAAGGCGCATGCGGTAATCTTATCTTCATCAGAGTGCCTTCGTGTAGTAATATTTTGGATGCAATCCGCTGCATCGTTTGTTTCTCGAACAAATTCCGCAAAGGTTTCGATTGCTATAATTTTCTAGTGTAGCAAATTTTTAGTAAAGAGTGAATTATTTGGTCAGGTTCTGATCGAACGGCGGTCCCTTGGTCAAAAGGGCAGTTACTTCAGATGCAATATCGGGATCCATCTTGGCCATAACTTTCGCGATCTTTTTGGGAGTGAGGTTGAAAAGAATACGGGCTGCTTCCGTGCGGGGCATCGCATCTAAAATGGCTGCAGCTTTGGAATCTTTCATCTTCAGATAGGAGGCGGTGATCTTGTCGTCTTTGGCTTTTTTGATCTCTTCGAGCAGCTTTTTGTTCTTTTCGTAGAGCTCCAGGATCTCCTTTTTTGTTGCAGTCACCTTCTGCAGCGTGGCGTTGACTTCGGCCAGTTTCTGCGCTAGTTTCTTCTCCTTTTTGGCGATCAGATCGAGCTGTGCCTCTTTGTAGATCTCGAATGCCTGCTGCTCCTCATCGAGTCGGTCGAGCTCTCTGAGTATCTCCCCTTTGCGCTGTTCAAATACAGCATTGCAGTCGACCAGATCTTTCGCATAAGTCATACCTGTCAGCAGTGTAATGATAACTATAACTGACTTCAAACGGTTCCTTTCTGTTTACGCAAAAAGAGCTGTCCTGCAATCTCATCGAGCCGTTTGGCTTCCTCTCTTTTTTGTGCTTCCAATATCTTCTCTCTCTCCAGAGCATTCAGATGTTTGATCTTCTCATACTCAAGTGAGACTTCTTTGTAAAGAATATTTATATTATTGATCTCTTGATCATAATATTTTAACATATTTTCTTTTTGGGGTTTATCGCGATAAAGATAATCTTTTTGTGCAAATGCCATACGCATGGCATTGAAATCACCGCTTTCGGGTATCTTGAAGTGTTGAATCTGCGAGTCTATCTCTGCTATTTCCGTTAGTGTCTGCGCTTTCTGAGCCCGAATCGATGCCAGTTTACGCTCAATCTCGGAGACTTTTTGTTTTCTGACTTTCAAAAGTTCCGAGAATTTTGTCTTCATAAGCTCTTAAACGACGATCGTATCCGCGCGATCGGGGCTGGTAGAGATAATGCCCACTTTGGTACTGGTAAGCTTTTCGATCACTTTGATGTACGCTTTGGCCGCATTGGGAAGTTCACGGTATTCACGGATGCCTTCTACCCTATCCCACCCTTCGAAAGTTTCGTAAACTGGGGTAACATATTCCAGATCGTAAGGAACATAGTCGATCCGTTTACCTTCAAACTCATACGCCACGCAGACTTTGATCTCTTTGAAGCCGTCGAGAACATCCAGCTTCATCAGTGCGATCTGATCGCAACCGTTGAGCCTGCAAGCATGTCTGGCTGCCACAGCATCGAACCAGCCACACCGACGCTTACGTCCCGTGGTCGTACCGAACTCATGCCCCCGTTCGGCAATCAAGTCACCTGCTTCACCCAGATCTTCCGTTGGAAACGGACCATTACCGACTCTGGTGCAATAAGCTTTAGCAATACCTGTCACTTTTCCGATATCTTTTGGATTGAGTCCCAGACCCGTGCATGCACCCGCGCTGACGGTATTGGAACTGGTAACATAGGGATAGGTGCCGTGGTCGATATCGAGCATTGTTCCCTGTGCACCCTCCAGAAGTACCTTTTTCCCCTCATCCAGGCACTCCCAGAGCAATTTGGTCGTATCGGTAATGTAGGGATCAAGCTGCTCCTTATAACGGGCGATATCCGCCAGTAGCTGCTCTCTGGACGGGGTTTCGATCTCCATCGCTTCGAAGAGCACACTGTTGTCTTCAAAGTAGTGCAAGATCTTCTCCGCCAGCTTTTCGGGATGTGCCAGCTCCCCTACCCTGTGGCCCGTACGCTGGATCTTGTCCGCATAGGCAGGTCCGATACCCTTGCCGGTCGTTCCAATCGCCTTCTTGCGCAGTTTCTCCTTGCCCTGATCGATCATGGCATGATAGGGAAACAGCAGATGCGCTTTGTCACTGATGAAGAGTCTGCCTTTGAGATCTTCGAACTGTTTGAGCTCTTTGTCGATCAGATTTTCGGGACTGAGGACCACGCCATTTCCGATGATATTGATCGCTTTTGGATTGAGCACACCGGAGGGGATCAGATGCAGTGCATATTTCTTTCCTTCGACGACGATCGTATGGCCGGCGTTGTGCCCTCCGGCGAAACGACAGACGACATCATGTGTCTGCGCCATATGATCAACAATCTTGCCCTTACCTTCGTCTCCCCACTGAAGACCTACTATCAAATCTGCTTTCAATTCTTTTACCATTAGCTTCTCATTTCTTCTATGATATTGTCCGTATAGAGTGCGAATCCGATGGAGTCGACCCCTTCGTATCTGTAATTGCCACCCATCCCCAGCGTCGCATTGCCGGCGATATAGCGAAAAAAGAGGTTGTCATAATAATGCATTTTCGCATAATAGAGCGGTGCGATGACTATGTTTTCGTAACTGATCTGAGAGACGAGCAATTTGATCTTGCCCAACTCAAACTGTAACTCTTCATCCACCTCATCCATCACCTCATCGATACTCTCCGCATCCTGCAGATAGGCCAGCTTACTCAGCCATGGAATATCGAGTTTTAGAATCTCTTCGAGATTGGCACTCTTGAACAGTTCCAGATCCAGCCCCAGCTTCTCTGTAATCAATTTCGGGATATTGATATTAGAGATTTGCAGAAGCGGCTTGAGTTGCAAGCGCTCCAGGATCTCGGTACTGTCGTTGATACTGACTGACAGATTCGTCTCGTTGATGCATTCTGCACCGATCTGATACTGCTCCTGTGAAGGGTACCGGAAAACAGGCTGGATATAGAACCATCTGTTTTGGGCCACACTACGCCCCAACCGCTTGGTGATGATACGTACAACATCGATTGTGCTGTCAGCACGCAGGGTGATGATATGGTTCTGACTGTCGGAAAAACGGATTACCTCTTTCTCGTCCAGCGCTTCATGCTGATGATAGGAGAGCATCGGTGTGACGATCTCTTCGTATCCTTTGCGAAAAAGCAGGTCGCTCGCAACCGCTTCTATCTCTCTTTTTTGCAAAGCACTCTTGCCAAAATAGAGCCTCGTGAGATTAGGGATCTCATGTTCATAGACCATTCTCTGTCCTCATATAAATAACTGTTACTCAGTATAACAAATGTTTTGTAAAAGCGGGGAAAGTGGACTCAGAGCCATCCCATTTTGATCGCAATCACCCAAACGATCAGGAGTATCAGAACCGGAAAAATTATATATTTATTGAGGTGTTTCTTAATAAACGTCACACCTGCTTTACGTATTTTCGTAATGATGGTACGTTCTCTTGCTACTGCACGCTCGTCCAGAAAAGCGAAGGCGAGAATCAAAATGATCGCGAAAATAAAAAATACGATATTGTCCGGTTGACGTCTCAGTGCCAGCCCCATAATCGAAAAGACCAGCTGAATGAGAACAATGATTACAACGGCATTGTCTACACCACCTTTCCAGCGTAATACTTTATGGTGGAGATGCGTTTTGTCAGGATTGAAGGGGGAAAGCCCACGCTGAATACGGCGTATCATCACAGTCAGTGTATCGATAATCGGGATTGCCGTCAGAAAGAGTACGGAGGTGATACTGATATACGCTATCGACTTGATCGCCACGACAGAAATCGTAAAACCCAGTACCAGTGAGCCACTGTCTCCCATAAATATCTTTGCCGGATGCCAGTTGAAAAAGAGAAAAGCGACAATCGCCGGAATCATCAGCAAAGAAACCGTCATGATAAAAGCATCATGATACACCAGTCCGATATAGTAAAATGCTCCGAAGATGACGATCGATACACTGCCGGAGAGGCCATCCAGGCCATCGATGAGATTGAGTGCATTGGTAAAGCCGACAACGGCGATGATGGTCACGATCAGGGAGAAAAACAATGGTAACGTCACTTCATGTCCAAACCAGACTCCAAGTGTATCGATTCTCAAACCATCGATAAAAAAAATCAGCAGTGTCGCAATGGTGATGCCGATAAATTTTGCTTTCGGTTCCACGCCCCGATTGTCGTCATAGACACCGATCACGAAAATAATCAGTGATGCGAGTATAAAACCTTTATATTGCATGGCCAGGGAGGTGTAGCAGCAGAGCAAGACTAAAAAATAGGCGAGAAATATCGCGACACCGGCCCCCCTGGGAATGGGATTGAGGTGCGCGCTGCGTTCGTTGGGGACATCGATCATCCCCATCTTCGCTGAAAGTTTTGTGATACTGTATGTAAAAAAGAGTGAGACCAGGAAAGTTAACAGAACATCTATATTTTCAACCACCTGACTCTCCCCTTTTTAGATTTGTCTCTTATTTATAGGTATAACTGTACTTGAAAAAGCTCTGAGACATATTCTTAGGCTTTACTGCATTGAGTACGATACCAACATTTTTAATCTGATATGATTTTACCATATCTTCGAGTGATTTCAGATACTCTTTCTCAGAATATTCGGATCTGAAAACGATCAGCGAAATATCCGCCAGCTTCATCAGCAGCAATGCATCAGTGACCATACCCATCGGCGGTGCATCGATGATGATATAGTCATACTCTTTACGCAGCTCTTCGATGATCTTGTCCACTTTGCCCGACTGCATCAGTTCGGAAGGATTTGGCGGAATCGGTCCCGATGTGATGATATCAAGATTTTTGATCTTTTTATGCTCCCAGATTACCTCTTTGAGAGTGTTATTTTTGGAAAGTACAGTACTCATACCAATCTTGTTGGTCAGACCAAATACCCTGTGCAGCATCGGGCGTCTCATATCGAGAGAGAGGACGATCGTCTTCTTGTCACTCATACCGAATACCGCTGCCAGGTTGGTCGCAATCGTCGTTTTACCTTCACCCGGCACGGTCGAGGTGACGACGATCACTTTACTCTTGTTCTCGGTCGGAATGAACTCCAGGTTGGTACGGATCAGCCTGAGCGCTTCACTCGCTACCGATTGCTGATCTTCGATCGTAAACATCTTGTCCGCAGCCTTGACCTGTGGAACCACACCATAGAATGGAATTCTCGTATTGCTGACAATATCTTCTCTTGTTTTAATCTTGTCATCGAGCAACTCTCTCAGGTAGGCTACGATCATCGCCGTCAGGAAACCAAGCAACAGACTCGTCAATAAAATCATCGGAACATTCGGCTTGACTGGTTTAGTCGGTAATACTGCACGATCGAGCACTCTGTTTCCGGAGACGGTCGAAGCCTTGTTGATCGACATCTCTGCCTGTTTCTGGAGCAGGAACTCATAAGTCTGCTCGAGGACTTTATATTTACGCTCCAGGGCTGCAAGCTCACGCTCTTTCTCAGGGAACTTCAGCAGCGTCGTTTCACTGTTGTAGAGTGTGTCTTCGAGTGATCTGCGCTTCTCACTGAGCGAGTCGCTGATACTTTCGATAGCACTCTCTAACGCCATACGAATATCATCGATCTCTTCGTCAACTTTTTGCACATCGGGATGCTCTTCTGTAAATTTGGACAACATCGCAATTTTTTTGGACTTTGCTTTCTGCAGGTCATCCAGCAAAGAAGCGAGTACCGGATAATCTTTGGCCAGGGAAGAGACAGCACCATAGTTACCGGTTTTGAACTCGTTGTAGAGTGCATTGAACGCACTCTCCTGGACTTTGACTTTCTCCAGTTCTCTTTTGACCTGGCTGCGATTTGTCAAAATCACCTGAGACTCTGTCTTGATGTCTACAAGATTGTTCTCTTCTTTAAAGTTCTCCAGTTTGATCGCCGCTTCCTGAAGTTTTTTACTCACTTCGAGCAGCTGTTTGTTAACGAAACCAAGCGCAGTCGAGGCCTTGGAAGTCTTTTTCTGGACACTCTGTTCGAGGTATTTGTCTACCAGATGATCGAGAAAGTCTTTGGCCCGCTGTGCCACACTGTCCTGATAGATCAGCTTGATCACTGAACCATTTTTTGATACAGGAAAGACACTCAGATTTTTGGCTACTTCATCTACAGCACGATCTTTATTGAGTATGACAAAAGCATATTTTGCATTCGCCAGCTCTCCTTTTTTCTGAATAACCATAGAGAAATAACTGTTGTCGATCTTTTCGTTATATGTGAACTCTCCTGAAAACTGTAACTCATGAGACTGTTTCCCAAGAAGCGAAGAGAGGGATTTCTTGACTGAACTCAAAATACCACCATGATCGACGTAGAGTTTGAACTTATCTCCGCCCATCGGTTCGACGACAAATTTCGTACCATATACAAGCGGATTTTTAACTTTCAACTCTGTGATTTTGATTGGTGTATCTTTGTAGAGCTCAATCTGTTTATAGTTATTGAAGGTGAAGTATCGGATCTGAAACCCTACATCTTCCAGCGCTTTCTCAATCAGTGATCTCGATTTGAGTATTTCAACTTCGGTATCGATCAGTGTCGCTTCGTTGTTGACGTTACCGCCACGTACGACATTATCAAGGCTGAGGTCCAGATTGTCGTTGCTGACCTCTATTGTCGCATAGGTTTCATATACCGGCGGCGTGAAGTAGGCATAAAAGAGCCCGCCAATAAAGAAAAGCGAGACGATAAAGAGGCTAAGTGCCTTGTTCTTACTGAATATTGCAAGTACTTTCTTGATGTCTGCTGCATCTTCGAGTTTAGACAATGTCTTTTTTCTGTTTTCCATCGTTAGTTCCCTTTCCCTTATTGTGCCGGCACATATGGTGCTGCATTTGCATCGGCCGCATTATTAACATTGAACAGATGTGTATTTGTCAGGTATTTGCCTGTATAGAGCACACCCAGAATTTTCGCTGCCAGATCGATACCCGGCATCGCCTGATTGATCGACATATTTCTCTGTCTCTCTTCGTTAGGCATAACATAGATCACATCATTTGGATAGAGTCTCAACCCACCGCTTGTCAGAGCAGTGACCGAAGTAAGATCAATTGTATTGACAACAGGTTTTTGTGCGGTACCACGGATAATCAAAATCTTGTCGCGCTTGGCGTAGTCGGTAAGTCCTCCACTTCTGCCCAGTGCTTCCAGTACATTGGTCGTATCTTCAATAATGTCGACTTTTCCGGGTTGTTTCACCTCACCAAGGACAATCACACGCTTGTTGAGTACTTCAACGGTGACATGCGCGTTTTTCAGATATCTGGCATATTCACGTGTCAACAGATCGGCACACTCACGCTCAGTTAGCCCCGCAACACGCACTACACCGATCAACGGCAAGCTGATCGTACCATCACCGGCCACCAGTGCACCACGCTCATCGGCAGGTGCCACTTGTGCACGAACATCTCTTGTACTGAGTTCAGGATGATTGAAAATCAAAATTGAGAGCCTGTTGTTCGGCATGATTTTGTATTCGTAATGTGCGTTCGTCAGATTATTGTTCAAATCCGTTGTGCAGTTTGCAAGTTTCTGATTGTCATTGAACAAAACATACTGTTTGGACTTACCGCTACAACCACTCATCAATACCGTGACCATTACCAGTGATGCTGCTGTCAGATGTTTAGATCTCATGATTTAATACCTTTGATATTTTTTTATTAATTTTATTATACAAGACAAATATTATTTTAAAATTAAAAGGTAAATATTTATTTAACTTTTAACACAATTTACTTGCAACATTACACATACGAAAGCGATATAATTTAAATAAAGCTTACGTAATTATTGTATAATTAAATATATTAACATTTACTTTATAAAAATTAAAAATATAATTTTTATTTTATACTGCCAATTCAATTAAAGTCTCCAGCTCCTTTTCAAAGCTGAGCCTGACTCCTTTGGATTTCACCAGATGGTTATACCCTTTTGCAATATGAATATCGACAATTTTTAAACTTTTTAAACCCTCAAAAGTCAAATATGCATATTTTGTGATGATTTGATTCTTTTCATTGAGAGTAATCTCCACTTCCGGTGCAAAATGCAAAAATGCCACCGCTTCATGAGACTGTGCATTAGATGATTCTACAATATCCTTGATTTTTATGTTTCTGTCACTCATCTCAAATTGTCTTGTATGCAGCACACCGATTCGGGCATATCCATCATGCGTAGCACGGATACTCTTTTCAAGCTCCTGTAACTGAACAATCCGTGCCCTTCTGGCGACACGAAAACTCGACCATACTTCTGACTGATCCAACCCGTCGATCATCACTGTGTTATGGGCCCTGGTAGAGCGTTCGAGTTTTCTTCTCGCATTGTTTTCATACGTACTGATGCCCGTATCGACGATAAAAGGCTGCGCTGCGACAGAGAGTTCAAAGTTGAACGTATCACTGTGTGCATGTCCGGGAATGTAATCAGGACCGATATTTCCTACATCTACGACCAGCTCGTAACGATCCGTGACATATTTTCGATAACCACTCTCCCGCAAAGGCCGCTTTTCTATCGGGATATCCAATCTTTTGGCATAAGCAAGGAGTTGTGAAGTCGTCGGGGCGATACCGTCGGCAGAATCGTTCAGATGTGGAATCGAACCGTTTTGACATGTGATATTCTCCAGCCAGCCCAGCATTAAAGAGGCTTTCACTCTGAGAAGCTGCATCAGGTCCGGTTCTGAGAACTGTTGATTGTTTTGCATGAGATTGTAACAGTCCAGCACCCTGTAGAGCATGATCTGATGGTACATCGGTGAGAGTTCAAAGTGTGCACCGTCCGGTAAAATCTGCTCCTGAAGTTCCTCTGTCAGGATCTCTTTCGCTTTTGCAAACAATCCGCTATCGGCAAAATAGTACCCTCCAAACAGCAGGGCAAAACCGTTTTCCAGCAGATGGTTGCCCAGGAGATGGTACTCCAGATTGTCCATCAGAATATCGTACTGGGCACGGAGTGAACTCTCTGTTGTAGGATGTTGTATAGCATGATCACTTAAAAATTTGATCCAGTTGATAGCACGGAGTGCGATAGGAAAAGGCTCGAGACCATCTTTGCTTTTTTCGATTTTTGCAATAAAGTCTTCAATCAAAGCCATACCCGTCTTGCTCTCCATACCAGGTTGATTCAAAAAATCGAAATAGTTGAGATTATATGTCCAGAGTTTACCGTGACCGGAAAAGTTCCAGTCGATGGTATCGATACTCGCAAATGTGTGGGGCAGATTGAGGAAAGTAAACCGGTATCCCTCATTTGAAACCTTTTTCAAACTCTCTTCCGCAGGTATAGACGCTTGCATTTGCACCGATACACCTTCTGCTTTCCTGAATAAAGGGGGCCGGTAGTGTCTCATTTTTCTGATGCGATTGCGCAAGACGTAGTAAAGCCTGTATCGTATCTGCTTGCTTTTCATATACCGCAGTGTATGAAAATAGACGCCAAGTTGTTTCAGTTTCATCGGTCTTGAAGTTTCTGTTTGTAGAGATCGTAATATCTTTGTGCCGTAATTTCAATAGAATAATTTTTGTCAAATGTATCAATAATATGCTTTTTATCCAGACTTTCGGACGAGAGAAAACGTTGCATCGCTTTCAGATAGCTGTCGGGAGTGAGATCGTTGGCCAGAAAACCGTTTTTTCCCTCTTCGATGATATCCGGAATACCGCCGACCGGAGTCGCGATAGTGGGCAACCCGATCGACATCGCTTCGAGTATCGTCATAGGCATCCCTTCATGACTGGATGATAGACAAAAAGCATCGGCATTTAGCAAGTAGTCGGAAACATTGCTCTTTTCGTCCAAAAAGTGAATATTTTCGGGATGGCGCACCATCGCTTCACACTCTCTGGCATATTCGGGAACAATTTTCCGGGAACCGATAATCAAAAGATGTGCATCAACACCCTCATCTAAAAGAGAGTCAAACGCTTCAATAAGCAATTTTTGATTTTTGACCGGATAGACACGTCCGATATTGACAAAGATTTTTGAGTCGTTCGCTTTTTTCAAAGCTGCAATCTCCTGTTTTGTCTCCTCGATCAAAGATGTTGCCTCGAGTCTCTGGACGCCATTGTCTATCTGGATGTTATACACTTCTCCGTACTCTTTCTGCACAGACTTCAAAACTTCTGTACTGATCGAGACCGGCGTAAAATTGAAATATCGATATAACAATGCATAAAATTTACGTTTACCTGCAGTAGTCTCTTTATAGGCGAGGCTATGTACTGTGTGAATATTGGGTATTTGATTGGCGATGAGGCCAAACGCGGCATAGACCTGCGCGCGCAGATGGGTATGGGTAATATCCGGCCGGATCTCTTTGAGCATCTTATAAATGTCAAACATCAATGTTGGATGTTTTCCTACCTTGTTCATCGATAAAAAATGGACTTTTTTGTCGATCTTTTTGTACATGATCTGCTGTCTCTCATTCAACTTTTCCAATGAGCAGAGGTAGACTTCATTTTCGGGATTTTTAGAGAGCTCGTTACAGATATCGATACAAAATTTTTCAGCCCCACCGGTATAAAGGCTAGGCAGGATATGCATGATCTTCATCACTCTCTCCTTCCTCTTCAGACCATACAACCAGAGTCACATGCGACAAGAGCCCCAAAAAGAGCCAAAAATACTTCTCGTATGTCATCGACAGTGTCAGGCCCATCAAAATCGTTGAAAGTGCAGCTATGTAGATCCAGAAATAATCGCTGTACAATATCGTTTTGATTTTATATGTAAAAAGTACAAACAAAAAGGCTAACAGTGCCAAAAATGGGAAAATACCGTTCTCTCCAAGCATTTTGATCAAAAAATTGTGTGGCGCGAAAGAGCCTTCGGCAATAAAATCCGTCGCATATTCACGCGCATGTTTTTCATACTGTTCTGCACCGACACCGGTAAAAAAGTTATCACGTGCCATGCGTATACCCGCGTTCCAGGAAACGAATCTTGTTTTCGCCGTTCCACTGGACTGTGCTCTCTCTTCCAGTCCCTGTACGGCAGTCGATTGTGTAATATCGAGCATATAGAGACCAAAGCCGATTACTAAAATCGCTACGATTGCCTTCAAAGAGAATAGTTGTCGGAGCAAAAATCTAAACTTGACGAGGATGGAAAATGTAACCAAGAAAGCCAGTGTCAAAAAAGCGGATTTTGACCCTGCATATAACAACGCATAGGAAAAAAGCCCCAAAGAAGGCCACAGGAAAAAATGATTGCGGTTTTTATAAAAGAGATAGACGGTAATTGCCATCGCCACCAGGATATGGCTCGAAAACTCATTTGGATCGCCTGTACCACCGGTACGCCTGAATGTCCATTGGCTGATAGGCTCACTGAATACGAGTATGATGGAAGAGACAACGACACTTGCCCAGACAAAATAAAGAAGCTTCTCGAAGGAGTCATAGTAGCTGACAAAAACGAATATAGTCAGCATCGGGATCATAACAAAGAGGGCCTGAGTCAGTGTGATCACTTCAAACAAGACATTTAGTAACGAAACAGCACCAAAAACAAACACCAAAAGATAAAAAAACTTCATAACGCTATTTTTAGGACTCAGCATCGCGACTATAATATCTTTGGCATAAACTACCAGGAAAAAGCCCAGAATAATTTTGAGTGCATTTTCTCCGGCCACTTTATCGACCACGAAGTCATCATTGATGATACCAAAGACCAGTAAAAAGAGTGCCAGATCTCTGATGAACCTAAAAAGCATATCTATCCTTCAGTGTTTTCAACAAAATTACGCAACTGGAACTTTTTGCTTCACATCGAGCTTACAAAATGTCAATATCTTTTTATCCGCATCAATTTCAAGATCTTTAAACTCTTTATGGCTGACTAAAAATGCGATGATATCTGCCTCTTCAATCGCTTTGCGATAATCCACTATCGGAAATTCATCAAAAGTTTGGATATTTGGCTCTACTGCCAAAACATCGATATTGTCCGCTACCAGTCTTCTTGTGATATAGAGTGCCGGAGACTCTCTCAAATCGTCGATATCGGGCTTGAACGCCAGTCCCATACATGCAACTTTGGGTTTGCGGCCCTTCTCTTTTTCAAATGTCAGGGCGACATTCTTCACTTTTTCAACCACCCACTCCGATTTATAGTCATTGACTTCTCGTGCCGTTTTGATCAGTCTGGCGTCTCCTTTGGCCGCATCGACGATAAACCATGGATCGACTGCGATACAGTGTCCGCCGACACCACAACCAGGCTGGAGAATATTTACACGCGGATGTCGGTTTGCCAGTTCGATCAACTCCCAGACATCGATACCGAATTTGTCACAGAGAATGGAGAGCTCATTGGCGAAAGCGATATTGACATCTCTGAAACTGTTCTCAGTCAATTTGGCCATCTCGGCAGTTCGCGCGTCTGTCTGCAGGACTTCACCCTTGACAAATGACTTGTAGAAATCAGCGGTCACACGTGTCGCTTCCGGTGTCGTACCCCCAACAATTCTGTCATTGTGTACCAGTTCATGCATGATTTTGCCGGGCAGGACCCTCTCAGGACAGTGTGCAAAATGGATTTTCGAAGTATCCACACCCTCTTCTCTGAGCGTCTTTTCCATCAAATCGGTCGTACCTACAGGTGAAGTAGACTCCAGGATCACGATATTACCCTCTCTCACATACGGAGCGATACTCTTCGTAGCAGCGACGATATAATCGACATTGGGTACATGATTGGCTTTGAAGGGCGTCGGTACCGCAATGATGAAGATATCCGCCTCTGTCGGTTTCGTATCTGCTACAAGATTTCCAGAATTGACAGCAGATTGTACAAAAGTATCCAGATCAGGCTCGACGATATGAATTTTACCTTGGTTGATAATATCTACAGTCTCCTGCACAACATCTACGCCATGCACCTGATATCCTCTGTTTGCCAGAAGTGAAGCAGTGGGTAATCCAATATACCCCAGTCCCATAACACAAATCTTTTGCTTACTCATCTATTTTTCCTTTAAAAACGCTACGATTCGCGCACATGCTTTCCCATCCCCGTAAGGATTGTGTGATTTCGACATCGCTTCGTAAGCTACTGCATCATTGAAAAGTCTGTTGCAAGCTTCAATAATGCGCTCTTTATCCGTTCCAACGAGTTCGACAGTTCCCGCTTCAAGTGCTTCAGGACGCTCTGTCGTATCACGCATGACCAGTACAGGTTTTCCAAGGCTCGGTGCCTCCTCCTGTATCCCACCGCTGTCAGTGAGGATAAAATGGGCATGATCCATCAGATAGACAAAGGGCTCATAATCGAGCGGATCAATCAGATAGACATTATCTACATCCGAAAGGATCTCTTTAACCGGTTTTTGCACATTTGGATTCAAATGCACCGGATAGACGATATCCGCTTCCGGGTGTGCTTTGGCCACCTCTTTGAGTGCTTCACATATGTTCAGAAAACCCTGTCCGAAATTTTCTCTGCGATGCCCTGTAACAAGCACGAGTTTTCTCTCTTTATCTACCCGATACCCTTTTTGAGCAATAATATCTTTTAGTTTCTCTTCTAAAGATTGATCATCTTTGATTTTTGAACCTACACTTACGAGCGCATCGATCACGGTATTGCCTGTGACGATGACATTTTCTATATCGACATTTTCTTTCAAAAGATTAGCGCGGCTCTCCTGCGTTGGTGCGAAATGGTAGGTTGCCAGTCGACCTGTGACCTGACGGTTTCCCTCTTCCGGCCAGGGAGAGTAGACATTTCCTGTACGAAGCCCTGCTTCCACATGTCCTACCGCTATCTGTTGGTAAAAGGCTGCCAGAGAAGTCGCAAGTGTCGTCGTCGTATCTCCATGCACCAGAACAACATCAGGTTTCGCCTCTTCCAGTACCTCTTTGAGCCCCAGCAGAATATTGCTGGTCACTTCATAAAGATTTTGTCCCGGTTTCATGACATTGAGGTCGTAATCCGGCTCTATCTCGAAAAGGTCGAGTACCTGATCGAGCATCTCACGGTGCTGTGCCGTGACACAGACGATCGTTTCAAAATCTTTATCCGCTTCAAATGCCTTGACAAGAGGTGCCATTTTGATCGCTTCAGGTCGTGTTCCGAAGACCAGCATCACTTTTTTCATATCTTTTTTTCCCACTCCAGTCCGGTTTTGCAGATCAGTTCGAGATCGTCATATTGTGGTGTCCATCCCATCTCTTCTCTGATTTTGGTATTGTCGGAAATCAGAATTGCAGGATCACCCGGACGTCGCTCTTTGATTTCAACCGGAAAATCAACTCCGCTTACTTTTTTCATCGTCTCCAGAACCTCTTTGACACTGAATCCATGCCCATAACCACAGTTGAAAACACCACTTTTCTCTTTTTCCTGCAGATAGTCAAGTGCTTTGATATGTGCTGCCGCCAGATCTTCCACATGAATATAATCTCTGATACATGTCCCATCAGGAGTTGGATAGTCATCACCAAAAATATACATTTTTTCACGTTTGCCCAGTGCTGCTTCTGCCGCAACCTTGATCAGAAGTGTCGCATCTTTGGTAGACTGACCGATTTTTCCGTCAACACTGGCACCTGCAACATTGAAATAACGCAAAGCGATATAGTTGAAATCTTCATACGCAAACGCCGTATCTTTGAGTACTGTTTCACTCATCAACTTGCTGCTCCCATAGGGATTGATCGGAGCAGTTCGACTCTCTTCTGTCACAGGAACTTCATCAGGAGCAGGTTCACCATACGTTGCGGCAGTCGAGGAGAAGATAAAATTTTTGACACCGTTTTCGACACATTGTTTAATCAGATTGGCAGTATTTGCCGTATTGTTAAGATAGTATTTCAATGGATTTGAGACACTCTCCGGAACCACCAGGCTGGCAGCAAAATGAATGACCGCATCGTATTTGCCCTCTCTCATAATTTTTGCAATCTGATCAAAATCACTCAAATCGGCTTCAATAAAATCGCCATATAATACCGCTTCCCTGAAACCTGTCACCAGATTGTCCAGTACTGTGATATTGTGCGATGTCTGTTCTCCAAGCTGCTTGACGACATGACTGCCTATATAACCGGCACCACCGGTGACCAATATATTCATTTATTTCTCCTGTAATAGTCTCTCTACAATATCGACCATTTTCTGACTTTGTTTCTCTCTGATAAAGTTATTTGATACAAAATCTCTGTTTTTTTGTGAAATTTGTAATGGTGCCTCTTTATATTTGCGTATCGCTTTTTCCAGAGCATCAACATCACCGGGGTCTATGACAGTACAATTTTCCAGCTTTTCGACAAAATTTCTCGCCACCCCCAGACCGGCATAGATAATAGGAAGTCCGGTTGATGTATACTCATACAGCTTGGAGGGCATCGCCGCTTTGAACTTCTCATCGAGCTGTGCAAAAAGTACCGAACTGTTCTGGTAAAAATCGATAATCTTGTCCCTGTGCACTTTACCAAAAAAGGTGATATTGTTGATCCTGTGCTGTCTCGCATACTCTTTGAGTTCTTTGTATTTATTTCCCTCACCGATAATGTTGATCTGAATATCGGGTATTCTTTTAGCAATGTCGACCAATACTTTGATATTCTGGGCAATACCTACATTGCCTATGTATGTCAGGGTAAAGGGTTTGATCTCCCTTCTCTCAATGGCATTAAGCTCTTCAAATTTGAACCATTCGATACCATTGGTGATTTTTTCTATCTTTTTGCCCGCACCTCTGACATGTTTTGAGACCCATTCGTATTCATGATTGTTCGTCACCGTGATAAACTGGAACCTTGCTATTGCGTACTGCATTAGCTTGGTAATAGAAAATTTAACTACTTTGGTATAGAGAGATCTGGCATCGATATATTCCCAGACCAGATCTCTGATATCGATGATTTTTTTACCCCTGGCAAAGAGTCCCGCAGCAGGGATGATAAACATCTGCGGAGATGTCGCTATCACGATATCCGAAGGAAATTTATTCGATTTAAATGCCAGTTGTACCGCATAGAAGAGTTCATGCACCGCTCTGGTATAGAATTTTTCACTATCATACTCTTTTTGATAGATATAATATACTTTAATATTTTCACTAAATGCAAAATCATTTGGTTTTTTACCTTTTTCACTGATGCAAATTACATTAATTTTATATTTTTTCTCAAGCTCTTTGACCAATGCGAGGATGCGATTGGTCCCTGCACAATTTTCAGGGATAAAATTCCCTGTCAAAAAATTAATTGTTTTCATCAGTACTTCGTTATCCTTATCTAGACAAGCTGAACTTTCATATTTAAAAGTTAATTAAAATATATTATTAAAAAGTTTCTTTATTTATGTTTAGAAATTGAAATTTCATCAATAGATTGACATTTTATTTTTTTATTACACAAGGTGGATGATTTTTTTGACTTAGAATAGTCTGGAGAGAAAAATAACCGAAACGGAATCTTTCGTTTCGGTTAAATGTCAATTAGATGTTACATTCCGATGCACTACTTCCCGGATACACCTTGCCCAGTAATTGGTAAACTGCTTTTTGGACACCTTCGATACTAAATCCGAAATGTTTGAATAGCTCATTTGCATCTCCGCTCGCACCAAAGCTTTGCATACCAAGCACCGCATCTGCATAGCGGTACCATTCTGCACCGCTCGCAGCCTCTACAGCCAATACTTTCGTATTTGGATCGATCACATGTTGACGATACGTTTCATCCTGTGCATTGAAGATCTCCATACACGGTACACTCACAATATTTGCCATAATGCCGGCATTTTCCAAGTGACATCCTGCCTGCAAAGAGAGCATCACTTCACTGCCTGACGCAAGAATCGTTACAGTAGCATTCTCTCTTTTTTTGATCAGATATCCGCCATTTTCCGCAGATCCATAATCTGCTCCCTTTTTCAGCGTTTTCAACTTCTGTCGGCTCAGGACAAAAGCACTCGGACCGTCATAGGCAAGTGCAGCTTGCCAGCAAGCTACATTTTCTGAGGCATCTGCCGGTCTGAATACCATCAGGTTTGGCAATGCACGGAACTGACTCAGGTGCTCGACAGGCTGATGCGTCGGACCATCTTCTCCTACGCCGATACTGTCATGGGTCCAGACGAAAAAGGTCCTGAGCTTCATCAGTGCCGCCAGTCTTACCGCCGGTTTCATATAGTCACTGAAAACGAAAAATGTTGCACTGAAAGGGATAAAAAGTCCATAAAGACTGATTGCATTACATATCGCTCCCATTGCATGTTCGCGAATGCCAAAATGGAAGTTTTTACCGTTTGGAAAATCGCCCATGTTTTCCAGATAGGTTTTGTTTGATGGAGCAAGGTCTGCACTCCCGCCCACAAAGCCGGGAATCGCCCTGGCGATAGCATTGAGAACTTTATGGTTACTGTCACGTGTGGCGACCATACTACCCTCTTCAAATGCAGGCCACTGAATTTTTGCAAAATCGGGATTTTCCAAAGCTTCAAGTGCCGCATTTTGCTCCGCCAGTGGTGCTTCTGTCAGGAGTTTCTTCCACTCTCTCTCGTATAGTTCACCCTTCTCGACTGCACAACGAAAACGAAGCAATACATCCTCAGGAATAATAAAGTGTTCGTTTGGATCGAATCCTGCCTTCTCTTTGGATTTTTTGATCTCCTCTTCCCCCAGTGGTGCACCATGTGTATGAGGATCTCCTTCCATCGTGGCTGATCCTTTGGCGATGATCGTACTCGCGATCACCAGACAAGGCTTCGTCTGTTCTGTTTTGATCTCGCTCAGGACAAGATCGATCTCATTGAAATCATGCCCGTTGATTCTGTATACCTTCCATCCCTGAGCTTCAAAACGCTGTTTGATATTTTCGCTCAATGCAATCTCTGTATCACCTTCGATCGTAATCTCATTGGAGTCATAAATGAGTACCAGATTGTCCAGTGCATGGTGTCCGGCAAGTGAACAGGCTTCGTAACTGATTCCCTCTTCCAGATCTCCGTCACCACAAAGGCAGTAGACTTTATGATCGATGATCTTCGCTGTTTCACTGTTCAACAGCTTCGCTCCATATCTGGATGCCATCGCAAAACCTACCGCATTGGCCACACCCTGTCCCAATGGACCTGTTGTGATCTCGATACCCGGAACTTCCGGATATTCTGGATGTCCGGGTGTTTTGGAACCAAACTGTCTGAAGTTCTTGAGGTCCTCCAGGGAGATATCATATCCCCACAGATGCAGTAATGAATAGATCATGGTACTGACATGCCCCCCGCTAAATACCAGCCTGTCACGGTTGAGCCACTTGGGATTTTTGGGGTTGTGTTTCAGGTGCAATCCCAGAACTGTTGCAATATCTGCCAACCCCATCGCAGCACCCGGATGGCCACTGTTTGCCCGCTGTACCATATCTGCAGCCAAAAATCTAATCGTATTGGCCATTTTTGTCAACATCTGTTTATCTTCCAAAATCTATCCTTATTTTAAATAGTATGCAATCATAGAGTCGAGTCGCCTTTTAAGAAGAGGATCGACTTCTCCCAGCATCGTCTCTATCTCCGAGATCAGCTTCTCTTTCTCAACCCGTGCTCCTTCAACACCAAGAAGGTTGGTAAAAGAGTTTTTGACGGTGTCATTTTGTGTCGGTTTGCCGGCCTCTTCGCTGCTCAATGTCGCATCGATAATATCATCTTGTATCTGAAACAAAAGGCCTATCTTCAGTCCAATCTCATAGAGCAGATTTTGAATTTCAGGTTCCAGATCGGAGATGATCCCTCCCATCTTCAGACTCGCGGCGATCAGTTTTGCTGTTTTATTGAGATGCAGAAATGAGAGTTCATCGAGACTCAGTTTGCGCTCCTCAAAAAAACAATCTATCGCCTGGCCCAGTACCATCCCCTCTGCACCGCCATTGGTTGCCAGCTCTTTAATCAGTGCGATTTTGATATCACTAGCCAGAGGGGCATCCGCGATCATATAAAAACTGTGCGAGTTAAGTGCATCTCCAACCAGTGTCGCTGTTACTTGATCATATGTCACATGCAGTGTCGGATGACCTCTTCTGAGATCAGCATCATCAAAAGTTGGCAGATCATCATGAATCAGTGAATAAGTATGTAACATTTCGATGCCAGCTGCAACATGATTAGCTGCAGGTACAAGCAGGGGTGTATAAGTATCAACGACTTCCAGCAGCAACTGAGGTCTGAAACGTTTCCCGCCTGCGTGAAACATCTCTGTTAAAGCGTTTTGGTAATGAGGATGAAAACTCTCTGTCTGAGGTAGATTGTTTTGTAAAAAATTCTCAAAATCTTCAAGCAGTTTTTTGCTTCTGTTTTGCAAAAAGGTTTCCTAATGTGAAAGTATTAAAATTTTCCGGTAAATCCGCCAAGTCCACCCAACATCTGAGTGGCTGCATGTTTTTTATCTTCTTCAATCATCTGTAAAACATCATTGATGGCACTGATAAGCAAGATCTGCAAAGCGTCTTTATCCTCCATCAGAGAATCATCAATCTCTATATCGATAATTTCACCTTTGCCGTTGCCAGTCACTTTGAGAAGGCCCCCACCGCTTTTGGCTGTAAACTCTTTCTTTGCACTCTCTTCCTGCATCTTCCTGGCTTCTTCCTGGGCTTTTTGTAACATTTCACCCATTTTGCTGAAGTCCATATTCTCAAACATAGTCTCTGATCTCATCTATATTGTTTTCGCTGTCTAAAAGTACAACATGCGGTTTAAAATGGTCCGCCTCTTCAAAACTCATCGACGCATAAGCGATGATGATAATCACATCACCGATCTCCGCTTTACGCGCCGCTGCACCATTGAGGCAGATATCACGTTTGCCTTTTTCGCCTTCAATCACATAAGTCGAGAAACGCTCACCATTGTTGATATTGACGATATCGACCTTTTGACCGATCCTCAACTGCGCGGCATCCATCAGTTCACGATCGATCGTGATAGAACCGACATAGTTAAGGTTGGCATCTGTTACAGTAGCACGGTGCAGCTTGCTATATAACATCGTGATGTTCATAAGGTTATCTTCCTGCCATCTTCATCGCTTCCATCGGTGAAAGCGCTTCATCCCAGAACTCTTCGGGTATCAGATACTCTTCTACCACTTTGCCACCTATGATATGTTCATCGATAATTCTTGTGATCTTCTCTTTTGTCAACCCCACATACATATGGTGTCCTGGTTCAACAAGCATAACCGGTCCCTGCTGGCAACGGTTGAGGCATGATGTTCTTACAGGCTGTACGGTTGCGATGAGTCCTTTTTGCATCAAGGTCTGTCCAAGATGCTGGAACAGGTCTCTCGTCTCGTCATTTACACAGCTCGGTTTTGGCATACCCGGAGGTGATGATTGCTCACATTTGAAGATGTAAAATGCTGGTTGTGGTATTCCCATAAATTTCCCCTATATCATTGAATTGGTAGTCATTTTATTCTATTATCTATTAAATTTTTCTTTGATAACAGATCTAACTACTTCCCTGTCATCAAAGGGTATCTTTTCACTGCCTATTTCCATATACGTTTCATCCCCCTTGCCCAAAACCAGCAGAATCTCTTCCTCTTCAAGTTCATCGATCGCTGTTTTAATCGCCGTGTAGCGATCTGGAATGATCCTAACGTTCTCTTTTTTCTCGATACCGGCATAGATATCTTCAATAATCTGTATCGGTACTTCGTCTCTTGGATTGTCATTGGTGAGATAAATCTTTTTACCGTAGCGATTGGCCACTCTGCCCATATGTACACGCTTCGAACGGTCACGATTACCACCCGCACCAAAAACCACAGAGAGCTTCTTCTCTTTCAGAGAATCGAGAACCTTATCCATACCATCCGGGGTATGGGCAAAATCGACAATGACCAACGGTCTCTCACTGACCACTTCCATCCTGCCACTCACACCACCAAACGATTCCACAGCCTGAGCAATCTCTTTCAGGCTGTGATCTGTCAGGAGTTTCACAGCACCCATTGCCGCTGTAATATTGTATAGATTGAAAAAGCCGTAAAGTGGTGAAAAGAACTCTTCCTGTGTCTCAAAGTGTTTGATCGCTGCTGTCAAACCGTCATTGAGAGAATAAGCGACTATATTAAACGATGCCGGTACATCGAGTGCATATGTATAGGCGTTTTTAGTATTGAAATCTATCTTTTTGGCGTCTTTGTTTATCAACTTGAGAGTATCATCACTGAAAAAACTGCTTTTAACCCGCCAATACTCTTCGAAACTGCCATGATAATCCAGATGATCCTGTGTGATATTGGTAAAGAGCTTTAGCGCAAACTTCAGACTTTCAATACGTTTTTGTGCAATCGCATGCGAACTGACTTCCATCACGAAGTATTTTGCCCCTGCTCTTTTTGCCAGTGCCATATTGTATAGTGTCTTTAAAATCGGAGGGGTTGTATGTGTTTTCCCCTCAATGCGTTCATCGTTAATCAGCAAGCCACGCGTTCCCTGAAAAGCCGCTTTTTCTTCCAGATCAAGCAGTATCGAATAGATAGCAGCTGCAGTCGTTGTTTTGCCATTTGTACCTGTCACCCCGACAATTTTCAGATCTCTGACACCATAAATATCTTGTAAAATTGCAGGGGATATGATCGCTGCAGCACCACGTGACTTCGCATCTTCCAGATAGTTCTTGTTCTGCTCGGTAAGTAAAAATGCACACTTTGCATCACACTCTGCTGAGTTATCGGTAATAAACGGTATATTTTTGTAATTGAGGGTATATTTCAAATTTCAGATACTTTCCAGTCTTTTGAGCAGTTCGTAAAAGTAAGCGTCATCAGGATAGAGCATGAGGGCATTTTCAATATAGTTATATGCCATCTGTTCAAATCCATTTTCCATCAGAAGGCCGATCAATTCAACAAAATCTTCCTTCCGGGAGATAATAATCTTACTGCTGAAAATAAGATCTTCAATCGCTTCTCTTGCATTTTCCCGACTTGTGATATGAGCTATGAATTCATGAAAGAGAATTCCCTCTTCTATGTTATTCAGTCGGTTTTCGATCAGATCCATAAATTGATCGATGCTGTTGCTCTCCTGATCGACATTTTCGATCAGTTTCTCTATCGTCTCTTCCGCATCCTCGGTACCGACAGCTTTAGTGACTTCATAATATTCAAAAAGTGCGATCGCTTCATCCTCTTTTTCAAAAGCAAGGTCCGCAAGTAAAGCACCTATTTTAGCCTCTTTGTCATCTGGTACTTCTTTAAGCGCAAGGGAGTAGTTCAACAGTGCACTCTTGAAGTCTCTTTGAAAAAAACTGTTATTTCCTAACTCTTTATATCTGTTCATATTCAACTTTTTGCGATCTCTTCCATCATGTGTTCCATCCCCTCTGCAAGATTGATTACTTCCAATTCAGGATGGATATCCATTCGCAATTGTCTCTCAATACCATACTTTAATGTCTGGTTACTGGCAGAACACCCTACACAGGCACCCTGCAGTTGCACAAAGACTTTGCCATTTTTTACACCAAGCAATTTCATACCGCCACCATCCAGTGCAAGCATAGGTTTAACTTTTTCGATTGATTGCTCGACAGCAGGTAACAGCTCTTCGTCTGTAAACGGTATCATCTATATTCCTTAAAGATATCTGTTTATGTACATACTTCATATGCACATCAGTTAATATAAATTGTAGCAAAAATTGTTTAATAGAAGAGTAACAGGTGGATTTTTATTGGAGAAAGAGAGAGGCGCGTAACGCCATCTCCCAACTTTTATACGAGTTCGATAAATGCCATTTCAGCAGCATCTCCGCGTCTGATTCTGGTACGGATGATTCTGGTATAACCACCCTTTCTCTCTTTATATTTCGGTGCAATTTCATTGACAAGCTTTTTGGTGCTCTCTTTGTCTTGCAGTGCAGCAAATACTGCTCTGTGAGCATTGAAATCACCAACGCGAGCTTTAGTAATCAGCTTTTCAAAATAACTTCGTAACTCTTTTGCTTTTGGCAATGTGGTTTCGATTTTACCACTGTTAATCAAAGCGATAGAGAGATTTTTCAAAAGCGCTTTTCTATGGCTTGAAGTTCTCCCCAGTTTTCTATATCCATGTTTATGTCTCATGTTACACTTCCCCAGTTTCTGTTTTTAATTCTTCTAATTTTTTCTTCAATACCGACAGGAATTCATCATCAAACTTATATCCTACCGGGAAACCTATAGACTCCAGTTTACTGGTAATCTCTTCAAAGGATTTCTTCCCAAGATTCTTCAGCCCTTTCAATTCTGCTTCACTCATCATAGAGAGTTCTGCAACGTGTTTGATATTCGCACGATCCAGGCAGTTGAAACTTCTGGCACTGAGTCCCAGATCTTCTACATTTTGCAGAAGTTTCTTCATCTCTGCCGAATTGGCATAGTCATCCTGCGGAATTGAAACATCTATATCGATCGCTTTAGAGAAGATAGAGATCTGTTCATTCAAAGCTTCGATCGCTTCTTTAAATGCCTGTACAGGAGGAATTTGCCCATCTGTCTCGATGTCGAATACGATCTTTTCAAAAGTAGGATCATCTTCCACAAGCATGTTTTCGATGTTGTAAACTGCTTTTCTGACCGGCGTAAAGAAGGCATCGATACCGATATACTCTTCAGCAATATTTTCTCTCAACTCTTCACTTGGAACGTAACCTATACCTTTTTCAATGACGATTGAGAAACTCACTTCCGCATCTTCATTGATTGTCGCAAGATGAACGTCAGGCGTTACAACTTCGACCAGATCACTTTCAAGATCACTGCATTTGATCTCTTTGTATCCTGTAAAATGATAATTCACTTCTGCTTTGTTGGATTCATCCTTGATTTTAAAACGAACATTTTTTAGATTCAGGATAAACAACGAAACATCTTCGAGCATACCTCTTACAGAGTCAAACTCATGTTTCACGCCCTCGATCTTGAGTGCGGTAACTGCATATCCAGCTGAAGAGCCGAGCAGCAGACGACGCAGCGGGTGCGCAACTGTCACTGCAAACCCGCTTTGAAAAGGATAAGTATAGATCTTTACCCTGTTTTCGTCCACTTTTTCGATCTCGATCTCATGTGGCATATACAAAGATGTAGTAATCTTTTTCATCTTTTTCCCTTATGCTTATTTAGAGTAAAGCTCTACGATGAGTCTCTCTTCTACTGGTATGACGACTTCTTCTCTTTCTGGCAATCTTGTAAAGATACCGAATTTCTTCTCAACATCAACATCCACCCATGGTACGATTCCAGTCTGAGCTGTCAATTCACCCGCTCTGACAATCTGAGGATTGTTTTTGGATTTTTCTTTGACTTCAATCTTCTGTCCAGGCTTGACACGATAAGATGGAATATCCACTTTTTTGCCATCTACCAGGATGTGACCATGCGTCACCAGTTGTCTTGCAAAACTTCTTGTCGTAGCAAAGCCCATTCTGTAGACAGCATTGTCAAGACGTCTCTCAAGCAGCGTAATCAGGTTTGCACCTGTGTTGCCTTCCATTCTGTTAGCGTCGGAGAAGAGTCTTCTAAACTGTTTTTCACTGACACCGTACATGAACTTCGCTTTCTGTTTTTCACGCAGCTGTGTACCGTACTCACTCACTTTTGTTCTTCTTTGACCATGTTGTCCTGGAGGGTAAGGTCGCTTGTCGAGTGCACTTTTACCTGCCAGTCTTCTCTCACCTTTCAGTGCGAGTGAAACGCCGAGTCTTCTTTCAATTTTTTCTACTGGTCCTCTATATCTTGCCATCTCTTACCCCTACACTCTTCTTCTTTTTGGAGGTCTGCAACCATTGTGAGGCAATGGTGTAACATCCTTCAAAAACAGTACTTTGATGCCTTCGATCGCACCGACACTTTTCACCGCTGTTTCACGACCGGATCCCGGTCCCTGTACTTTGATACCAACCTCTTTGATCCCATGTTCCATCGCTTTGGCCATAGCATCTTCAACAGCTTGCTGTGCAGCATAAGGAGTAGATTTTTTACTTCCTTTGAAGCCCAGTCCACCAGCACTGCTCCATGCAATCGCATTGCCCATTTCATCTGTGATTGTGATCATCGTGTTGTTAAATGTAGCAGCGATATGTACGATACCTCTTGCTATATTTTTCTTAACTACTTTTTTTCTTGTAACTTTTCTTTTTGCCATCATCTCGCTCCGTTACTTAGCTGCTGAACCGACAGTCTTTTTACGACCTTTTCTGGTTCTTGCATTTGTTTTTGTTTTTTGACCACGTACAGGAAGTCCACGTC
>JALWPY010000170.1 GCA_026994915.1 Campylobacterales bacterium
ATTCGGTGGTGCGGGAGATTTTGCCGGGCCAGGGGGCGTCGAAGGTGAGCATCAGGTCGATGCGGTCGGGTTTGTCGTAGAGGGTCTGCTCCTTGAGGGTGACACCCATCAGCAGTGAGAAAAGAAAAGGGAGCAGCAGCAGTGCTCTCACATGCGCTCTTTCTTGAAGTACTGGATGATCGAATCTGAGTCGAGGATTTCGTTGATACGGATCGCGAGGTTGTCCTCATAGACCATCACTTCCCCTTTGCCGACAATTTTCTTGTTGACATAGAGCTCGACACTCTCGCCCGCCGGCTTGCCTAGATCGATGACGGAGCCTTTTTTGAGTCCAAGATAGTCTCTGACGGTGACCATCGTCGACCCGAGCTCGGTCACAAGTGTTACGGAGATGTCGATCAGCTTGTCGTATCCCAGATGTTCCGGCTGTTTCTGCGTTTCCTGATTCTCTTCCTGCATAACCATATTATACCTTTAAGTCGCTTTTATGTAAAATCGGTCAAATTCAAAATAGGTCAAGTATGGAGATAGCATTACTCATCGCAGGTGTGGCTGTCGGTGCGATTTCGGGCTTTTTCGGCGTGGGCGGCGGGACGATTCTCGTTCCCGTTCTTCTCTATCTGGGTTACGACATCAAAGATGCGATTGGCATCTCGGTGGTACAGATGGTCTTCAGCTCCATCTTCGGCTCATTCCTCAACTTCAGGCGCGGGACGCTGAAGATCTCTAGCACGATCTTTTTCGGGTTTGGCGGCTTTCTGGGCGGTCTGCTAAGTGGTTATGTGGTTCATACGCTCTCGTCACACACGCTGACGCTGATTCTGCTTGGGGTGGTGCTCTTCGCGATCTACCGCTTCTTTCATGCCCCTGCCGAGAGTCACAAGCCCGCGATCGAAAACCGGCTGCTCTTTCTGCTCATCGGTATCTTTATCGGTATCTTCGCCACAAGTGTCGGGATCGGCGGTGCACTGCTGCTGACGCCGATCATGGTCGGTTTCCTGCACTATCATGTCAAGGAGGCGGTCTCTGCAGCACTTTTTTTCGTCACCTTCTCCTCCGTCGCGGGGCTCATCAGCCTCAGCCGTTTCGGCTATGTCGACTGGGCGGACGGCATCATGATCGGTGTCGCATCGCTGATCGGTGTCTTTATCGGCATCCATTTCGCGCACAAAACCGACCCAAAACGGCATAAAAACTTGATTTTAATCCTAAACTTCGTTATATTGGCGCTCATCGCAAACAAACTCTTCAGAGGATAGCAATTGGACAAAATCAAAGTCTTTGGTGCCAGAGAGCACAATCTTAAAAATATCAATCTTGAAATACCCAAAAACAGCCTGGTGGTCATCACGGGCATCAGCGGCAGCGGCAAGAGTACACTGGCGTTCGATACCCTCTACGCGGAGGGGCAGCGCCGCTACATCGAGTCGCTCTCCTCCTACGCCAGACAGTTTCTCGACCGTGTGGGCAAACCCGACGTCGACAAGATCGAGGGGTTGACCCCCGCGATCGCAATTGACCAGAAGACCACTTCCAAAAACCCGCGTTCGACGGTCGGAACGATCACCGAGATCTACGACTATCTGCGTCTGCTCTATGCCCGCGTGGGTAAGCAGCACTGCCACCAGTGCGGCAAGCCGATCTCTCAGATGAGTGCGGCTGATATCATCGAACAGGTGCAGAAACTCCCCGAAGGGGCGAAGATCGTCATGATGGCGCCGCTGGTACGGGAGAAGAAGGGAACCTTCGCCGATCTGATCGAATCGCTCGTCGCCAAGGGATATGTACGTGCGATGATCGACGGCGTGATGGTGCGCCTCGATGACGAGATAGAGCTGAGCAAGACCAAAAAGCATACGATCAAAGTGGTGATCGACCGTGTCGTGCTCAAAGAGTCGAACCGACAGCGTATCGCCGAAGATGTCGAAAAGGCGCTCAAAGAGAGTTACGGCGAGCTGGAGATCGAGATCATGAATGCCGCAGAGATCGACTATCCCGAGGAGCATATCCACTACAGCGAGCACTTCGCATGCTTTGACTGTAAGATCTCTTTTGAACCGCTCGAGCCTCTCTCTTTCTCGTTCAACTCTCCCAAGGGGGCCTGCGAAGTGTGTGACGGGCTGGGCATCCGCTATGCGCTCGATCTCAAAAAGGTGATCGACCCCCATCTGCCGATCGAAAAAGGGGCGGTCAAGCTGCTCTACGGTTTCAACAAAGGGTACTACTTCAAACTGCTGCTGGGCTTCTGTGAAGCGGCGGGGATCGACGTGACGGTGCCGTTCGAGGAGTTACCGACACATCAGCAGAAGGCGGTGCTGCACGGAGGTGTGGAGCAATCGACCTTTACCTGGAAACGCCACAGAGTGGTACGCCCCTTTCCCGGGGTGATCCGGATCGCACATGATATGCTCAAGGATGAGAAAGAGCTGGGTGACTACATGACCGAAAAGGTGTGTGACAACTGCGGCGGCAACCGCCTCTCCAAACGCTCCCTCGCCGTGAAGGTGGCGGGACACGGCATCGCCGATATTTTGCAGATGCCGATCGAAGAGAGTTACGCCTTCTTCGCCGAGGGCAAAAACTTCGACTATCTGACACCGCAGCAGCAGATGATCGCCGCACCGATCCTCAAAGAGATCATCGAACGGCTCTTTTTCCTCTACGATGTCGGTCTGGGATATCTCTCGCTGGGGCGTGACGCCAGAACGATCAGCGGCGGGGAGGCGCAGCGTATCCGCATCGCGTCGCAGATCGGCAGCGGTCTGACGGGTGTGATGTATGTGCTGGACGAGCCGAGCATCGGACTGCATGAGCGTGACACGCTGAAGTTGATCAAAACACTCCGAAACCTGCAGCGTAAAGGCAACTCCGTCATCGTCGTCGAACATGACAAAGAGACGATCGAAGCGGCCGACTATATCGTCGATATCGGCCCCAGAGCCGGAAAGCAAGGGGGAGAGGTGATCTTCAACGGTACACTAAAAGAGCTCCAGAAGGCCAAAACATTGACGGCGGATTATCTCTACGGACGTAAAAAGATCGACTACTTCAAAGGGCGCAGACAGGAGCAGTGGATCGAGATCAAAAACGTCACGATCAACAATATCCGACATCT
>JALWPY010000171.1:0-5610 GCA_026994915.1 Campylobacterales bacterium
ATCTATATCTTCTTTGGAGACGATTTCCAGACCGTCTTTTTGAAAATGCTCCAATAGCCATAACACTTTATCGACCAAAGCTTCATCTTTGACATTGATTGTAATTGTCTGCATCGTAGCTCCTGCTCTGTTTGAAAAGTATTATAGCACAAAACCGAAGTCAGTAATTGGACCATTCAGTCTAATCAAAGAAAACTTCCTCTATAATTCGATTAGACCAAATAGTCTAATTCTTTCCAAAGGATCGACCATGTTCATGAGCACCCCTGACTCCGCGCAACAGGAGAAGCTGCAAAGTCTCCATAAAAAAGTCTCCCTATTCTATGGAGAAGTGCCGCTGCAGATGGAATTTCTGGGCAATATCGACCCGGAGTATCTGGAAGAGTTTATGAAAGGTGTCCGGCGTCTTGTACGGCATCCGCATATCAATCCCGATTTTTTTGCATTCATTCGTCTCTTTGTCGCGTTCAAAGAAAACTACGACTACTGCAAAATGTTCAACACAAAACTTTTGCTTTCAAGAGGCTACGATGAAGCACTGCTTCAAGATGTGGTCAAAAATATCGATGCGATACCGCTCGATCACAGGCACATAGCATTGGCACGATTCGCCCTCAAAGCGATCTACGATTCGCGAAACTGCAGACGATCGGATTTTGATACACTCTATGCTTTGGGCTGGACGCAGAAAGATGTGTTCGATGCGGTCGAACACGCCGGAGCGATCTTTCGAAACGGGCGCATTTTGACTGCCTATGCGGTGAAGGATTGATATGACAGAGACTGTTCCGTTCGTGCAAACTGTCGGTATCGGACATAAAGATGCCGACCGACTGACGCTCTCCAACGATCCCTGTTTGCAAAACCACTTGGGTACACTCCACGCAGGTGCGCTCTACACCCTTGCCGAAACACAGAGCGGACTCGCTTTGATGCGGCTTTTCCCCGAATTGCAGGAAGAGGTGATTCCTCTGCTTCGAAGCGGCGGGCTCAAATACAGACACCCGGTCACAGAAAGTGTTGTCGCCACTGCCTATGTTTTACAGGAGGAGCAGGAACATTTCATGAAGCGCTTTTCGCACAAAGGACGTGCGACCGTCACTGTTGCCGTGACACTGAAAACAGAGGAAGAGAAAATATGCGCAGAAGGGGATTTTGTCTGGTTCGTACAGCGGAAAAGTTTATAATCTGAATTGTAAATGAAAAGATACTATACTCTTGAACATGAAACGGATATGTATACTACTCATGATCACAGCGCAGATTTGGGCGTACGACATCGGCGACAGGGTTAATCGGACGATTTTGGCGCAACTAGGCATCGACGATACAAACGTCACGGTGGTCGATTTTTTTGCTTCCTGGTGTGAGGGGTGTCGTCATGAACTGCCGCAGATCGAGGTACTGAGCAAAAGCGGTGTGTCGGTCAGAGGTGTCGATGTCGATGAGGATGTCGCCAAAGGGAGGGCGTTTCAAAAAGCGCTTGGGCTGACATTTCCGGTTATCGACGATCCAAAGGGAGAGATCATCGACAAGTTCGATCCTGTCGGGATGCCTGCACTCTATATCATCAAAGCGGGTCGGGTGACCGATAAGGTTATCGGCACCAGAGCGGATATCGGTAAGATGTTACAGGAGAAGCTTGCGCATTGATGCAGTACCTCTACAAATTTGAAGCGATGACCACGCCATGCGAAGTGCTGCTCTTTAGTGAAAACAAGGCATTGGCAGACAGTGTGGCGCAGGTGGTGCTCAAAGAGGCGAAACGTCTGGAGAAGAAGTACAACTATTTCGATCTCGAATCTTTGCTTAGCCGTTTGAACACACGACAAACAGAGCGTCTCGATGCGGAGACCAAAGCATTGCTTCAGCGGGCGAAACAGTACTATCGCAAGACCGAAGGTGTATTTGATGTTACCGTCGCGACGATCAAAGAGTGTTATCGCAGCGATATCACACAAGAAGAACTCGAAGCAACGCGTGCACGTTTGCTTCCGTTTACCGGCTGTGAACACTTCATGATCAAACGTGACAAACTCATTTTCGACAATCCTCACACCAAAATCGATCTGGGCGGCTTTGTCAAAGAGTATGCCGTCGACAGGGCGGTACAGCTACTCAAAAAAGCGAAAATCCGCAGTGCGCTGGTCAATTTCGGTGGCGACATCTACGCGCTGGGCACCAAACCCGACGGAAGAAGGTTTCGCGTCGGCATCAAAAACCCGCATAATCCAGAAGAATTCATACGATTCGAAGAGATCGAAAACGAAGCGCTGACTACCTCCGCCTCCTATGAACGTAACATCGAGATCGACGGTACACGCCACTCCCACATCCTCTCCAAAACCGCTTCACATGAAAGTCCAGCATCGGTGACGGTCATCTCCCCAAACTGTGTAGAAAGCGGCGTCTGGTCCACGGCACTGATGGTCAGACCAGGTCTGCAAACACAAAATAGAGCGATAATACTTTAAAATTAATTTGATTAATAAACTAATTTATACAAATTATGATAGAATCAATTTATCAAACACGACGGACAACCTCATGAAACTTCTGCTGCCTCTTTTCATACTGTTGCTGGGCGGTTGCGCCGCAGATGTCAAACCGTGGCAGAAAGCGACACTTGCCAAACCGCAAATGCGTCCCGATGGCGACAATGCCCTGCGTGTCAAGTTCAACGAGCACATCTTCGTCTCCAAAGAGGGGGTTAAAGGGGGCAACGGTGTCAGCGGAGGAGGGTGCGGATGCAAATAGTGCCGAAACTCTCCGTCCTCACTGCGGCCATGCTCTTTGCCTCGGTGCTGCAAGCGCAGGATTTTGTCAATGTCCAGATGCTCTACTACGATGAAAACGACGAGACGACGACGGTGGTGTCGCCTTTTGTCGAACTGGGGCTCGATCTGGGCGCCGACTACACGCTGCATGCGAGTGTCGGGATGGATGCGATCACAGGCGCTTCGGAGACCTTTTATGACAAGAGTTACATCCCCTCCAGCGGTGCGTCGCCCTACAAACACAGCGTCGCGAATCCTTCCGCTTATGCCAGAGGTAAGGTGATCGACCGAAAAGATGTCGGATACGGTCTGGTCGATTACCGAGACTACCGCTACAGCGGTGAACTCTCCCTGACACAGCGTCTGACTAACCGTAATGAGGTGACCTACGGTTTCAGTTACAACAACGAGTACGACTACCATATTCCCGAATTCTCGCTGGGGTACAAACACTGGCTCGACAGCGGCAAAAACAGCTCCATCGAAGCCTCTGTCGCCTACCAGAAAGCATGGGTGCTCATCTGGTGCCGCAACAACGACCTTTGTGACACCAACAGCGGTGCGAGCGAAACCTTCTACCAGTACAACACCTTCGCACAGCTCAGTTACGCGCAGATCCTCGACACACAGAGCCAGATGGAGCTTACGCTCTTCTACAACGACGAAAACGGCTTTTTGAGCAATCCCTATAAAAACATCGTCCGAAACTACGATACCGCACCGCGTATCACCAACGAAAGACGCCCCGACAACCGGCAGGGATACGGCGCGAAGATCGCGTATCAGCGTGCAGTCAGTGACCGGACAATTCTGCACGGCAGTTACCGTTATTATCATGACAACTGGGAGATGGACGCTCATACGCTGCAGACGGAACTCTACTACGACTACAGTGCAAAGACGCAGTTTAGCGGGACGCTACGTTACCATACCCAGTCCGCCGTCTCCTTTTACAGCGGCCGAAAAGACTATTTCACCGATCAGAAATACGCCAGCAGCGATATTCGGCTGGGAGATATGGATACATACTTTGTGCAGGGCGGGGTGCGCTACAGGCTGACGGATGATCTGGTGCAGTCGTTTTATCTGAGTTATTACGAGCAGGATAACGGCATGCATGCTATTTCGCTGATCATCGGAGAGAAATATCTTTTTTAGTATCATGTGGTATGCATAAACTTCTCTATCTGCTCATGCTGGCGGTGGTGCTCTACGGTATCTGGAACAGCATGCACAAAAACAGCTCCCGCAATCCGAAAGAACATACCCAAAACTGTCAGGTCTGCCGCATAGAGGCGGATCAGGAAGAGAATCTCCGTGCGGAACTCGCGCGTATCGAAACTCCCGAATATATCCTGCACTATATCGTCGATGTGATCGACCACGGCTCCGATACGCTCGGTTTCAAAGGCGGTGTGATGGAAGGGGGCTATGTCTCGCATGAAGATGCCGAAAAGATCGCCTGTTACGTGCTGGAGATGTCGGGCAAAAAGTGTCCGTACCCCTATCCCAAAGATGCGGCGATGTTCTATACCAGCGTCTGCGGCGGATGCCACGGAAACGACGGCAAGGGACTGGGTGGCAACTACCCCGACCTGACACGTAAAAAACTGCTGGGAATCGAACGCAGGGAGGAATTTTTGAAGAGGCGGCTGAGGGAACTGCGGCGTCGAAGCGCCCATGAAGGGCGTTAACCCTTCTTGCGGTTGGCCGGGTAGTTATTTGAACGCTTTTTTGCACTCTTTTGTGATCTTGCCCGGCGTGGTGGCGATCTTCATGAATTGCGTCATCTTCAGCTGCGGATAGCTGAGGGCGAGGTAGTATTTGGGTGCGAGGATATAGGCCGCGTCCCCTTCGATCAAAACGGCGTATGGCAGGACGATGGCATTTTTGGTACCGATCTTTTTGATGAATTTTGAGGTTTTGTCACTCAGCTTACATCCGACCAGTGTACGGTTCTCTCCCAGTGGGAGGGTAAAGATCGCTTTGCCGTTGCCTTTGATCTTCTCGACCAGATCGTTATGCGCACCTTTGGCGACTTTGTCCATATCTTCGTAGTAGGGCATACCGAATGTGAAGTGATACTTCGCAAGATCACCTGCACCGAGACTCTCTTTGGAACCTTTCAAGCCGGGGAACGCTTTGTTGATCTTGGCGAGGACCTTCTGTGCGTCTGCATCGTTATACTCTTTTTGCATATAGGCTCTGCCGAAGTACTGGGGGTTGGTGACGGAGAGAAGGTTGTCGTTTTTGTTGGACATGGCACGCATGACGGCGACAAATCCGCGTTTGGGATTGTTCCCCATCTTTTTGAGTGTGGGGCATGTAAAGAGTACCGTCGTGATGCCCGGCGCCACTTCATCCTGACCTACCACTTCAAATCCGGCACTTTTAAGTTTGGAAGCGACCGTGGCGGCATCCTGATATGGCCCCTGAAGATAGGCGCTCACCTTTTCGGAAGCCGAAAGAGAGAAAGAGAAGAGTGTCATGACAGCGATAAACAGCATCGATAAACGTCGAAATAGCATATGTGCTCCTTGTTATAATATTAATTTATATATGTATTATAGTCGGAGAAAGCTTAAACTATAAGTAAATATTATCTATATTTTCGTGAACCGTTGTAGATTGTATGGTATAATAGTCGTAACGATGCAGAAAGTGGAAAAGAGATGCATATACTATTGATCGACGACAACCAGGAAATTTTACTCGGACTTGCCAAACTGTTTCGCGAAAACGGCTTCGAGACGGATACAGTATCGACGCTGCACGATGCGGCTACTCGAGTAGCGGAAAAGAACTACGATCTGTTGATTCTGGACTGGATGCT
>JALWPY010000171.1:5620-11958 GCA_026994915.1 Campylobacterales bacterium
ATGCACATCTGAATGTACCGGTGATGATGCTCTCCTCCAGGTTCGAAGCCACAGACAAAGCCGAAGCGCTTGATGCAGGGGCGGATGACTACATGCATAAGCCTTTTTCGCACATAGAACTGCTGGCACGTATACGGGCGTTGCTGAGGCGGGAGGGGACGCAGAAAAGCGCTTCAGTAGAGGTGAAAAATCTCAGGGTAGAGTTGTCGTCACGGGAAGTCTTTGTCGACGGTGAGGAGGTGACGCTCTCCAGAAAAGAGTTTGAATTGCTCGAATTGCTCCTGCGCAATGCGAACATCGTACTGACACGATACCAGATTTCGGAACATCTCAACCGCGATTTCGATGCCCTCAAAAGCAGCAATATCGTCGATGCGCATATCAAAAATCTCCGTAAAAAACTGGGAAACGCCGCTACGTTGATCGAAACGGTCAGAGGTGTCGGTTTTACGATCCGAACGAAGTGAAGGTGAATGTCGCCGTCGTACCTTTGTTGATTCCATCGCTGAAAATTGTGATCTTTCCCCCCAGAAGCTTTGCGACTTTCTGACTCAGTGCAAGCCCAAGACCGCTGCTGTTGTGCATCTTTTTGGCATCGTTATGGGCCTGGTAAAAGAGCTGAAACAGATGTTTCTGGCGTGATTTTTCGATCCCGATACCGCTGTCTAGGACACGAAAAATGTAGTGCTGCCCCTCTGCATGCAATGAGACCTCGATAGCCCCTTTTTCAGTAAATTTGACAGCGTTGGAAAGCAGATTGATCATGACCTGTTTGAGCAGATTGGGATCGGTTGTGATCTCTCTCTGCGGTATATCGATATCGGTGATCAGATCGATTCCCTTGTCCGCTGCCAGAGGCTCCATGATCTCTGTGATCTCTTCGCATATCTCTTTCAGATCGACCGGCTCTTTGAGCACAATGATGCTGTTGCTCTCGAGTCTGGAGAGTTGCAGGATGTTATTGATCATCGCAAGCAGATGTTGGGCGGAGGTTTCGATGGCACCGAGCATATGGCGGCCCTCCTCATCGATATCGGGAGAGAGTGTCAGGTGCTGTGTCAGGTTGAGGATCGATCCAAGCGGCGTGCGTAACTCATGGGACATCGTGGAGAGAAAGGTGCTTTTGGCTTCGAGTGCTTCTTCGGTATCGCGCAGGAGCTGGATATGTTCGAGCTGAAGGCGGATCATCCGGGCCAGCGAAGTGAAGAGTTCACGGTCTGTTGTCTGGCCGGACGGGCACTCCATGACGATGGTGCCGAGCCGGATCTCTTGATGGCGTTTGTAATGGTAGTATGAGACAGGAATGGTCGCTTCTCCGTTAGACCGGGTACTTTTTTGGATAAAGTCGACATGTGTGGCACCGAAAAAGGAGCCAATATGCTTCAGCGACGTATCGATTGTCTCTTCATGGGTTTTGGCTTCGATCAGGGCGTTGAAAAAGGCAATCAACCGGATAAGTTGATCGCGATGCAGGGAGGTCTGCTTTCGGATCGTGTCGATCAGGCTTTGGGTGCGTGCGATCAGTGCATTGAAAGAGCGAGAGAGAGTTGCGATCTCATCTTTGGAAGTGACAGTGACACGAGTGGTGAAGTCTTGCGTACGGGTGATCTCCTGCACCGTTTCGGTAAGCTCTTTGAGTGGCTGCGTCAGTTTGCGTGAAAGGATTATCATGACACCCGCCAGCAGTAAAATTGCAAATATAAAAGTGGTCAGCAATATCGTCTGTACATGGCGCAGGGTCATCAGTGCACTCTTTTTGTCGTATGCCAGATGGAGTCTCCACCCCTGCAAAATCCCTCCAAGTTGCTCCGTAACGACGATGCTCTCGGCAGGGGTTGTTTTTGCAAAGAGCGGATGGGGTACCGGAGGTGTAATCCAGAGGCTTTTCTGTGGAGCGTCGGCATGCAGTGTGGTCAGATTGCGCAGCGGATAGAGCATGACGACCGAACCGATCTTTTTCGTTTTGTCGAAACTTGCAAAGACAGGTGCGTAAAAATAGAGATATTTCTGGCTCAGTTTCGGGTTCTTTTGTGCGGTGAGTGTGGTGATAAACCCCTTTTTCGAGGCAGCGACAAACTTTCCGTTCGCTCGTGCGACGAGGATGATCCCCTCTCCAAGATCTTTGGCGCGTCTTTGCAGCAGTGTCGCGATACGCTTGTCGATATCTTTGCCGATGAGGTCGTCCATCACCTCCAGGCTTGCCAGAAATCGCGTCTCTTTCGCCAGTGCATTCATGTGGTGTTCGAGTTGTTGTTTTTGTCGTAGCAGTTGATTGTGCAGCAGTTGTCGTTCTTTGTGCAGGAGTATGCGCGATTCGAAGTGCCAGATCGCGAAGATCGCAGCCATCTGGATCAGAATGAAGAGTACCAGAACGGCCAGAAACGTTTTGGAGGCGATCCCCTGATGATCCCACAATTTTTTGAGGGGTATCTTCATGGACAATCTGCCTTCAAAAGAATTTTGAGCCCGCTTTCAGGTTGCGGTTTTGTGTCGGTGTAACCTATGGCGGTGGGGACTTTGTGCAGATAGGCGATGAGCATCGCGCGGCTTTTGATCACTTTGGGCGGTCTTTTACCCCGGTAGTGTGCTCGCAGCCAGTAGTGTTCCAGTGCATAACGGCTCTTTTTCAGGATCTCATGCTCGAAACATCGGCGCAGCGGATTGTCGAGGGTATAGTTCAGCGGCAGCAAAGGCTGATCGGCGAGCAGATGTTTTTTATCCAGAAAGATCGCCCGGACCGTTTTAGCACTGAGGTGCTCTGCCGGAAAGGCGTTGGAAGCAATGACATAGAGATCCCGTGCCGTGGCCGAGGTAAATATGAGCATGAGAAAAAGAACTGTTTTCATCGCTAAAACATTGCCGAAACAGAGAGTACAAGGCGGTTTTTGGGCAGTTGTGTATGTCTGACCAGTTCCGCCTTGAGTGCGACAGCGGGTATCGGACGGTAGGTGTAGCCTGCCAGTGAGATATTTTCCCGCACCTTCAGTGCTTCGTCCCGATAATACTCCGTCCGAAACGCCAGATCGTGCCGATGCATCATGTGCCATGTCAGCTGGCAGTATCCGTCATAAGGGATATTTCGGTGTCTGTTTCCCTGTCTGGTAAAGAGTTCCCCTGTGAGGGTATAGTGTCCGGTTTCACGTCTGGCACCGATACCGCCGTAGTAGAACTCCTTTGCATCTGGTGTACGATAATATCCTCCGTTTAGCCGCCAGATAAAGTAATCAGTATTTTTTTTGAAAGCGAGTGCGTAATGGCGGTCCGTGACAATGTTGTTGTAGTGTTTGTCGAAGTCGTTGTTGTGTTGAAATGTAATGGAAAGACCGCAGTCACTCTCGTCGAATGTATGCGCGATCATAAGACCGGTGGTCAGCTTGGGGAAAATATGTTCGAGTATATTTGGATAGGTCGTCGTATCCTGGAGAATGTTGATGGGAACCTGATTCCAAAATCCGATGTCGGAGTTGAATTTACCGGTTGTCAGCGTCGTGTCGTCATCCAGATACCAGTCCAGTTGTAACCGTTCGATATGAATGGCGAGTGTGATGTGGTCCAGCGGGACGTCAGATGCTTCGATCTCGCCAAGCAGGCTCACTCTATCGAAATTGGCGTAGAATAGCAGTGCGATATCGTCGAAGATCAGCTTTTTCTCTTCGTGCGCATCGTCGTCATAATTGGAGGAGATGTGTCCGCCCAGAAAAAGCGGCGTACCGGGAATCTTCCAGCCGTAGGCCATCGCGTCATCGGCTTTGAGCGAAAATGTTATGCATGAGAGCAAAAGTAGAAGCAGACGCAGGATCACGAGATGCCTTTTATCAATTTTATTAATAGTTTTGGTTATTATAGCTAAACTATTCCTTAGAACAATTTTATAAGAAAAATTCATAGAAATTTCATAAAAGTCTGTTATTATCGATGCCACGAATCATACAAGGAGGTGCATATGCACTATAAAAAAAGTATCATTATTCTTGGTGTCCTGGCAGCTCTGTTGATGGGTGGCTGTGGCGAAAGCTCCGGAATCGCAGAGGATCCACAGAACGGTAACGGAGGAGGAGAATCGGGAGCACCGGTGACCGACGGCAGCTCGGGATTCAAAAATGAGTACCGGCTTTTGGCATGGAACGATCTGGGGATGCACTGTATGGACGGTAACGATTACTCGGTTTTTTCGATCCTGCCGCCGTATAATACACTCAATGCACAGTTGATACAAAAAGGAGAGGGTACGGCAAGACGCATCAGTAGCGGTGTGACGATTACGTATGAAGCAGCGCCTTCTCTGGATGGCAAGTGGAATACGATCAGCAGTACCAAAACCAACTTCTGGCAATACAGTCAAAAACTTTTCGGCGCCAACCTGGCTAAAGATATAGGACTCAAAGGCTATCCTGTACAGAGCAAAACACCGCATGCGATGGAGTATCAGAGTGCGCATGACTGGTGGATTGCCGAGGGGATTCCGACGGCACCGTACAACGATGACGGTTCGGTCAACCACTATCCGATGGTCAAAGTCGTTGCCAGAGATACAGGCGGAAACGTGTTGGCGGAGACGACGACGGTGTTGCCTGTCAGCGACGAGATGGATTGTAGTAAATGTCACAGTTCGACAGCCGGATACAACGCGACAAAACCGATCAAAGGTTTTGTCAATGATGCGGATAAAAACAAAGATTACAAACTCAATATTTTACGACTTCATGATCAAAAGTACGATATCTCGTCCTATCTGGCGGATTTGAAAACCAAAGGGTACGATTACAATGTTTCACTCGAAGAGACGGCGCGTGCCGGCACACCGATACTTTGTGCCGCATGTCACGGAAGCAACGCATTACCCGGTACCGGGGTTTCCGGTATACCGCCGATTACAGAAGCGATTCACAGTCGACACAAAAGTGTGATCGATCCGAAAACAGGGCAAAAGCTTGACAATGCCGCCAATCGCAATGCTTGTTATACATGCCACCCTGGTGCGACCACGCAGTGTCTCAGAGGTGCGATGGGCAAAGCTAAAAACTCCGACGGTACGATGAAGATGCAGTGTCAGAGTTGTCACGGCGGTATGAGTGCCGTAGGAAAAAAAGGACGTGAGGGATGGCTTGATGAGCCAAACTGTCAGTCGTGTCACCAGGACGGTCACCGATACACCGAAGCGGTGACGGACTTTGCAACGGGGACACTCAGAGCCGCACTCGATAATCGCTTTGCGACCAACCCGGATACACCGGTCAAAGGCAAATCTCTCTACCGTTTCAGTACGGGTCACGGTAAGCTTCAGTGTTCCGCTTGCCACGGTTCGACACATGCCATCTATGAGAGCGCCAGAGCAGAAGATAATAAACAGAGTATTGCGGCACAGGGGCATGCAGGGACCATCGCCGAATGTACCGCATGTCATACTACTGTACCGCGAACTACATCCGGAGGACCGCACGGTATGCATACCGTCGGACAAGATTGGGTAAAAATGCATGAAGATGTCGCCGAGAAAAACAGCGCTTCATGTCGGGAGTGTCACGGTGCGGATTACCGGGGAAGTGTTCTTTCCAAAACATTCGCCGCACGCACATTCTCGGTTGAGCACGGTACCAAGACATTTGCCAAAGGGCATATGGTCAGCTGCTACGACTGCCATAACGGTCCCGGTGGTGGGGACGACTGATCTATCGAACTATTTCGTCAGAGGTATCCGTTCGGATGCTTCTGACGATAAAATCTCTCAATTTTTCGCTAAACCCCGAAAACTTCATAAAATCTTCATACTCATATCTAATAATACAGTATTAAAAAACCACAAAGGAGACCAGATGTTTATACGATGCGGTACAATAGGTTCAATGATTTTAGCAGCACTGCTTACGAGTGGATGCGGTTCCGGTGGGGGAACTCCTGATACCGGTGAATTTTCAAATGTTCAATTCAATGGTGATCATGTCAAAAAGCATGATGATGAAAAAAAAGAGAAAGAAGATAACGGTGAAAGCGATGGCGAATATGCCGGAAACAACGAAGGAGAGACTGGAAGTGCCAATGGAAACAATCAAAATAGCGGCGGTAGTGGGGGTAAATATCGTCTGCTAGCCTGGAATGATTTAGGCATGCACTGCATGGACGGCAATGACTACTCCGTCTTTTCAATACTGCCACCCTATAACACGCTCAATGCACAGTTAGTTGAGCGTCGTGACGGTGATGCGAAGAAGATCTCTTCCGGTGTGACGATTACTTATGAAGCCTATCCGTCACTGAGCGGCAAGTGGAATACGATCAGCAGCACCAAGACCAATTTCTGGCAATACACGCAGAAACTCTTCGGTGTCAATCTTGCCAAA
>JALWPY010000172.1 GCA_026994915.1 Campylobacterales bacterium
CTGTAAAGAGTGTTTGAAAAAATGGCTCCGGGTGAAGGATTCGAACCAACGACCAACAAGTTAACAGCCTGCTGCTCTACCAACTGAGCTAACCCGGAATGTTCCTGTTTTGTAAACAGGTGAGAACATTATAGATTATTAAATATTTCTTGTCAACAATAAGTAGTTTATATTTTAAAATTTATGATAAATATAATATTTGTGTTACGTGCTTACACACGTAAAGCTCAAAACTCTCGCCTGTGTGTCAGCTCTTCGAGTAAAACCGTTGCATAGGAGCCTTTGGGAAGGGTAAAGTTCAGTTCGAACCATGCCTGTTCCTCTTTGTAGGTGTAGTCGATATCTTCCGCCCAGATCCATGCGAAACGCCGGGTTCCCTGCATCTTGTCACAAAAGCTTTCGCACTCTTTGATGATATCTTTCTCATAGTTTCCTGCGATGCCGGTGGCCTGCGGAGCTTTGTGTCCGGCGAGCAGGCCCGTCGGTGTGATCTGCCTCTGTGCAAATCTCCCGCTCTCGGCAGCCAGATCCTCACACAAAAAGACCCTTCCGTGCGGGTAGTGGTGCATCAGTTCACCGGGCAGAAGCCTGAAAAAAGCCTCCTGTGATTTGACTTGCGAGATCGTCTCTTTGGGCATATTGAAGAGATCGAAGAGCTCTTTTTCACTGAAAGAGTCGAAGAGTTTGCTGATCTCGACACGTTTGGAGAGCCAGAGATTGAAGAGATGGCTCTGATAGGCGGAGATGAAGAAGTTACGCATCTTTTTGTTGCGTTCCCTGATCTTCCCTTCCAGGATCGCTCTGCCGCGCTCGAAGTTGTTCCCCTTACGCCCGAAACGCTGGTATCCGAAGTAGTTGGGTATTCCCTCTTTGTCCATAATCTTCAGAACATTTTGCATGATCGTCGCTTCGGTGGGATTGACCTTTTTGAGACGGATGAAGAAGCGGTTGCCTTTGAGGTGGCCGGTTTTGATCTTGTTGTTGTGGTAGGTGGTCTCGAGAATTTTGATCTTCTCATGCGAAAAGTTTTCGAACGCTTTTGCATGTTTTTTGAGGATCGAGATATACTGAATCGTCATGCCGTCCTTGTCCTTGAGCCCTGCATAACCGAAATCCCGCGCTTTGATGCCCAGATGCTCGCTGAAGATCTGCAGCATTCCCCAGGTGGTGAGATCTTTTTTGCGCACTTTGAGGATCATGTGCTCTCCCTCTCCGCTAAATTCGTACAGAGGAACTTCACTGACGACGAAATCTTTGCTGTTTTTGGTGAAGTGTACATCAAGTGCAGGGTGGTTCAGGTAGAAAAGACGGTCCATAATTTATCCTCTAAAGTGATTTGGTGGGCATACGCTCTCGTAGCTGCCGGGGACAGCAGTAGCGAAAACGGTGACAGGGGTCGCATGCCTGCGGGCGATCTGCATAATCTTTTCACGATTTTCGGGTGCGAAGGCGAAGAGAATCTCATACTCCTCCCCGCTGCAGAGTTGCGCTTTAGTGTACTGTTGTATCCATGCAAAGCTGATATCGTTGATGCGGGAGAGTCTGGAGAGATCCTTGCTCAGACCGTCGGAGATGTCGAGTGCGGCATGCAGACAGGGTGCTGCTTCGTAGAAGAACTCCGCCCTCAGACGCGGGGCGATAAATCTGGATGTTTCGCTGATACTTTCTCCCCGCAGCAGTGCCGCCAGATCCTCTCCGACGCTGCCCAGCGTGCCGGTATGGGCGATCAGATCTCCCTCTCTGATCCCTTTACGGTAGACGGGTGCATCGGTGTGGGAGACGAGTGTGACCGAGATATCGAGAGAGTTACCTGCCACGGTATCCCCGCCGATGATCTGAAAATCATACTCTCTTGCTGCCCGGAGGAACCCCGCTGCAATCTCTTCCATCTCCGGGGCCGTGAAATCTGAGGGCATCTTGATGCCGATCAGGGCATATTTGGGCCGGGCATTCATGACGATCGCATCGGAGATATTGATCAGCATGCTTTTGTATGCGATCTGTTCGAGCGTCATCCAGCTTCGCTTGAAGTGCACATCTTCGCAGAAGAGATCTTTGGAGTAGACAGTGTTACCGATGACCGCACCGTCGTCACCGATATGGGCATCGGGGAAGAGGCTGATGAAAAAGGATTCTTTATCTTGCATGAAAATAGTATAACATATATCTATGAAAACCTTGGGGAAGGGGAAATAGATAGTATGCAACTGCACGAAACATTATTGATTTTTATCAAAGATCTCGAAGAAGAGCGTTTTTATGACGCACATGAAGATATGGAAGCCTACTGGCACACGATCCGGCGTACCGACCATCCGCTGCGAAATCTCTGTAAAGGCTTCATCAACGGCGCCACGGCTTTCGAGCTGATCCGCCTGGGACGCAACGATGCCGCCAGAAGAGTCTGGGCGACACACGAAAAGTATCTGCCATTGCTGGAAGAGGGTATCGAAGAGTATGCCCTTTTCAGCCGGGCGAACGACCTGCTGTTGCGACTCAGAGAACAGCATCATGATATTCTCTGAAATAGTATAACTATTACTTATCTATACTTACAGAATGTAACAAAGTTTTTCATCGCAGAGACTAAAGTGTCACTTTTTGTATAATTTTAGTCACATTTGACTACAATATAAGCAATTTCTATTCAAAGGACGGCTTAATGGGTATACCGATTCATACTTACGATGCTGTAGTCGTTGGCGCGGGACTCGCGGGACTCGCAGCGGCTAGAGAGCTCAAAAAACAGGGAAAAAATGTGGTAGTTCTGACCAAGCTGCACCCGCTTCGAAGTCACTCCGGCGCGGCACAGGGCGGTATCAATGCCGCTCTGGCGGAAGGGGACAGTGTCGACCTGCATATGTTTGATACCATTAAGGGAAGCGACTATCTTGCTGACCAGGATGCGGTCGAGTTTCTGTGTAGCACAGCGCCCGACGCTGTACGCTGGGCGGAGCAGATGGGTGCGGTATTTAGCCGTACGGAAGAGGGCAAGATCGCACAGCGCCCGTTTGGCGGGCAGTCTCATCCACGTGCATGTTTCGCAAAGGACAGAACCGGCTTGACACTGCTGCAGACAATCTTCGAGCAGGCCAACAGGCTCGATGTCGAGTTCAAAGATGAGTGGTATGTCTCAGATATCATCTATGATGAGGAAAACGGCCGTGTGAAAGGTGTCGTCGCCTACGATATCAAGACAAGTGAACCGGCTATCTTCAACGCCAAAGCAGTTATGTTTGCCACAGGCGGATACGGAAGAGCCTACAAGATCAACTCCAACGCCCATGCCAACACCGGTGACGCACTCTCTATCGTTGCTCGCCACGGACTACCGCTGGAAGATATGGAGTTTGTACAGTTTCACCCGACGGGACTCGCCGGAACGGGTATCCTGATGAGTGAGGCAGCACGCGGTGAGGGTGGAAAACTCCTCAACTCCAAGGGGGAGCGTTTCATGGAGAAGTATGCTCCGGACAAGATGGAGCTTGCGCCAAGAGACCTCGTCAGCCGCTCTATTACGCTGGAGATCCTCGAAGGGCGCGGTGTCGGACCGAACAAAGATGCCGTCTATCTCGACCTGACACACCTGGGCAAAGAGAAGATCATGGAGAGATTGCCGGAGTTGCGTGACCTCGCCCTGACGTTCCTTGGACTCGATATGATCAAAGAGCCGATCATGATTGCCGCGACTGCACACTACTCTATGGGTGGCATTCCCGTTACGATCGATGGTAAAGTGAAAAAGTCACCTTCTGAAACCGTTACCGGTTTCTATGCAGCGGGTGAATGTTCATGTGTAAGTGTACATGGTGCCAACCGACTCGGTGCCAACTCAGTACTCGAAGCACTGCTTTTTGGACGTCATGTTGGACTCTCGATGGTCAACGATCTCGAAGAGCTCGAATTGCATCCTGTGGAAGAGAGCGATGCAGATACCGCCATCAAAGAGATTGAAACGATTATCAAAAATAACGGTATGGAGCGTGTACCCGAGATACGAAGCGAATTGCAGTCCACCATGACTGAAAATGCCGGTGTTTTCAGAACGGAAGAGTCCCTCAAAAAACAGAAAGAGATACTCAAAGAGCTGCACGCAAGATACAAAAATATCCGTATCGATGACAAGAGTAAGGTTTACAACACTGACCTGCAGGAGGCGATAGAACTGGGCCACATGCTCGACTACGCCTCTTTCATCGTTGAGGGCGCCCTGGCACGCAAGGAGAGCCGCGGAGCACACTACCGAAACGATTACCCAAAAAGAGATGACAAAAAGTTCCTCAAGCATACATACGCCTATATGGGCAAGCGCGGTGGCATCAAGCTCGAATACGCCGATGTGGTTTTGGGCAGATTTGAACCCCAAGAGCGAACATACTAGGAAGAAGCGATGGTAAAAGAAGAAAAAAAGAAACTATTATTTAACGTTTTCAGATTTAACAGTGAGACCGATTATCTGCCTCATTATGACAAGATCGAGATGGAAGTGGGCGCAGGTGAAGTGGTGCTGGATGTGCTCAATCGCATCAAGTGGGAGCATGATGGTTCCTTCAGTTACCGCAGAAGCTGCCGTCATGGTATCTGCGGATCCTGCGCGGTCAAGGTCAACGGCAAAGCGACACTCGCATGTAAAGACAGGGTCGAAGATCTGGTAGAGATCTTTGGTGAAGAGCTGACCATCGAGCCGCAGAACAAAGAGCGTGCGATCAAAGATATGGTCATCGACAAGAAAGATTTCTGGGGCAAATATAACAGTGTCAAACCTTACCTCGAAGGTTTCATCGAAGAGCATCCTGAAAGTGAGCATATTGTCAAGCCGGAGCTTATGGAGAAGATCGACGAAGCGGACTACTGCATACAGTGCGGTAATTGCTACTACTCCTGTCCTGCTGTCGAGGCAAATGAAAAATATCTCGGGCCGGCGGCACTGGCACTGACGTGGCGTTTCAACGGTGATGTCAGAGACCATGCGACGCGTGATCGTCTGGAGATCGTCAATGAGATAGGGCCCGGTATCTGGGACTGTGTGAAGTGTTTCGAGTGTGCGGAAGCGTGTCCGAAAGAGCTCGATCCTATCGGTAAAATCACCAAACTGCATCTGCAGACTTTCGAAGAGGATATGGCCCAGGACAACGTCGCCGTACGCCATGCTGTAGGCTTTAAATGGTCCATACGTAAACATGGTCTGCTCGATGAGGGTGAACTGGTCAAATACTCTGAAGGGTTGATCGGCGTGCTGAAGCATGTCCCTGAAGCGATTGCGATGTACAAAAAAGGCAAGATCGTCATGCCGTGGAATATGCCAAAGTCCAAAAATCTCGACGAGATCCAAAAACTTGTAAAATCTGCTTCCACAGCGAAGTTCAAGGGGAAATAATATGGCCAAACTCAAATATGCACTCTATACAGGATGTACCGCAAGAGAGAGTACTCCGGAACTTCTGAAGTCGACACTTGCGATCGCAGAAGCACTCGATATCGAACTGGTGCTGCTCGATGAAGCCTCTTGCTGCGGTGCGAGTCACCTGCAGGATTTCGACGATATGCTCTCCCTGACGCTCAATGCCAGAAATATCTGCTATGCGGAGAAGCTGGGACTGACGATGGTCACCATCTGTAACACTTGTCAGCTCAATACCGGCATGACCAAAGATCGTCTCGACGCAAACCCCGAACTCAAAGCCGCTGTCAACGAGCGCCTCAAAGAGGTGGGACTGGAGTATCAGGGGACGAGCGAAGTGAAACACTTCCTCTACGCGCTGGTCGACGATCTTGGACTCGATGCGATCGCCGAGAAGGTGACCAGACCGCTGACCGACATGCAGATCGCTGCTTTCTACGGCTGTCACAACATCCGCCCGAGCCATCTCCAGCAGAAGAGCAACGGCGGGGAGAATCCCTACGTGCCCGACTCTATCGATCGGCTCATCGTCGCACTGGGCGGTAAAAATGTCGAGTACGAGCACAAGAACAAGTGCTGCGGCTTTCATGTGGAGCTTCAGGCGCCAAAAACCGCCAACCGCCTCTCCGGAAACGCGATGCTTGACGCCATCGATCAGGGTGCTGAGTCGATCGTGACACCATGCCCGCTCTGTCATCTGCGTATGGATGTACAGCAGCACAACATCGCCAAAGAGATGGGGAGAGAGATCGATATTCCGGTACTGCATCTGCCGCAGATGGTGGGACTGGCTCTGGGAATCTCACCTGAAAAGCTGGGCCTCCAGCACAATGTTGCAGACGTTACCTTCGTCTGATACCACTTCCTGTTACGATCGCCGGTACCTGCCGCGCCGGCGCTTCGTAACTCCGTCGTTTAATTAGGACTCTATTTATCCTAATTTAATCTTCATTCGGTTATAATGCTCCCATAAAGCGAGACGCGATGCTGTTTCGTGAAAAAATACCATTAAAAGGAATAGAACATGCCAAAAATCAACAGATATGTAGACATCGACACCGTAGAGAGAGAGTCTAAGAAAGATTACATCGACAGACACTCACCATTTATCCACTGTGCAGACGAAGCGAAAGCGAGCGAGAAGTTTCCCGTCACTGTCAAAGTAGGTAACGAGTACTGCCATCCGGACGACTTCGATCACTTTATCGCGAACATCGCACTCTTCAACGGAGACACACTCCTCGCCAGAGCGGACTTTCTGCCGGGTACACTCGGCAACGCATGCGGTCAGACAGAAGTGACATTCAACGTTGTACCGACAGGCAAAAAGATGACACTCGTCGCACAGAGCTACTGCACCAAGCACGGCATTTGGGAGAGTGATCCCAAAACTGTCGCTGTCAGTGAATAAACCCTCTCCGGAGATTTCGATCTCCGGAAAACAATCCTCTCTTTACAACCTCACATAATTTTTAAAAAGATATAATATATTTCAGATTTAACACAGGAAATATATTGAGATCTCTTATCACACATGCTCTGACCATCGTTTTTTTGGCAACCGCGCTTTTGGCCGAAGATATCCAAAAGATCTCCGATATCGAGATCGATACGATGAAGTTCCTCTCCTCAGACGATATCCAGAAACGTTACGACCCGACCAAAGACGCCACAGGGCATCTCAAATCCAAACCCCTTCAGGATATCGAAGTCGGCTTTTCCGATACCGGCGGCAATACCCGCACCACATCACTCAACGCGAAGTACATTCTGGCCCATCAGACACGCATACGCACCTTCGCACCCATGTTTTACACCTTCGAGACGAGCGCTTTTCTCGCCAGAGACGACGGCAAGCGCAGTGCCGAAGAGTATAAAGCACTCTTCAACGCCAGACAACCCCTGCCGCATCAATGGCTGGGATATCTGAGTCTGGGATGGCTGCGCAATAGTTTTCAGAACTTCGATGCCAAAGTCGATCTGAGCATCGGAACGGGTAAAGTACTCTATCAGAGCAAGCGCATTTCATTTGTTGTAAAAGTAGGCCCGGCAGCCAACTATGAGAAATATACAAACGGGGGAGAACGCAACTACGCGTCGCTGAATGAATATATCGAGTATCAGCGAAAGATCCGAAACGATATTGTCGCCTATCTGAAAGCGGGTGCCAAAGAGAATTTCGAAAAGATGCATGAAGATTATGAGATCAACACACTTGCCGGGATAGAGGTGGAGATGGGCAAAAGAGTGCATGGTGTTGCAGAGTACAACTATATGTATGACAATACGCCCTCAGAGGGTTACGGCAAAACAGATACCAAACTGGTCGTCAGGCTGGGATACAGATTTTGAAAACAGCGATGCCGTGATTTCAGGCGGCATCGCAGGTCGTGGAGTATAGTCTGAAAGAGTCGTTTAGGAAGGCAAAAGTGTCTCAGCTATACTCCACGGGTTCGAGATCCGCCTCTTCTTCGGGCGTGAAGAGGCGGGATACGGCGATGAACCGCAGCCCCAGTGGAATCTCGAGAGAGAAGCTCGAACCACGCCCCTCGGTCACATCCACGGTGGTGTGGGTGTGCTTGGTGTACTCAAACTGATCCTCGGCCATGTAGTAGTCACAGCCGTGGATCGTGCCGATTTTCAGGTCTCGGCTGCCGATCATGAAGTCATCTTTAGCGAAACACATGGGTGCCGATCCGTCGCAGCAGCCTCCGCTTTGGTGAAAGATTAGCTCACCATGCTCCTCTCTGAGACGGTCGATCACCTCTTTGGCCGCCTCCGTGACACTCACTCTGGGGTAGGGCATCAGAAGAACCCCAGCGGATTTTTGTCGTAGGAGGTGAGGATGTTCTTGGTGTGGCGATAGTAGTTGAGCATCATCATGTGTGTCTCACGCCCGATACCAGACTTCTTGTAACCACCGAAGGACGCATGTGAAGGGTAGAGGTGGTAGCAGTTGACCCAGACACGCCCCGCCTGAATACTACGCGCCATGTTGTGCACCTGATGCACGTCACGTGACCAGACACCTGCGCCCAGACCGTAGATGGTATCGTTGGCGATCTCGAGTGCTTCCTTTTCATCTTTGAAAGTAGTCACACTCAGTACCGGACCGAAGATCTCCTCCTGAAAGATACGCATCTTGTTGTTCCCTTTAAAAACGGTTGGCTTGATGTAGAAACCCTCCGGATGGGCAGGATTGTCGAACTTCTCACCGCCGATGAGCAGCTCCGCACCCTCCTGTTTGCCGATGTCGATGTAGTGGAGAATCTTTTCGTACTGATCTTTGGAAGCCTGTGCGCCCATCATCGTCTCCGGATTCATAGGATCACCCTGTTTGATCGCTTCGATCCGCTTGAGTGCACGCTCCATGAACTTGTCGTAGATACTCTCCTGAATCAGTGCGCGTGACGGACAGGTACAGACTTCACCCTGATTGAAGGCGAAGAGTACAAGTCCTTCGATCGCTTTGTCGAGAAAGGCGTCATCTTCGTCCATGACACTCTCGAAGAATACGTTGGGAGATTTGCCGCCCAGCTCCAGCGTCACGGGAATGATATTTTCCGATGCATACTGCATGATGAGCCGTCCGGTTGTTGTCTCGCCGGTGAAGCCCACCTTTTTGATGTCTGGGTGTGTGGCCAGAGGCTTGCCCGCTTCGGGACCGAAACCGTTGACGATATTGATGACACCCGCAGGGACGATATCCTCTATCAATTCCATCAGAACCATGATTGAGACAGGTGTCTGCTCCGCCGCTTTGAGAACGACGCAGTTGCCGGCTGCCATAGCCGGTGCGATCTTCCATGCAGCCATCAGCAATGGAAAGTTCCAGGGGATGATCTGCCCGACCACGCCCAGCGGTTCATGAATCTCCTGAGAGACGGTATTAGCGTCCAGATCGGAGACACTTCCCGCTTCGGCACGGATGACACTGGCGAAGTAACGAAAATGGTCGATCGCCAGAGGAATGTCGGCATTGATCGTTTCACGGATCGGTTTGCCATTGTCCCATGACTCGACGACGGCCAGTTTTTCGAGGTTCTCCTCCATGCGATCGGCGATCTTGTTGAGTACAGCACTGCGTTCGGCGGCAGAGGCTTTGCCCCAGCTCTCGAATGCTTCCCAGCCAGCTTTGACCGCCAGATCGATATCTTTACGGTTGGACTGGGCCACTTTCGCGATCGGTTTGTTGTCGATAGGTGAGATGTCCTCGAAATATTTGCCGTCTACCGGCGGGGTCCATTTCCCGCCGATGAAGTTGTCGTACACTGCTTTAAACTCGGGTCTTTCGTATGCCATGTCTGCTCCTGAAAAAGTTTTGATACCGAAAGTATACATTCAGAAAATAGCATGAAAATAGCGAAATACCATATCAGAAAAATTTATAGGTAAATCAAACATATTATGTCATAATAGAAACATGCAAACCACAACCTACAGATATAAATACAACCAGCCTCTGGAACGGCAGATCGATTTTGAAGTTTACAAAGCATTTGATCAGGTCGCCGTTCAGATATTTTGCGGTGAGTATGGCAGTCTGCTTCGCAAGATCGCTGCACAGATTACCGCACAGCTTCCGCATGCACATATCATCGGTACCACTACCGACGGGGAGATCAACCAGGAAGAGACCACGACACACGAGACGATTATCGCTATTTCTGTTTTTGAGCGTACGAGACTCGCAAGTGCGGGAGTCGAGGGAGAGGATGACTACACCAACGGTGTGACACTCGCCAAAAGATTGATAGCCCCTGACACCAAACTTCTGCTGCTATTCAGCGACGGGACTTCGTGCAACGGTGAACTTCTGCTGCGAGGCATCGCTTCGGTCAATACGACAGTGCGGGTTGCGGGTGGTATGGCCGGGGACAATGGCCGTTTTTTGCAGACAACAGTTTCAGTGGGTGAGCGCATCATCACGCAGGGAGTGGTGGGGATCGCACTCAGCGGTGACGACCTGCATGTCTACAACGACTTCTCCTTCAACTGGAGCCCGGTCGGGATCGAGCATGTTATCGACGAAGTGGAAGAGAACCGTGTCTACCGCATCGACGGTATAAGCGCGGTCGACTTCTATGCCAAATATCTGGGCGAAGAGGTGGCCGACGCACTGCCCGCCACCGGGATCGAGTTTCCGCTCATTGTCGAGCGGGGCGGGTATCAGATCGGTCGTGCGGCCATCGCCAGACATGCGGATGACTCTCTCTCCTTTGCCGGAAATCTTCGCAAAGGAGACCGTGTGCGGCTGGGGTTCGGCAATGCGGAGATGATCATGCGCGCCTCGACCACATCGTTTGCTGCGAGCTACCCCTACCGCGTCGAGAGCTTTTTCATCTATGCATGTATGGCGCGCCGCCGCTATATGCCCGAATTTATCCAGATGGAGATCCACCCCTATGCCGAGACGGCGCCGACGGCGGGATTTTTCACCTACGGAGAGTTTTTTCACCGTGACGGCAGGCACTATCTGATGAATCAGACCCTCACTGCCGTGGCTCTCTCTGAAGCGACTGAAACAGTGCGTACCGACAGCAGTGCATCGGTACACGAGAGTAGTGGGTACAGCGACTTTGTCTCGACCGTGCGGGCACTGACCCACCTCATAGAGCAGTCGACCAGAGACTACGAGGCACAGGCGCAAAAGCTCGAAGAGCAGCGCCGCTACTCGCAGAATCTCCTCGCATCACAGCGCCTTTTTCTGCGCCATGCGGTACATGAGTCCAATACGCCACTCTCGGTGATGATGAGCAACATCGAACTCTTTGAGCTCGAATATGGAAAAAACCCCTACCTCTCAAACATCGAAGCCGCCCTCAAGAACCTCTACGGTATCTACGACGATCTCTCTTATCTGGTACGGAAGGATCAGGTCGACTATCCGCCGCAGGATATCGAACTGCGGGACTATCTGCGCAGCCGGATCGAGTTTTTCGAGATTGTGGCGAAGCAGTCGGGACTGATGTTCGACTTCCAGTGTACGGAGAGTCCCCTCTGGTTGCGGATCAACGAAACCAGACTCCAGCGTATCGTCGACAACAACCTCACCAATGCCGTCAAATACACACTTGACGGAGAGAAGATCACCGTCACACTCGAAGAGACGCAGGAGGGGATAGTGCTGGAGGTGGCGAGCCGCTCCATCCCTATCCGTGATCCGAAGAAGGTCTTTGAAGCCTACTACCGTGAGATTCCGGCCAAAGAGGGGCTGGGGATAGGGTTGAGTCTGGTGCGCATGATCTGTGAAGAGGAGGGGGTTGCAATCACCATCGACTCCACAGAGGAGCGCACCGCGTTTTGCTATCTCTTTCCCAACGGAGTCTCGTCATGAAGATTCTGCTTCTGGAAGATGACAGACTTCTCGGCGATGCGATCGGCAAATATCTGGAGTCGACGGGACACACCGTGACGATTTTTCGCAACGGCACCGAAGCACTCGAAAATATCCGAGAAACACGCTACGATCTGCTGATCCTCGACATCAGCGTACCCGGACTGAGCGGGCTGGAGTTGCTGGAGCAGCTGCATG
>JALWPY010000173.1 GCA_026994915.1 Campylobacterales bacterium
CTTGAAATCCATATCGCCGTCATGATCTTCCAGGCCCATAATATCGGTCAAAATCGCATAACGATCCTCTTCGACCACCAGTCCCATCGCAACACCTGCGACCAGTTTCTGTACTTCGATACCCGCCGCTTTGAGCGCCAGTGAACCGCCGCACACCGTTGCCATGGAGGAGGAGCCGTTCGATTCTAAAATCTCAGAGACGATACGTACCGTCTGATCGCTGTCGAGCATAATCGTCGGCTCCAGCGCCCTTTTTGCCAGATTGCCGTGTCCCAGTTCTCTGCGTCCCGGAGGCCTGAGAGGACTCGCTTCCCCTACCGAAAATCCCGGGAAGTTGTAGTGGACCATGAAGTTCTCGTAATGCGCCTCTTTGTCTGTGAGAAGATCGTACATCTGCGCATCTTTGCTGCTTCCGAGTGTGACTGTGACCAGTGCCTGTGTCTGACCGCGGGTAAAGAGGCAGGAGCTGTGTACAGAAGGGAGAATATTGGTCTCGATTTCGATCGGGCGCACCTCTTTGAGACCTCTGCCGTCGGCACGCTTATGCTCGTCCAGGATCATTTTACGTACGACATCTCGTTTATAGAGGTTGACCATTTTGGAGATCAGCTCCTCATCCCATCCCTCCTCCTGTGCTATCTCATCTTCGGCGATCTTCTGGACGATTCGTTGAAGTTCTGTGGCACGCTCACTCTTGGCCATCTGATTGATCGCCTCATAGATATCCTCTTTGTAAAACTCGTCAATATAGACCAGCAACGACTCCTGCATGGTATCGCTCTTGAGATCCAGTGTCGCTTCCGGTTTTTTGAGCTCTTTGAATCCTTTCTCATAATCGACACTCGCTTTTTCTATCGCATCCTGTGCAATCTGAAGCGCTTCCAGTGTCTCTTCGTTGGTCAATTCGTTGACATTGTGCTTTTCGATAACATCGTTCTCGAGCATATCGGGAATCATAAGCGGATCGGGAGAGACCATCGGAATCACTTCGACCTTCTCTGTCGCAATGGCACGCATCTCGATCATCAGCAACTCCTCTTTGGTTCCCGAAACATAGAGATCGAGCGTACTCTTTTCCATCTCCGACTTGGTCGGATTGATGACAAATGTACCGTCGACACGTCCGACACGTACCGCTGCGACATTTTTCTCCACCGGCAAATCACTCAGATAGAGTGCTGCAGAGGCGGCATTCAGCGCCATCGTCTGAAGATCCACTTCCGGATCGGCACTCAGGACAAATATGACAATCTGCGTCGGATAGGCATACCCTTTGGGAAAGAGCGGACGCAGACTCCGGTCGATAATGCGGGAAGTGAGCGTCTCGAAGTCGCCCGGTTTCGTTTCACGCTTGATATATCCGCCGGGAATACGTGCCGCGGCATAACTCTTTTCAATATACTGAACGGTCAAAGGCAGAAAATCTTCATCTACCTGTTTATCATCTCTTGCGACTGTCGCTAGTACAACGGCATTCTTTTCATGCAAAAGCACTGCACCGGCAGCCTGCCTCGCGACTTTATCGATCTCGTAGATCTCTTCTTTATTATTCACATTGATCGTGACCCTGCAACTCATATGCTTTATTCTCCTTTTTTATTCGGCAAAAAATGGTTCGATGCATTGAGCATCTCTATAATCTCTTCCGGTGTCGGTTCCGGAAGTGTTTTGTAATAGTAAGCGACCTCTATGAAGTCCCTGATCTGATGTACACTGTAGATCTTATCGACTTTTTTGTCGAGTTTACTATGAAGGTCGTCAGGAATGACCGGTGTCGCCAGCGACACTTTTCGTACCTGCATGTTGATGACACTTTTGAGTGCACACATCGTGTTAAAGCCCGTTTCACAACCCTGATCGATCAAAAGCACATTTTTGTCCCTCAGATCTGCGATACCCTCACCTTTACGGTAACGGTGCTGATACTTGGCTATCCTGTCATGAAAGAGAAATTCACCCTGATCATAGATGTAATCGAGCGAAATCCCGAAACTCTCCACCAGCTTCTCTTCGATCACGATATCGTTGGTTTCACTCACCATTGCCAGCTGGCACTCATCATTGTTAGGTGCGACGATCGCTTCGGAAAAGAGCAAATCAAAGTCAAATCCGAAACGTTCCGCAAGTTTCCATGTGATCTCCACCGCCCCCGATGAGAGCGCGATCAAAATCCAGGATTCATGCTGCATCACCTTGATCGGCAAAATCTCCAGCAGCTGGCGGTAGGCATCTTTGCGATCTTCGAAAAGCCAGTTCTCAGAATCTGAATTTTGTACCATAACCGCTTTCCGGAAACTGTTTTTTGATCTCTTCGTCCGAGAAACTGAACCGATAATGAAAAATATAGTGCTTCAGCAATGCATACGCTTCATTCAGAGCCTGCATTTTATCCTCTTTGGGGTTAAAGTCAGGATGATACTTTTTGCTCAGTTTACGGTACTGCTTTTTGATATCTTCATAAGAGACCAGCACAGGCAACTCCATCACCCTGAGTGCATGGCGAAGTTTTGCCGCGATATCATCACTATTTTGCATAGGCACCCAGGCTCTGGCTCAGAATCAGCTTTTTGAGATCGTCATCCAGAAAACGGATACCGACACCCACAAAAGCGTTTTTGGCACGATCGTTGAGGAAGTTATCGTAACCACCGTAGATATCGAGATGTTTGAGCATGTTGTATCTCGCACTCACTTTGGCGTGCGCTTTGTCCCCGCGGACATCGTTTTGAGCATTGAAGTCGAACACTTCTGCACTCGCTTCAAGCTTGTCGTCGAGCATCAGGTAATCGATCCCCGCACCCACACTGTTTTCAATGATACCGGTGCGAAGTACCACATTGTCCAGACGCTTGGCGATCTGGGCACTCAGCAACAGTTTCGATGATTCATGCTTGCGCGGCGCAATCAGATTGCCTTCAGAATCGGTGCGGGAGTAGTCGTCCATTCCCGCCACACTGAAACGGTAACTCTTCGTATCGCTGGGGATATAGTTGAGATTGAGATACCCCTTGGCATAGTTGTCCGACTCCATATACTC
>JALWPY010000174.1 GCA_026994915.1 Campylobacterales bacterium
GGAGAAAGAGTACGGGTATATTGTCGAGTACAAAGACCTTTTCAAATCTCTTGAAAGTGCTATTCAAGATTATACAGGCGGTGCTTTCGAGGATTTCGATACAGAGGATGTCGAAGGATTGCTCAAAGACCGGCTGAAAATGGCAAGGGAACGTCTGGAAGAGACACTGGAAACAGTGCGGGCGCTTTGTGAACCGGTGATGCCTCCCCGTGACACCAAAGCCTATCTGCACTATTTCTGTGCCGCAAACAATGCAAACAAAGAGGAACTGGCAGAAAACGAGCCTAAACGTATTGCGCTGTATAAATCGGTGGCGGCGCTGGTGCGTGCCTACGCGAATATCGCCAACGAGATGGAAGAGGCGGGCTTTACAGAGGATGAGAAGGATGCTATTCACAGGGAAGTGAAACATTACGAGCATCTTCGTGAAGAGGTCAAGCTCAGCAGCGGGGATTATATCGACATGAAGATGTACGAACCGGCGATGCGCCATTTGCTCGATACTTATATACAGGCTGACGAGAGTCGTACACTGTCGGCCTTCGATGAACTGGGACTGGTCGATCTGGTGATCGAAAAGGGAGCGGAAGCGATCGAAATGTTACCGGAAGGGATACGAACCGATCATGAAACCGCTGCGGAAACGATCGAAAACAATATCCGCAAAGTGATCGTGGACGAACAGCCCGTCAATCCGAAATATTACGAAAAGATGTCCGAGTTGCTCGACGCGCTCATCGAAGAGCGCAGACAACAGGCGCTCGAATATGAGGAGTATCTAAAGAAGATACAGGAGCTGGCGAAGAAAGTGAAAAATCCCGCCACATCGATGCACTATCCATATGGAATCGACACCCCGGCAAAACAGGCGCTTTTCGATACGTTGAGTGTAGTGAACAATCTGGATGAGATCGGTCCGGCAGGGATGGTCGCGGACGGTGACGATGCCGGAAGCAGGGCGCAGATTCTTGCGATGGAACTCGATGAGGCGATTCGACTAACCAAAAAAGACGGCTGGCGGGGAAATACTTTCAAGGAACGGGAGATCAAATATGCGATCCGCAGGGTTCTCGGTCCTCATAATGATTTGGTGGAAGAGATTTTTGAATTGGTGAAGCATCAGCATGAGTATTGATTCGCATACGATCGAAGTGAGCGGCATTACGGTTGAGGTGGTACGTAAGCAGATCAAAAACCTCCATCTGGGAGTCTATCCGCCTGACGGAAGGGTGCGTGTTGCGACGCCGATGCGTCTGAGCGACGAAGCGGTCAGGCTGGCTGTGGTCTCGAGGCTTGGCTGGATACGCAGGGAACGTGCAAATATGCAACAACAGCCGCGTGAATCGCAACGGGAATATATCAGCGGAGAAAGTCACTATTTTCAGGGCAGGCGCTATCGTCTGCGTGTAATCACTAGATGCAACAGCCAGAAGGTGGAGATCGTGGGAAAAAGATGGCTCTGCCTCTGCGTCAAAAAGGGTGCGGACAGAGCCCAGCGGGAAAAGGTTCTGGAGCGGTGGTATCGTGAGGAGCTGAAAAGGTCAGTTGCCGAACTGATCGCAAAATGGGAGCCGCTCCTCGGTGTAAATGTGTCGGCGTGCGGCATCAAAAAGATGAAGACAAAATGGGGTAGTTGCAATATCGAAGAGCGCCGTATCTGGATCAATCTCGAACTAGCCAAAAAACCGGTTCATTCTCTGGAGTATATCGTCGTTCATGAGATGGTGCATCTGCTGGAGAAACATCACAATGAACGTTTCAAAGCGCTGATGGATAAGTTTTTACCGCAGTGGCGAATTTATAAGGCGGAGCTGGGGAAATCACCGCTGGGACATCAGGAGTGGCAAAATCAAAAGTGAAGGTTTGTTCCCAAACATAATCCAAAAAGTTATGCCATCCTGTCAAAAATCACATTGAAATGACCAACCAAAGATTAAATAGCCATATGGTAGCTTGTCGCCATTCTCTTGTATTTCGCAACAGTCCTGCTGCTTTTACGGAGCATGATCCATCTCGATTTTCATGTGACACTGCCACTCTGGTGATTCTCTATGGCTGGGGTGGCAATGCAGAATAGATGCTGCCTATGGCGCTTCCTTTTCATCGATTTCTTGGATAGAGCAGGGCACAAACTACCCTGCTAAAACTTATTGCCCGCTGGCTGCTTCTGCGCTTCCGCATTTCCCGGTGCCGCATTTGATTCCGCCGTGTTTCAGGCTTGTGCCGCATTTTCCCACGCTGCATTTTCCCTGCATACCTGTACCACATTTTCCCACACCCATGCCGGCTTCGTTGTGTGTCGCTGCTTTTGCCTGGGTGGGTGTTTTTTCTGCACATCCCTGGAGTGAGAGGAATGCGAAAGCAAACAGTAGACTTATGATTACATTTTTCAGAATATTGCTCCATTTGTATAAGATATTGTAATTATACTGGAGCTTTGTGCAGTGTTTGTGTAGTGGATACACAGGGGAGAGTAATCATTCGAACACTGCTTCCGGTCAAAAACAGTGCAAATACCTTGCACCTGCTTTTTATTAAAACATATTATAATAATAAAAAAAAAGGATCAGATGGTGAAATATCTTTTAAGTATATTTTTTATGATCCTGATAGGGTGCGGGGGTGGAGGTGGTGGTGCGATCGCACCTGAACTGCCTGGCGATACCTCCGCACTTTCTGCACTTTCTGATACGCATGCCGACTTCAATACCTCCTCAACAGAGGTCGCACCGATAGCGGATACTCCTCAAAACGACGACAGTACTTCAAAGACAACTATCACGCCTGACACAAACCAGACAGTTTCAGCTCCAGAGCCATCCTCTCTGACATGTGAAGCTACTTGTATCGTAAAGCATCCGAGGAGTATAACAGGCAGAGTGGTTTCTGTCGTCGATGGTGATACGATCGGAGTTTTGGTGAAAAAAGATGCGACCTATACGACTTATAAAGTGAGATTGTTGTATATCGATGCGCCGGAAAGGGGTCAGGATTTTTCAAAGAGAGCCAAAGAGGTTCTTTCAGATATGGTGGCCGGTAAAACGGTAAACGTGCTTTACGAAGATGTCGATCGGTATGGACGTATACTGGGTGAGGTGTATGTCGACGACCAGTTGATCAACAAAGAGATGGTCAGACAAGGCATGGCGTGGGTCTATCGAAAATATTGTTACGATACATACTATTTGCGTCTGGAAGCTGATGCGAGAGATGAGTTTTCGGGTCTCTGGTCGCAACCTGACCCTATTCCACCGTGGGAATACAGAAAAGATTCACTAGCGGCGAAGCAGGCTGACTTTACCTATCTCTATAGTGTAGAAATCCCAGAATGCAGTAAGCCCACAGTGGAAGAACCGAAGCCGGAAAAACCCAAAAAAGAGGATGAAGCACACTACACGTGTGGTGTAAAACGATACTGTAAGCAGATGGACAGCTGCGATGAAGCCTATTTTTACTTTGCCCATTGTGGGCTTGATCGACTGGATGGCGATCATGATGGTGTGCCCTGTGAAGCGCTTTGCAGGTAAGTTAAAGTGCAGCGGGAAAGGGCCGCAAGGTGATAGTAAATAGGATATCTTTACTCCTGATTAAGCCGATGCCTGTTAGAATCTATGTCTAAAAGAAGTTACTATTACAGGAGAAAAATTATGTATAAAGTACAGGTAGAAAAAGAGTGCGGTTGTTTCAAAAGAAGCGACTTTAGCAACGATATCTCTTTTGAGAGTAAAGATGATGCTTTGATGCAGGCGATCGAAATGTCCAAAGAGATGAACGAAGAGTTTTGCCAAAAGCATGAGTTTGACGTTGTCGAGAATGGCAACACGATCATGATCAAAGTGGCCGAGCGGGCTAAATCCGGTTGCTGCGGTGGTGGTCACTGTGGCTGAGACCCGGCCACTGCTCAATGTGCTGGGTGAGCCTCTGGAGCCATGCAGTCTGAAGCCGCTGACCGGTTTTTACCGTGATGGTTTCTGCCGTACCGGTCCGGACAATCCCGGCATTCATGCTGTCTGTATCTATGCGACGCAGGAGTTTCTGGAGTACTCCAAGGCGGTCGGAAACGATCTCTCCACGCCGATGCCGCAGTACCGTTTCGCCGGTGTGAAACCGGGAGAGAGCTGGTGCCTTTCGGGTCCCAGATTTGTCGAAGCGCTTGCCAACAGTATGGCGCCAAATATCTTCATCCATGCCACATACGAAAAGATGCTCGACCTCGTCGACATCGATACCCTCAAAGCTTACGCCATAGATCTCTGACGATGTGCGCTACCCCATCGGGTAGAGAATCTCTTCATGTACCTTATCACATGCCCTGAGCACTTCATCGGAGAGTGTCAGATCCATCGCGGCGAGGGTCTCGTCGAGCTGTTCGGCTCTGGTGGCGCCGATGATCGTCGAAGCGACGAAATCGAACTGTTTCGACCATGCGATCGCCATCGTAACGGGGCTGAGGCCGAAATCGGCGGCGATTTTGAGGTACTTCTGGGTAGAGGCGAGTGTCTTGTCATTCATGAAACGCTGCGCCATGACGCGCTGTCTGGCGTTGGGCGATTTGAGATAGTCGCTGAAGCGTCCGTGGACTTCGCCGGGCTGGTTGTATTTGCCGCTGAGGACACCGCCGGCAAGCGGTGAGTAGGGAAGCAGGGAGATCTGCTCCTTGTGACAGACGGTGGCCAGTTCATCCAGAAATCGGCGGTTCAGCAGCGAGAAGTTGTTCTGGATTGACTCGAAACGTGCGTATCCTTTCCATGCCGAAGTCATCAGTGCTTTGGTCGTTCCGTAAGCGGTATCGTTGGAGGTGCCGATGTATCGCACTTTGCCACTTTGTACCAGTTTGTCAAATGCAGCCAGAGACTCTTCGATGGGGACGACGGTATCGGGCCAGTGCATCTGGTAAAGGTCGATGTAGTCGGTGTCCAGACGCTTCAGACTCCCCTCTACCGCACGCTCGATGTGAAAGCGGTCGATCGCGGTCAGTCCGTGGCGGATCGGCGGGACAAACCAGCCGCTCGCAGCTCCGGCCACTTTAGTCGCCATGATGACCGCATCGCGCGGTTTGGTGCGCATCCACTCCCCGACGATCTCTTCGGTCATGCCCGCCAGATCGGCCTGAGGCGGGACAGGATAGAGTTCGGCAGTATCGAAGAAGTTGACCCCTCTCTCAAATGCTTTGTCCATGATGGCAAACGCCTCTTTTTTGTCGCACTGGGTGCCGAATGTCATGGTCCCCAGACAGATGGGAGAGACACGCAGTCCGGTACGGCCGATATAGCGATATTTCATAAATGATCCTTTTTGAATATCTTTTTGAGTTGCAGATAGATGCGTTTCACACGTCTTTTGAGTTCTCCTTTGGGAAAATAAGTGGCTTTCCAGAGCCTGATACGCTCTTTGATCTGTGAGATTCGGGCTTTGACGGCGTGGTAGATCTCGCTCTGTTTGAGCCACTCGATCTTTTCCATCACATACCCATACGCATAACTGAACCACCCGATACTCAGCAATTTATCCTGTGCGATGCGAAAGAGCCAGAAGGCAAATGCGGCTATGGGGATCTTGGTGATGTACATCACTGTTGCCAAAACGATATTGCCCTGTACGAGCAGTACTCCCGCCAAAATACCCAACAGTTCGACAGAAGCGAAGATCAGCAAAAAGATCCCAAGCAACAGCCAGGGGTGCAGATGATGGATCTGTTTTTCGATCTTGCGCAGAAGTTTGAGGGAGTGGATATAGTCGTAGATCGGTTTGGCGATCGTCTCCCAGACCAGCTCCTCGAAGATAATGTAGAAAAAGACCAGTACAGTGAGGAGGATATGTACTGCTCTTTTTTGCATCTAGAGCGCTCCGAGGTCTATGACATCCACCAGTGTACCTGCTTCGATATCGCCGCTCTCTCTGGGCACTTCAAGAAGTCCGACAGAACCGAGCATGTTGGTCAGAATGGCACTGGAACCACTCTTTTTACCCTGAAAGTCGCAGGTGTAGCGCCCCTCTTCGTAGTGCAGGTTGCATGCTGCGAACTCCGTTTTGCGGCTCCTCTTTTTGTAGTGCTCCAGCAGGACCGCCTTGCGGTAGGGAAGCTCCGGTTTTTGTCCTGTCATCATCTTGATCAGCGGAATTACATAGAGGATGAAGGTGACCGTCGAGCTGTAGGGGAAGCCGGGCAGGGCGAAGATATATTTGCCGCCAGTGCGCACGATCTTGATATGCTGACCAGGCTTGAGGATCACCCCTTCGGTGATATATTCAGCTTCCATATCCTGCAGGATCTCCTTGACGAAGTCGTAGTCGCCGACACTGACACCTCCCGTCGTGACGACGATGTCATGATCGGCAAGCGCGGCGGTGATAGCTGTGCGGATGCTCTCTTTGTCATCTTTGATGAGCGGAGAACGGGTTGGGAGGGCACCTGCAGTACGGGCGAGTGCTTCAAGCGTGAACTGATTGGAGCTTCGGATCTGGGATGGGTTGGTCTGTTTCTCTCCGACATCGAGGATCTCACTGCCGGTAGAGATGACGCACAACGAGGGGCGTTTGTGCACACTGACCTGCGAGATATTGAGACTCGCCAGCACGCCGATCTCGGCAAATCCGATTTTGGTGCCTTTGGGGATCAGCACTTCGCCCGCTTTGTAGTTCTCGCCGACGGGGCGCACGCTGAAGCCTTGGGGAACTTCCTCTTTGATGACGATCTCGTCCCCTTCGACCTCGACATTTTCGATCGGAATCAGGGTGTCGCTCCCTTCGGGCATGAGTGATCCGGTGAAGGTCTTGATCGCATACCCTCCCGTCAGCTCTTCGTCGCTGTGGGTACCGGCTGGCCGGTCTCCGAGTATATGCAGCCGTCCCATGCTCTGATCTTCGAACTTGATCGCGTAGCCGTCCATCGCCGCGGTGGGGTAGGCGGGAGAGTCGTGGTCGGCGACGATCTCTTCGCTGAGAACTCGCCCGAGGGCGTCGTCGATAAAGAGTTTTTCACTCATTTTGGGTCCGGTGAAACTCTGTCTCAGATTTTTCAGAGACGTTTCATAGGGGATAAATGCCATAGATTCCTCTTGTTTTGGTATGTGTTCGGTTACGCCAGCAGTCCGCTGCCCGGCAACGGTGTAGAGCGGTCGTCCGCATAGACACGTTCACCGTCGATGATGTCATATTTCCAGATTGGGGCTTTGGCTTTGAAATCTTCGACAAATTCGTCGATCATCTCAAGTGCCACACGCCGCTTGGGGGAGAGCACCGCGGCGATGTAGGAGCTCTCATGGACATAGACATTGCCTTCGGAGTGGGCCATCAGCAGCAGTGCCCCGCGCTTCTTTGCCTCCTCCTGCCAGCTCTCGAACCATGACGTGAGGATCGGGCGATAGATATCGAAGCTCAGCCCGTCGATGCCGTTTTCGTCACGCACGATGCCGACGAAATTGATAAAAGCGCCGTAGTTCTGGTCCTTGTGTGTGCGGTACCACTTCTGCAGTATCTCCTCGACCGGCAGTGCACCGTTGTAGAGTTCCAGCATCTCAGCCTCCGCACACCGGCGGCAGCAGGGAGATTTTGTCCTCTTTGGAGATGGTGAGATTGAGATTGTTGACCAGTTTGTCATTGACCGCGATGGCACTGTTCTGCAGCCACTGCGCAACCTCCTCGTCTCCTTTGAAATACTCTTTCAGTTCACTCAGGTGTGTGATCTCGATCTCGATACTCTCTTTGTCGATCGGACCTAAAAATTCTATTTTAGCCATTTTTTTCTGCTCCGTTTCTGGATTATCAGGTACATTGCTGAAGGGTATTTGAACTACTCTATCAAGAGGCTCAGACCAAAGGGAGGATTTGTCCTCTTGATAGAGTAGTTCAAATACCTATTTATAAGCATACTGATTACGTGTCAATTATATTAAATATACCCTTTTTTTACCATCCCGACGACCATCGCCAGCGAAAAACCGTCGTTCTGATACCCCTCCGTGTGACATGCTTCACAGCTGTTACCGCATGCATAGTCGATATCTTCGACAATCTCTTCCCATCTTTGGATGTTGTTCTCTTTGACATATTCGGCGATCTGTCCCAGTGTCAGATCGTTACAGTAGCAGATCATCGTCTCTTTATCAGGCATCTTCCACCCCTTCCAGCAGTTTTTCGATCGCCGCACGCGCTCCTTCGGCGATACCGATCGCACCCGGAGGCACGTCGTCATCACGCGGATTGACACGAATGAGCGTGGCGTCGTAATAGCTTGTGATCTGTTCCGAAAAGACCCGAACAGTCGGTACCGCCTTGCCCGCACCAAACTCCAGCACGGCGATCTTTTGTCCGAGGGCACGCTTTTCGTCCAGCCAGCGCTGGAGTGCATGGCTCTGGGCATCGGTGCGGTCGGCGATCCACTGCCCGTCACCGAACATGAGGATATTTGGCCGCATGATCGCCCCGCACTCCGGACATTCGGGCAGCGGTGAGGTCGCGCGAAACGTCTCGGGATCGATCGTCACCTCCAGCGTGTCGGCGGGAAGGATCGAACGGGAGCAGGGCACGCTGCACTGGAGATGGTGGATAGACCCATGGATCTCGACGATGCGCTTTGGATCGTAGCCCGCCTTTTGAAACTGCCCGTCGACGTTGGAGGTGAAGACGAAGTAGCCTCCCTTTTTTCTCTGGGCATACGCCAAAAGCCGGGAGAATCCCGTATGCGGCTCTGTATCCCGGTAGAGGTGCAGCCGGTGGCCGTAAAATGCCCATGCGAGGGTCGGCTCTCTCTCGAACCAGGTTGGATTGGCCATCTCTTCGAAGCGGTATCCGAGTTTTCGGATCACCGGGTAGGCGCGCCAGAACCCCTCCGTACCGCGAAAATCGGGCAAGCCGCTGTCCACACCCATTCCCGCACCTGCGGTGATGAGCAGGGCGTCGGCATCATGCAGTATCTTTTGTGCTTCTCTCATAGTAGATCGTTTATGGACTTTTTATTCCATTTTAGCACATGTCGACAGAGAACGGATGAAAGATTAAAAGTTTTATCGTTTTTTCCGATATAGCTTGTAGAAGTTGCACACAAGGAAATCATTATGCGCCACAGTGAGCATGAGTACAAACTCGACAAGGAGACGATTATCGTCTCTGAAACCGATGCGAAGGGCAGGATCATCTACGCCAACGATGACTTTTGCAAGATCGCAAAATTCAGCAAAGATGAATTGATTGGCAAACCCCACAATGTCGTACGTCATCCCGATATGCCCAAAGCGGCTTTTGAAGATCTCTGGCAGACGATCGAGGCTGGAAAGATCTGGAAAGGGATCGTCAAAAACCGCACCAAAGACGGCGGCTACTACTGGGTCAATGCGATCGTCTACCCCTCACAGACACCGGAGGGAGAGATCAAATACTTCTCGGTACGGGTACGCCCCACGCATGATGAGATTGAAGAAGCTGAAAAACTATACGCGACATTAGACTAAGAAACTGGAGAGTGAAGAGATGATATTTGGAAACAGACACAAAGAGCAGACAGAGAAGATCATGGAGTACCTGGGGCAGATCGAGGGATATATTCGGCGGGACAGAAACAGTTTCACCGTCAAAGAGGATGTCAAACTCAGTCCAGAAATGAAAAAAATCTATGACAAAATCGCCCATATCGGGGATATCCTCGAGCATAAGACCAAAGAGGACCAGGGGGTCAACGGAGAGATGCTGCTGGTGATCGAAAAGATCTCAGACGGTAATCTCGGAGACCGTGTCAAATTGACCACCTCCGATCCGCATATACAGTATATCGCGACCTCTCTGAACAAACTCTCCGGCAAACTGCAGAAAGATTTCAATGACATGATCGCCGTGCTCAAAGAGTATGAACGCGGTATCTATAAAAAATCTCTGGATGAAAATCGCATGCGTGACGGTGAGATCAAAGAGTTGATCAAAGGCATCAACTCACTGCGTGACGCCATTACGGCGATGCTGGGAGAAAACTTCAAGCACGGGATCGAACTGGAGAAGGCTTCAGAGACACTGATAGACAAGATGTACCATATCCTCGAAGCCTCCGGAGAGCAGACCAAAGTGCTCAAAAGTGCATCCGAAGAGATCAAACATATCACCCAAAAAGCGCGACAGAGTACTGAAAATACCCGGAAGATGCAGCTCTCCAGCCAGAAGGTGAAGGATTCGGCAGGCCAGGGACTCGAATATACCAGCAAAACGGTCCACGCGATGGATGAGATCAACGAATCGACCTATGCGATCAATGAAGCGATCGAAGTGATCGATCAGATCGCTTTCCAGACCAACATCCTCTCTCTCAATGCCGCCGTGGAAGCGGCGACCGCCGGAGAAGCAGGCAAAGGTTTTGCTGTCGTCGCAAGTGAAGTGCGCAATCTCGCCGCCCGAAGTACCGAAGCGGCCAAAACCATCAAAGATCTCGTCGCAAAAGCGACGGAGAAAGCCAATGAAGGCAAAGAGATCTCCGATCATATGATCCGTGGTTATAAAGAGTTGAGTGAAGATATTGACGGAACGATCAGACTGATCGAAGATACGACGAAGTCGGTCGAAGAGCAGGTGCAGAGTATCAACTCTCTGGAAAAGACCCTTGAAGATCTGAGCAGACGTACCGACGACTATATCTCCATCGCCCATACGGCCAATGAAGTGAGTGTCAACGTCAGTGAAATCTCCAAAACGATCTCAAAAAGTGCCAATATGACCGAATTTGACGGTAAAGAGGCGATTTTGCGTGAACAGCATCGATTAAAACAGGAAGAGGGAGAAATCAGCTATGTATAGTTCAGATCTGATGGATGAAAACGACATCCAGAGCAATGTAGACTACATGACCAAAAGCTATCTGCGTAACGTCATGCAGCTGGCGGTATTTACCACCAGCAGTGACAGACTCTATGCAATCAATATCTCAAAGATACAGAGTTTTCTGATCAAAGAGGAGGTCGAACTGCTGCAGCCTCCGACCGGAAACGAGTATGTCATAGGGCTCATCAATATCCGCGGAGAGATCGTCTCGATTGTCAATTTCGACAAATGGGTGGGGGATGATGTCGGTGACAAAGATCAGCGGATCATTATCGTCTGTAACTACAACCAGAAGAAGATCGGCATCATGGTCAAGGAGATCATTCGCATCGAAGAGAAGAGCAGCGATGAGCTGAGAGTTCCCGCCAGCCGTGATCCCAAAATCTCTTACGTGACTGATGTACAGGTCAAAGACGGAGACGAAACGCGCAAGATGTGCATCGTTTTCGATGCCGAAAAACTGCTCTACGATGCCAATGTCGGCGATGAGGCATCCAAAACGACCATCTACGATATCGATTCATTTGAAGTGACACCACCTAACAACTACAAGATCGGCAGTGACAAACTGGTACTGGTAGCCGAAGACAGTCAGATTGTCATCGAAAAACTCGACGAGTTCCTGACTAAACTGGGGCTCAACTACGAGATCTACGAAAACGGTGAAGAGTTGATTAACCGTGTCATGAGTCTCGATCCACAGGAGATCGGTCTGGTCATCACCGATATTGAGATGCCGATCAGAAATGGTTATCAGGTAATCAAATATATCAAACAGGAGAGCATCTACGGCAATGTTCCCGTACTCTCCCTGACCAGTATGACCAATCAGGGCGTCAAGGACAAGGTGATGGAACTGGGCGCACTCGATCTGGTTAACAAGTCTGATCTGAAGCTGCTGCACAGCTATATCAAAGAGATCCTGGAAGGAGAGCTGGTATGAATATACGAAAACAGAGTCTCTTTCTGGGGCTCTTTATCCTGTTCTCTTTCATCGGACTGCAGCTCTTTATCGGTAGCAAGATGCAGAGGGTCCATCACAATACCGAACAGCTCGCACACTTTATAGAGCAGAAAGCGCAGCTCAAGAGTGAACAAAACAGGATGACTTCTGAAGAGTTTGCCCAGAAACAGAATGCTTTCGATACGAAGATCGATCATGTCAGCGGTGCGATCAGCGGTGAACTCGAAGACAGAACCCCGCTCGTCATCATCCTGCTGGTCAATATCATGATCAATCTGGGGCTCTATCTCTTTGCCAATCGTATTTTGCACAATCTGGGCAGAGTGCAAAAAGGTCTGGACTCCTTTTTCAACTATCTGCAGCGAAAAGGGGATCGAGTCGAAGCGATTCGTGTCAAAGGAAACGATGAGTTTGCCAAAATCGCGAATGATATCAATACCAACATCCAGGCGATCGAAGCCAATCTCCGCAAAGATCAGCAGAGTGTGCAGGAGGTCTCGAGTATCGCAGATATGGCAAGCCGGGGTGATTTTTCACAGCGCATTCATCATGAAGCGGTCAATCCTGAAATCAATCAACTCAAAGAGACGCTCAATCATCTCTTCGATGAGATGCAAAACAATCTCCGTCAAGTGGTCGGTACATTGAATGCCTATAAAAACGGTGATTATGAGAGAAAGACCGATTTGGCAGTCGGAGGTGAACTCAAAGAGCTGATCAGCGGTGTCAATAATCTGGGCAAAGAGTTGCAGACAACGCACAACAAGATTGAAAATTCACTCAAAACCAAGAGTACTGTACTCAACGAGTCGGCAGAGACACTCCAGAAGACAGTACGGGATCTGTTCACATTTATCAAAGTCGAGCGCGAGAACACAGGTAAAGTCTCGGAGCAGATGCATGCGATGACCGATAAGATCCAGGAGACGGTTATGCAGGCCCAGACGATGAAAAGAAATGCCCGTGAAACGACAACAATGGCGAAAGAGGGTGAGGTACTTGCCGATCAGACCTTTGGTGCCATGCAGGATATCACAAATTCGACCGATGCGATCAATGAAGCGATCACAGCGATCGATGCCATCGCCTTTCAGACAAATATCCTCTCGCTAAACGCCGCGGTAGAAGCAGCCACGGCCGGTGAAGCGGGCAAAGGGTTCGCCGTTGTGGCACAGGAGGTCCGCAATCTCGCAGCCAAGAGTGCCGAAGCGGCCAAACGGATCAAAGAGCTGGTCGAAAATACCCAGGAGAAGGCGCACGAAGGTATGGAAGTCTCTGAAAACATGAAAGAGAGTTTCGTCCATGTCAACGGCAAGATCGAAGAGACCTATCGGCTCGTCGACAGTGTCGCCAGAGAAGCGACCCATGAAAAAGCGATGGTCGAAGAGATACTGACACTCATCGATGAATTACAGTCGGTTTCTGTCAAGAACAGCGATATCGCCAAAACGACCGATGCTATCTCGTCAGAGATACTTACCATCGCCAGAGACCTGCACGATGAGGTAGGTTCGACCAAAGAGAGAGTGGAGGTACTATAATGTCACAGGAAATCAGAGATTTTTTTATGGAAGAAGCGGGTGAACTATTCGATAACCTTCACTCCATACTTTTGAAAAACGAAGAGGCGGGAGATATCTCCGGGGAAGAGCTGGATTCGATATTCAGAGATATGCACACCCTCAAAGGGGGTGCAGGCTCTGTCGAGATGATGAAGTTTTCCGGCTACACACACCATCTCGAAACTTTTATGGATATGGTCAGAAACGGTGAGATTGCACTCAATCCACAGATTATCGACTTTCTTATCGAGAGTGTGGGAACGATGCAGGAGATTCTGCAGGAGGAGTATGAAGATAGTCTCGATGAAGAGAACTATACAGAAAACCTTCAGCAACTCCTCAGAAATATCGAAGAGATCAAAGGGGGAAAAGCACCCAGTGAACCCTCTGCCGAGCAGGCGACCAGAACAGAAAAGAAGAAAAAAGAGAAGTCTCAGATATTCGGTGACAATGCTGCCGAGATGATCGATCTCTTTGAAGAACTTGAAGAGCAGATCGAGGCGGTCGACAGTAGCAAAGTATCACCCAAAGAGGCGGTAGATGCGATCTTTCGTGTCGTCCATACGATCAAAGGGGCTTCGCAGTTTCTCAATCTCAAATACTTTCCTGCTTATTTGCATGAAGTCGAGTCCCTTCTGGACAGTGCAAGAAACGGAGAGATCCCTTATACGCACACATTCAATCTTTTCATGAAAAAGATTGCCGAACATGCGCAGGAGTTGATCGATGAAGAGCTCAATGGTTCGATTCATCGTGATGACTTCAACGAAGAGATCGACGCACTGAAAGAGGAGATCGGTGAACTGCTCTTCGTCCTCGAAGATGAAAAAGCACAGGATGCAGCCCCTTTGGCGTTTGAACTCTTCGACGACGATGCATCATCATCACAGGAAGAGGCGCCTGTAGCCTTCGAACTTTTCGATGAACCGGCACCGCAGGAGTCTTCAAAAGAGGAGAACCCGCCGGCGTTTGAACTCTTTGACGAAACAGAGGCACAGCCACAGGCAGCACCCGCTGAAAAGAAGCAAGAAGCGAAAACTGCAACGGCGGCAGCGCAAGGAACAGCTGCAGCGAAAGCGACTGCCAGAAAAGCGTCGGCGAAGAAGAAAGATATCTCCCTCACCAAAGCGGTTTCCGCCACTTCGATCCGTGTCAATCTTGACAAAATCGACCAGCTCATGAACCGCGTAGGGGATCTGGTTATCACCAAAAGTATGCTTTTTCAGTTTACCGAATCGATCGATGACGATCATATCTACAAAGCGATCTACGAGAAGCTTGCCGATCTCGACCGTGATATCCGTGAACTGCAGGAGTCGGTCATGTCGGTGCGCATGGTGCCGATGGAGAGCGTCTACTCCAGACTGCCGAAGATGGTACGTGATCTGGCCAAGAAACTGGATAAAAAGATTAAATTCGAGCATATCGGAGATAATGTCGAAATCGACAAAATGATGGTTGAAGGGTTGATGGACCCGCTGACACACATTATCCGAAATTCACTCGATCACGGTGTCGAAAAACCGGAAGTGCGTTTCCAGAAAGGCAAACCGGAAGTGGGTAAACTGATCATTTCCGCCGAGCAGGAGAGTGGCAATATCATCATCTCTATCCGTGATGACGGTGCGGGGATCAATGTCGACAAAGTGGTTGCCAAAGCACTCGAAAACGGTGCGATCACCGAAGATGAACTCTCTCGCATGAGCGAGCAGGATAAACTGATGCTCGTCTTTCATCCGGGGCTCTCCACTGCCGAGGAAGTGACCGATGTTTCGGGGCGCGGTGTTGGTATGGATGTTGTCATGAACAACATCAACGCACTGGGCGGGTACATCCGTGTCTATAGTAAAAAAAACCGCGGTACCGAGTTTCAGATCGTGCTGCCGCTGACGCTGGCGATCCTTGACGGCCTTAACGTTCTCATCGGTGACAAGAAGTTTATCCTGCCGCTCAATGCGATCGTCGAGTCACTTCAGCCTCAGCCGCACATGGTCAAGCATGTCGGTAAAAGCAACAAAGAGATTCTGATGCTCAGGCGTGAATTTATTCCGATCATCCGGCTTTACGACTTTTTCAACATCGAACCGGGATACGAAGAGCTGGAAGAGGGGATGCTCATCGTCGTCAAAACGGCAAGCAGCAAGGTTGCGCTCTTTGTCGACGATTTTCTCAATCAGGAGCAGATCGTCGTAAAGTCACTAGAGAAAAACTATAAAAAGATCCGGGGTATCGGCGCGGCGACGATCCGCGGTGACGGAAGCATCGGGCTTATCCTCGATGTCACCAGCATCGTAGAGATGCAGAAAGCGGAGGTGTAAAATGGAATATGTCGTTTTTAAACTTAACAGCGAAAACTATACGATCCCTCTGGAAAAGATCAAGGAGATACTGGTCTACTCACAGGTGATCATTACCGAACTTTTCAATGAAGAGCCGTGGATACGGGGGATGATCAACCTTCGTGGTGAAGTGATTCCGATCGTCGATCTGAGAGTGCGTTTCGATATCAAAGATGTCACTTTTGGACACAACACGGTGATCATCGTCGTCAAAACCGATGAGGGTAAACTGATTGGTGTGATTGTCGATAATATAGAATCGATTCTGGAACTCGATTCACAGGTCATTGTGGCGGCGCCCGACATGGGTGTAAGTGTTGATCCCCGTTATCTGGAAGGATTGATCCGCCTCAACAAAGAAGAGATGGCCACACTGCTCAACATCGACGCAGTATTGAAAATAGAAGAAACAGTATAGGAGAAGAAGATGAAAATATTGGTTGTAGATGACAGCAGTACCATGAGACGCGTCCTGAAGATGGGTGTCAACAAAGCGATCGGAGAGCACCATCCCGAGATTTTCGAAGCGGAAAACGGACAGGAGGGGCTCGATATTTTACGCAAGCATCCGGACATGGACTATGTTTTTCTCGATGTCAATATGCCGGTGATGAAAGGGGATGAGATGCTGCGTATCATGCGGCAGGATCCCGCCATCAAACATATCAAGGTAATTATGCAGACGACCGAAGGTGTACGCTCCAAAGTTGCGGAGTTGACGAAGATGGGTATCTCCGGTTATCTTCTCAAACCCTACACGCAGGAGATTATTCTGCAGCTGATGAACAAAGTGATGGAGCGCGAAAGCGTCAAAGCATAAGTGCCCGGCAGGCATGACAGACAAAGGCATACTCAGATGAAAAAAAAGCGAGAAGATCTCATCCTCATCGCAGATGACCTCCGCACCAACCGCATGGTGATGAAAAAGGCGCTCGAAGATGAAAACTATACCTTCATCGAAGCGGCTAACGGTCAGGAAGCGGTCGAGATGGCGATCGAACATCAGCCACAGGTGATCATCATGGATGGATTGATGCCGGTGATGGACGGTTTCGACGCGGTCAAAGCCTTGCGCACACTTGAGGGCTTCAAAAGGACGCCGATTCTGATGATCTCCTCACTTTCGGATGAATCGATCAAAATCAAAGCGATTGAAGCGGGTGTCAACGACTTCATTACCAAGCCGTTTGAAAAGATGGAGCTGATTATGCGCTGCCGCTCCTATATGGAGATCGCCCATACCAACAGCCAGTATATTCTCTCCACGCGCGATCCTCACTCCAACATGCCCAACGAAGTGGCGCTCAGGCGTGCACTGATGCATAAAGAGAGTGCAACGATTGTACTCATGCGCATCGATCATTTTCGCTCCGTAGATGCCTTTTATGGTGAAGAGTATGCACGTATGCTGGAAAAAGCCTTCATCAAATATCTTATCTCCTATTTTCAGAGCTTAGATCTGGTCGTGCTGTGCTACCATACCGCGCCCGGTGAGTTTGTCGTACTCTTCGATGACTTCGAGCGCGATATGGCGCATGTAGACCTGCACAACTTCTGCAAGATGCTGCATGACCATATCAAACTCTACGAGATCGAACTCGACAAGTTTGCCTACGATGTCAGCGCGACACTCTGTTTCGCCAGCGGCAGTGAAAACCTCTATGAAGATGCCAGCTTCGCGCTCGATTCGGCGATCGAACACAAAAAGACCTATATCATCATGAATGAGGTGATTGAGAAACTCAAAGAGGAGACGCAGGAGAACATCGCCAAAGTGCATATGGTCAAAAAAGCGATCGAAGAGGATCGTATCATTCCCTATTTTCAGCCTATTTACAACAACGAACTCGGAGAGATCACCAAGTATGAGACACTGGTCCGTCTGGTGAAAGAGGGTGGTGAGATTCTCTCTCCTTTCTTCTTTCTAGATGCTGCCAAAAACGGCAACTACTATCTGCAGATTACGACAATCATGCTCGAAAAGGTCTTTGAGATCTTCAAATATGTCGATTCCGAAGTGGCGATCAATCTCTCCTATCTGGATATGGCAAGTCCTCAGGTATGTGACAAACTGTTTGCGTTGCTAGCAGAAAATCCCGATACGGCCAGTCGCGTGACAATTGAACTTCTCGAAGATGAAGCGATCGAAGATGACGAAGTTTTTAAAGCGTTTATCTCCAGAGTCAGGCAGTATGATGTGCAGATCGCGATCGACGATTTCGGCAGCGGTTACTCCAACTTTCAGCGTATCATGGAGATCAACCCGGACTTTGTCAAGATCGATGGAAGTATCATCAAACATCTGGCAAACGACCCCAAAAGTGAAGTGCTCACCAAAGCGATCAACACTTTCTCCCATTCGCTGGGAATCAAAACTGTCGCAGAGTTTGTCAGTGACGAGACGATTTTTATGAAAGTACGTGATATGGGGATAGACTTTACCCAGGGGTACTACATAGCCGAACCGCATGACAAGCTCGTCACGCTCAAATCACACCCCTCGCTTTTTCACGCAAATCTCCTCGAAACGGTTCAGGAACCCTAAAAAAAATTTCATAAAATCCGATATATTCTCAAAGAATTAAAAAAGGATTTTTATGAAATTTCTGGACCATCTTAACTTCTCCAAGAAACTTTACACGCTTTTGGCGGTTCCGGTGATCGCTCTTGTCCTTTATACGACGACAAGTTTCATCGGTACATGGCAGGATACACAAAAATATGACCACGTCAGGGAACTTGCGCAACTCTCTGTCAAAGTCTCCAATGTCCTGCATGAGACGCAGAAAGAGCGTGGTATGAGTGCCGGTTTTATCGGTAGTAAAGGGCAGAAGTTCAGACAACAGCTGATCAAACAGCGCCAGCTTACTGATGCACAGAAAAAAGCGCTCTTTACTTTTGTAAAAACACACAATATCTCCCGATACGGCAAAGATTTCAAATCCGGGCTCGATTTGGCGCTGAGCAAACTCAAAGGACTCGATGCCATACGTGCACAGGTCGATGCTCTGCAGATCAGCGCCAAAGATATGATCCACTACTACACTGACATGAATGCCAAACTGCTCGACGCTATCGCCACGATCGTCAAGATCTCCGATGACAAAACGATGAGTAACGAGATCAATGGATACATGAACTTCCTCCAGGCGAAAGAGCGTATGGGTATCGAGCGTGCAGTTGGTACCGGCACACTTGCGAGCGGTGGTTTTGCCCCGGGGATGCAGGTCTACTTCATCAAACTCATCGCACAGCAGGAAGCTTTTCTGAAAAACTTCAACTACTATGCACCAAAGAGCATTATCAGAGCTTATGAAGAGATCTTTAAAGATCCTGTTGTTCAGAGTGTCGCCGAGATGGAGAAGAAGATGATGTATGCCAGTTCAGCGATGGATCTCAACATTCCTGCGCAGAAATGGTTCGACTCCATTACTTACAAGATCAACAAATTTAAAGATGTCGAAAATCTTCAGTCTGCGCATATCATCCACTCTGCGACGACACTTTACGACAAAGCATGGTATACGCTGCTGGCATACTTTATCATCAACACTTCTATCTTTGTCCTGATTGGTGTACTGGCAGTGATGATGACCAGACGCCTCTCCGGACAGGTCCAGAGCCTGCGTACGGGCCTGCGTTTCTTTATGGCCTATATCGCTCGTGAGAAAGACTACATCAAACCGATAAAAGTGGAAGGAAACGACGAGTTCGCCGATATGACAGAGATGATCAACAGACAGATCGATAAGGTTACCAAGATTATCGAGCAGGATAAAAAAGTGGTTGCCGAGATCGAAGATGTCGTACACAAAGTCAGCAACGGCTTTTTCGGATATAGTGTCAAAGAGAAAGGCGCTTCGGCGGAAGTCGAACATCTGCGTAACTCCCTTAATGACATGCTCACATCGACGAGAGAGAAGTTTGGAGAACTGGTGACGCTGCTCAACCACTTCAGTCAGGGTAAGTTCGACTATGAAGTACCGGAGGATAAACTCAAAGGGCTCAACGGTGACTTCGGTGCGGTCATCACCTCTGCGAAACTGCTGGGTGAGAATATCTCCGAGCTTTTTGCCGTCATCCAGAATGCGGGCAGTTCGCTGACAAGCAATACGAAAACACTTGCAGCTTCCTCTCAAAAACTGAATACTTCTGCACAGGCGCAAAGGGACGCTCTGGGCAATACGACCAAGGCGCTCGAACACATGAAAGAGACGACCAAAGAGAGTATTGCCGATGTGCGTAAATCCTCCTCGATGGCGGACCAACTGGCGCATAGTTCAGAAAAAGGACTCTCACTTGCTGCCAAAACGGCAGAAGCGACCGAATCGATCAATGAAAAGGTCGAAGCGATCAACGAAGCGATCACCATCATTGACCAGATCGCTTTCCAGACCAACATCCTCTCTCTCAATGCCGCAGTCGAAGCGGCCACAGCCGGTGAAGCGGGCAAAGGATTCTCTGTCGTCGCACAGGAAGTGCGCAATCTCGCCACCAAGAGTGCCGAAGCGGCTGCAGAGATCAAACTCCTTGTCGAAAGTGCCAAGGCGAAGTCGATGGAGGGTAAAGAGATCAGTGAAGAGATGATTGCCGGATACAATCACCTCAAAAATGAGATCAATGCGACCAAAGAGGTGATCGAGGCAGTCGAGCGCAAAAGCCAGATTCAGGAACGCGATATGTCCGAGATCGACCAGGCGGTCGAAGCGATGGAAAATGTCGTCACACACAATGTCAAAATAGCCGGTGATATCAACAACCTCTCGACCGATGTGACGGAACTCTCCTCGAGTCTCTTTCATGTCGTCTCCGCCGCATCGTTCAAAGAGGAGGTACGCAACCAGGTCTGTGATGTCAAGCTCAATGAGACGATCGCCCAGATGAAGCACAAACATCTCATTTTCAAAAGCAAGATCCTTGAAAAAGTCGATGTCAGGACCAGATTTGATGTGACACCGCCTACACAGTGTGATCTGGGGCGCTGGATGCGTGATCAGGAAGAGCGCAAGACAAGCTTCACCCAGACACCTGCCTGGAGCGTACTCATCAACGACCACAACAAAATCCACGCCCTGGCCCAGGAGTATGTCGACAAAAATGCAGAAGGTGCTTCCAGTACAGAGCTCGACGACATCGCGACGCAACTGGAGCGTGCCACAACGACGATATTCCGTTCACTCGACGGTATCAAACGTGCCTACTGTAACCAGTTGAAACCACACGAACAGAAGCGTACTATGAAAAAAGTACAAAAAGCACATGCCGAGGCTCTCTGACCCTTCTTTGTCACCTGGCCGGACTATTTGACGATCCGGCCGGTATCAAACTGTATCAAAAGAATTAATTCCGATAATTAGTGAGAGATATATTGGAAATATTCTATAATTTCATTAAAAAGTGTACATGATGACAGTCGCGATCAGAACCATCCTTTTGGCGGTACTCTTTTTTGTCTCAGCATGTTCACTGACCCCTCCAAAACCGTTACGTATCAGTGCCAATCTCTGGATCGGCTATACGCCCCTTTTTTATATCAAAGAGCGTGGCTGGCTCGAGGGGAAAAATATCGAGCTGGTCAATGTCGTCTCACTCTATGAAAATATGCAGATGTATGCCGTGGGCAATGCCGACGCTTTTACCGGCACGCAGTACGAGTATCATGTACAGCGTCAGACCCACCCCACACTGACACCGGTGCTGCTGCTCGATCGCTCCAGGGGCGGTGATATCGTCATGGCAAATCGCGATCTTCCGACACTGCGCAAAAGCGATCATCCGATCGATGTCTGGCTGGAGATCGATTCGGTCAGTCAGGAACTTTTCCGTGCGTTTATCCGTGCCAAAAATCTCGAAGGGAAAACGTACCGTTTTCACAATCTCGACCCCGAGTCGATTTCGAAGCTGCCGCTTCAAAAGAGCCCTGCGATTCTCGTCACTTATGAACCATACGACGATCCTCTGAGGGAGAGAGGCTACCGAGAAGTGGCCACTACAGCCGATCCCGCACTTGACTTTCAGATTATCGATGCACTCTATACGGATGATGAAGATCTGCGACACTTTCACAAGGAGCTCGCCACACTCAACCGTCTGATCGCCAGAGCTTTGCATGATCTGCGTAAAGACCCCAAAACCTACTATCACTACGTACAGCACTATTTGCATGGGGAGGATTATCCCCATTTTCTGGAGTCTCTTGCGACGATCGAATGGATCTATGCCAAAAGAGATAAACGCTTTCTGGAGAGTTTACAGAATATGGGTCTGCCCACAGATCATCTGATGGTGCCGGTAAAAGATGCGTTTTAAAACTTTCAATATCCTGGTTCTCCTCTCCCTTTTTCTGCTCTCGGTGATCAACTTCTATATCATGCAGCAATATATTCGCGATGAGATCGACAAAGTCCTGATCAACACGCTGCGCCAGAGTGCATATGGTCTCTCTTTGCATGTCAACGAGCATCTCAACGATCCAAATACAGAAAATCTGCATATACTGCTCGATCGTCTCAATGCCAGTGCCCAGGAGATCGATCAGATCTATATTACCGATGCTGAGGGAAAATTACTGCTGAGCACTGATTACAGTCACGATGGCAAACAGCTCCATCTGCCCCGAAAGGCGCCTCACATAGATAAACTCGATGTCGACAACATCGAAAAAGCAGCCTGGGTTATGTTGCCGGTCTATAAACTCGAGGGGCTCAGGAAGATTCCCTACAGAATCTATCTCAAACTCGACAGGAACTATATCTCTCAAACTATGCGCTATCTCAACTGGATGCAGTTTCTTTTCCCACTGATATGTGTGTTGCTCTTTGCAGGGGCTTACTATATCTTTTACCGGTTGATCATACGTCCGCTGCTGGGGATGTACCGTTATGTGAGCGGGGAGACGACGACATTGCCGCGTTCGGGAATTATCGAGATAGAAAAGCTTTCTGAAAATGTTGAACGTTATCTTCGTGCGCTCAAAGAGATGGCTTACATCGATCCGCTGACACAGGTCAAAAACCGACGCAGTATTGAAAATGCGCTCGACATTGCCATCGCCGCGGCACAGCGTGATCGGGAACACTTCGGCGTGGCACTGCTCGATCTGGACGACTTCAAAAAGGTCAATGACACCTATGGACATGACATCGGCGATGCTCTGTTACGCGCTATGCTGGACCGTATCAGAACCCATCTCAGACAGGTCGATCAGATAGGCAGACTCGGCGGGGATGAATTTCTGATTATCTTTCATCATGACAAGGCGCCGGAAAAGATCTATGATGTGCTAGAACGTATACGCCGCCTCTGTGAAGAGCCTTTTGTCTTTGACAGGATCACACTCATCTGTACCATCTCTGCCGGTGTCGCTCTTTACCCAAGAGATGCCGACACCAAAGAGAGACTGCTCAAGCATGCCGATCGTGCGATGTACCGCTCCAAAAAAGCGGGCGGCAATCAAGTACACTAAATATAGATACTGCATGGATCTTCTTGTAACGCATACATGCGAACAACATCTGCAGCGGAAGGGTCGAAATCCGGTACGGATTTCGGGGCCCCACCGTGAAGCCGTTTGAGCATGTGTGCGTTGCAAGAAGATCGGATAGGAAGGTGTTTGACACTGGTTTGTGAAAAGTTGTATCATGATTGTAAAAAGAGGAGGTCTCAATGATATTTCGTGACAGAAAAGAGGCGGGACGATACCTCGCTGAAGCACTCATGCGCTACAAAGCGGAGCATCCCGTCGTGCTGGCGATTCCCCGAGGAGGTGTCGAGCTGGGCTTCGAGGTCGCCAAAGCGCTCGATGCCGACTTCGACCTGCTGATCGCACGCAAACTTCCCTTCCCGGACAATCCCGAATCCGGTTTCGGTGCGATCGCGGAGGACGGGTCGCTCTATATCATCAAAGAGGCGGCATGGTATCTCTCCCAGACGATCGTCGAGCGCATTATCGCGCAGCAGCAGGAAGAGATAAGACGGCGCATCGCAACCCTGCGCGGAGGGCGCGAACTTATCCCCGTCGAGGGGCGCACGGTCATCCTGGTCGATGACGGCATCGCGATGGGATCGACGATGCATGCGGCTATCGCCTACTGTCGTAACCATGGTGCCGCGAAGATCGTCGTCGCCGCGCCGGTCACGAGTGCACGGGTCAAAGCACAGCTTGCACGTGAAGTCGACGATGTCGTCATCCTGACGACCCCGCCCGACTTTCATGCCGTCGCGCAGGTCTACGCCAACTGGTACGACGTCAGTGACGAGGAGGTGCTGGAGATCATGCGTGCATGGGAAGTGTGGAGACGGGAGCACCGCAGCTAGATGTTCTGGTATCATGCGCAGACGAAACACTCATGGGAGTCGGTACGCAGCCGTCCCAACTATCTGGAGTGGGAGAAGCAGCCCGTTCCCTTCAAAATCTACAACGACTTTCTGAGTATGACGAAGCTCGACGATGCGAACCCCTTGCACCGTTTTATCTACCGCATCGGCGGGATTACGGCCAAAAAGGTCTATCCGGGGATGGAGTACTATCTCCGTACGATTCCCAGTGCAGGTGCGCTCTATCCGGTTGAGTTTTATTTTCAGGCGAGAGAGGTGGAGGGGTTTGAAGACGGTATCTACCATTTCGATGTCCGTAACAGCGCTGTCAAACTGCTGCATCGTCTGGGCGTGGAAGAGGGTGTCGAGGTCTATTTCGAAGATACCCGGCAGATCCGCGGCTTTCTCTTTCTCCTCTCGACGGTCTGTTACCGATCGTCGTGGAAATATAAAAAACGCGCCTTTCGCTACTGCCTGCTCGACTGTGGCCATGCGCACGGTACTCTCGAAGCGAGTGCGTGGCTCAACGACTATGCCGCTACTATCCGCTACCGTTTTGACAAAGAAGCGCTCAACGAAGCGTTCGGTTTCGGGGAGCGGGAATTTTTTCTCTCCGCCGCGGTGGTGGGGGCCCCGACGCAAACACGCAGCAGCTATCTCGATCTGAAACTGCCCGACATCAATCCTCCCTATGAAAGAGAACCGGTGATCGAAAAGGCTTATCATGATTCCCTGCAACTGCAGGGGTGCCGGGTACAAAACCGCTACGAACCCTTCACCTTCGACAAAGCACGTTTCGAAGAGGTGATCTACCAGCGCCGCTCCATACGGGAGTTTCATGGAGAAACGATCTCCGCATCAATGCTGAAGGCGATCCTCGAACACTTGCGCAGACCGATCCTCTCCGACTGTGACGAAAAAGTCTCGATCTACTACGTCGTCAACCGTGTCGAAGGGGTGAAACAGGGGCTTTGGCTAGAGGGGAAGTTGCTTCGGGAGGGGGACTTCAGCCAAAAAGCGGGCTACCTCTGTCTGGAGCAGCGACTGGGGAGCGAGAGTGCCGTCACTTTCTTTTTGACCACCGATTCCGCCAACTATCAGGCCGCATACCAGAAGGCGGGGCACATCGGTCACAGGCTCTATCTGGTGAGTGAATATCTGGGGCTGGGATGCAGTGGAATCGGCGCCTACTACGACGACGAAACGGCGGCATTTCTGCAAACGGATGAGATGATACTCTATGCACTGGCGGTCGGTCGCTAACGTCAGCATGGGTGTGGTAAAATAGTATATTGATGAGCCTTCTGAAAAGCGTGATGCACTCAAACGGCTTCACGGTGGGGCCCCGAAATCCGTACCGGATTTCGACCTTTCCGCTGCAGATGTTGTTCGTGCATCACGCTTTTCAGAAGGCTCTTATATTTAGAGAGAGGGGAGTGTGCTGAGGTGCTTTTGGGCAAAATCGACTACATCAACCTCGCCCCTTTTCATGTCTTTCTCAAACGCCAGATCAAAAACAGCCGCTTCAAACAGTCGATCGAATATAAAAAGAGTTATCCCTCCCGCATCAACCGACTCTTCAAAAGACGTAAAATCGACGCTGCATTCATCTCCAGTATCGAAAGTAAACGGGGCAATTTCCGCTGTTTCGATGCCGGGATCATCGCGCAGAAAGAGATACGCAGCGTACTGGTCAAAAGAGGGCGCTACCGCCGCGATTCCGAATCGGCCACTTCCAATGCACTGGCCAAAGTATTGGGTGTCGAGGGCGAAGTGATGATCGGGGACAAAGCACTCAGGGCATGGCTGGAAGCGCCGGAGGCGTATGAAGACCTCGCCGCATTGTGGTACGAGAAATATCGGCTGCCGTTTGTCTTCGCCCGTTTTTGTGTCAACCGTCACCATGACTACTATCGGAAACTGATCGAAGATTTTCTGCATACCCGCGTCAAAATCCCCCACTACATGCTCAAACGCTATGCCGCACGGGGTGAATTGCCGCTTGCAGAGGTTCGGGCCTATCTGGATCTTGTCCACTACGACATCGACCACAAAGCGCGCAAAAGCCTCAAAAAGTTTTTATCGACATGAGTGATATGGTATAATCACACAAATACAGAGAGGAGTAAGTGATGGTACCACAGGAGATACAACAGTTTTCTGAAGTGAGAGCGAAAGCACGGGCCTATTTCTGTTATATGCTCCAGCGTTCCATTCCCAACTTTTTGCCTGATCCTTCCCTGGACGTGATCGTACGGGGGCTTAAAAATATCGAAAAAGAGCTTCCCAAGTTCCAGGCGCTCTATGTGCTCGATGCCAAAGGTGTGCAGGTGATCACCAATCTCTCCAGAGATCCAAATTATCGCGTTGGAAAAGGGATTAACCGCAGTTCCAGAGCTTTCTACTACCGTGTAGCGCGGGAGAAGCGCTGTATCCTGACCAATCCCTATCCCTCCGTACTGAGCAACGATCTCGTCGTCACTGCCGCTTATCCGGTTTACGATGATCACAAAAAACTGCGCTATATCGTCTGTATCGATATCAAGCTGCATGATTTGCTGGAGATCGCTCAGAGCACTTCACTCGAGTCTGTATTCCACCATGTCAGCAAGATCTCCTATACTCTATTTTCCGCGGCGCTCTTTTTTGTCGCCTTTTTGCTCTTTTTTCATGGAATGCAAAGTATCTTCATTCATGGGATATCAATCGAGAAGCTGGAGATCAAACAGATGTTTGAGGCGACCATTTTGATCACCCTCTCACTGGCGATCTTCGATCTGGTCAAGACGATTTTCGAGGAAGAGGTACTCGGTCACCATATAGGTAAAAACAAAGATATCCACCGTACGATGATTCGCTTCCTGGGGTCGATCGTCATCGCTCTTTCAATCGAGGCACTGATGCTGGTTTTCAAGTTTGCCATCATGAGTCCTGACAAGATAAAATATGCGGTGCTGCTCATCGCGGGTGTGGCGATCTTGCTTTTTGGGCTTGCCTTCTACCTCAAATCGACCGAGAGTCGTGAGAAGACAGGCGGAGAATAAATGAAGAGAATCGTGCAGTGATCGAGCACTTTTTTACTTGTCCTTGCTATTTGGATACGCCAAACGGGCAAAGCCCCTTTGACTACGTTAACACTGGGTTTTCTTCAGCAGAAGGCTCATGCGTTTGCAGATGTGATGCCACGAAGAGAGTTATTGGATGATCGAGCACTTTTTTACTTGTCCCTATTGTTGGGAGACCATTTCGATGTTGCTGGATCCGGATATGAGCGGAGAAGTGTATGTGGAAGATTGTCAGGTTTGCTGCAATCCTATTCAGATCGTGTTCGTGATGCGGGGTGAAGATGTGGTGCGCTTTGAAGCCGTTCGGCTTCAGTAGCGACTAGATGAGGTGTCTGCTCACCATCTGTACGATCTGATCTTCAGGCAGGGCACCGCTGACACGATCGACCTCCTGTCCCCCTTTGAAGATGATAATCGTGGGGATTCCGCGTATGCCAAACTGTGCCGCCGTCGTCTGATTAACTTCGGTGTTGACCTTCAGAAAGCGCGCTTTGAGCGGAAATCTTGCCGCCGCCGCTTTGAATGCGGGTGCCATCATGCGGCACGGCCCGCACCACTCCGCCCAGAAATCGACCACGACCGGAATGTCGTTTGACTGGATATGTCTGGAAAAGGCGGAGTTGTCGACATCTTTGGGTGTGGTGTCGAGCAAGTCACCTTTACAGTGACCGCAGACCGCTTTTTTGTAACTCTCTTTCACCGGCACTCTGTTGACATGTAAACAGTGTGGACAAACGACATTGATCATAGTGTACTCCTTGGATAGTTTTATGGGATTATACCATATTTGAGGCGTGACTAATGCGACTTTTGTTGCGAAAAATGTAAGTGTGAAAAAAGAGGGGAAGAGGTCTTCAGAACCCAAAAGAGTGTTTGGGTTCTGAAATATGTCTGTGAATGGTTATTTGATATAACCGGATGCGGCACGGAAGCCGATAGCGGAGTTTGCTGTATTGTCTCCATAGGCGATACTGAAGCGAAGATCCAGGAAGCCGTTACCTTCGATCGCGACTGCGTAAGGCTGTGCGGCACCGATGCTGCCATTGGTTGCAGAGCCGACGATTGCCCCTTCATTTACCGGTGGACGGTAAATGTTATCAGTTATGATCCAGGAAGGTTTGACAAAAGTAGCAAGCTGAATCAGTGTATTGGTAAACTCTTTGACACCGCCTTTGAGTTCATAAAGTTTACGACTATAGGTCTCTTCGACATTCGGATCGTAGTAGAAGAGTGTATTTTTGACTGTATTGTCATCGGTGGCATTGACGAGTTTGAGGGTATATTCAAACTGGCGCAATGTTGGCAGACCGATTTTGGTTTCGGTATCGGGTAGTTGCGAATTGTCGAGGATATATGCTGCTTCGAATGCGTACATACCGATCATCTTGTCTCCCGCTTCTGAGAAGTAGACCTTCGAGAGCGGTATACCGGAGGGGTCAAAAGAGTTGAAGCCTGTCGCCGGGTCGCCGTTCAGAAATTTAAAATGGCTGCTGATAAAGGCGTTGTCGATGTTTGTTGCTATCAGAGGTGCATTGAGGACTTTTCGCGCTTCATATTTGCTCATCCAGAAACCGCCTCTCTCGTCGAGGGCAGGCACATAGACGAAGTTGTTGCTCTCCATTACTTTACCGTCCGGTGTTTCATAGATCCAGAGATATTTGCTGTTTTGATCGAGCGGATCTGTTGCGTCAGGTTTGTGATTGACTTCACTCGCATTTGGACGCTGATCATAGTCACTGTCGTTCATCGGATCGAGTGCATCTATTTTGTCACCTGGATCCGTGAATTTATTGTGGTGCAGGTTTGCAGGCCTGGTATCACCCATATCTGCAATAGAGAGAGGTTTCTCCACGTCTAGAACCACAAGACCGTCTGTTCCTGTTTTAAGAGGTATTTTATTCTCTCCTGCAGAAATTACTTTTCCACTCTCTTCGGATGGATCGATGTTGTCAGGATAAGTTCCCACTACTTCGATGCCATCTGTAACTTTGTCACCGTCAGTATCGATTTTGAGCGGATCGGTACCCACTTTTACTTCCAGGCCATCGTCGAGACCGTCATCGTCTGTGTCGGGATCGAGTGGATCGGTACCGATCTCCTCTTCCTGACCGTTGGTGAGTCCGTCCCCGTCTTCGTCCCCGTTGGGATCGAGTGGTTTATTAGTATTACTCGGTGCAAGACTGGTTTTGTTGTCTTCGGCGAAAATCGCTCTGTCGTCGACACATCCGGAAAATGACGCGACATAGGCGCATGCCAGTGCCGATAGTAAACTGGTTTTTATGATCTCTTTCATGATTATTCTCCTGCTGGTGTATCTGTGTATTGTGGATAGGTAAGATGTACTTCGGTTCTTCGGTTCAGCGCCATACCTTCAGGGGTTCTGTTCGATGCGATCGGCTCACTTTCACCTTTGCCTTCCGTCGTCAGTCTGGATGGGCTGACGCCAAATTTGACCAGTGCATCCCTTACTGCTTTCGCACGTCGCTTGGAGAGTGCCATATTGTAGAGTTCAGAGCCTCTCCAGTCTGTATGTCCGATGATATGTACGAGGCTTCCTTTGTTTTTGATCAGGAATTCGGCAAACTTTTTGACCAGCGGCATGGACTGAGGTGTGATCTCCGCTTTGTCTGTGGCGAAGTGAATCATCAGGTTCGCTTTGACCGGGCACCCTTTGCTGTCGACACTGAAGTCACACGGTGTATTGGGGCACTGGTCGATGCTGTCTGGCACACCGTCTCTGTCACGATCGGGTTCGTCGATCTTGACGGGGCACTCTTCACCGGAAAGTGAAGTAATGTTTTTGATGATCTCTGTCTTCATCTCCGGCAGTGGACATCCTGAACCGTCTACACGGGTGCCCCTGGGGGTGTTGGGACACTTGTCGAAGCGGTCCATAACACCGTCGCCATCGGAGTCGACCATCTTGACAGCGGGTTTTTCATTGAGAATCCTGCCAAAAGGGACGGAGAAGTTGAGTGTCGTGATCACTTCATTGTCTTCAGATTTTCCCTGGATGGTTTTTCCGCCAAGAATCTGCAGCAGTTTCGCCTCCAGACGAACGACGAAACTGTTTTCGCGGAAGCGGTATCCGGCACCCAGACCACCCTGGATAAAGCCATGGCTTTCAAAGCCCTGCGTTTCATCAGTAACGTATTCATATCCGGCGCCCACCAGGCCGTAAGGGAAGAAGTTTGTCGTATTGGGGAGTTCGTAGACGGCATTGATGGAGCCCTTGAGCAGAGAGTTGACCTCTTCGGCTTTGAGCCCGTCGATCAGCTTCTCTTTGTCCGTGATCCGGACATACTCAAAGTCGAATCTCGGTTTGACAGTATAGTTGTTCATCTGAAAATTGACGCCGAAAGTGGCGTTTTTCAGTTTGACACCATCGTCGTTTTTGATGGAAGTGGCACCCAGAGTGGCCGCCATGTCGTATGCTCTCATGTTCTCGGGCATGGTGTTTGTCGCACTAAACGCCGACGTCGCCAGGATGGTAGTAGCCAATACTGCGCTGGTAAGCACTCTTTTCATCCGCAATCCTTTATTTAAGTTTCTAAATGTACTCATTCTACTTATATTTAGTTAAAAAAAGCATAAATAGTTGAGATAATTGCAGATTTATTTTACCAAATATAATAATTTAATTAAACTCTTTACTTATATAATTTGTTAAGTCATCTTTAAGTAGTTTGATTCTTTGGGAAAATTGTGAAGTATTGAAAGTTTCCTGCCGTTTGGCGAGCTGTGCGGTATGGGTGGTGATTGCCTCTGCAAGTGCGTCGAGACCGAGCTTTCCGTCCAGATACATGAGGGTTTCATGTATGCCGATCGCTTTCATGGGGTTGGGTTTGCGGCCGTACTTTCTTTCGAGTGCGAAAACCTCTTCGACGAGGCCGTCGGCGATCATCGCTTCCGTACGTTGTGCGATACGCTTACGCAGCAGGTCACGATCGACGGCGATCTCGAAAACGGGGATCTCCGGGATGACGGGTGCACGGCGGTTTTGTGCGAAAAACGTCGTTGCATCCATGCCGCTTTCGTAAAAGATTTCGAGCCATTTCTGGATGCGGTAGCGGTCGTTTGGAGAGATTTTGTCGGCGTAGGTGCTGTCATGGTGTCTGATCAGTGCGTAGGCTTCCGGGAGATCGCGCATCTGCTGTGCGATCCGCTGCAGGGTTTCGGATGACGGGGTGACTTTGGGAGAGAGCCCCTCCATGAGCGACTTGAGGTAGAATCCGGTCCCACCGACGATGATCAGATGCTTTCCTTCCGCCATGCTCGCTTTTTTGGCTTCATGATAGAGATCGAAAAAGGTGGCGGCACTGAAGTAGTCGTCGATCTCCAGCACGTCGATCCCGAAGTGTCTGATGCCGCCACGCTCTTCCGGTGTCGGCTTCGCCGAGACGATGTCGGTCTCTTTGTATATGGCGAGGGAGTCGAGGGAGAGGATGTTCGCACCGACTCTGCGGGCGATCTCGACAGCGAGTGCGGATTTGCCCGAAGCAGTCGGGCCCAGAAGTGCGATCTCTTTCATATGCAGATTATAACATAAGAGTTTGGATATACTTCGCCCATGCAAAAATTGGAAGTTCTGGAAAAAGTTTTCGGGTTCAGCACATTTCGTGCTTTTCAGGAAGAGGCGGTCGATACGATTTTGTCCGGGCGCGATCTGCTCATGATCCTCCCCACCGGCGGGGGAAAGTCGCTCTGCTATCAGCTCCCCTCCCTCTTGATGGATGGCGTCACGGTGGTCATCTCGCCGCTGATCGCCCTCATGCAGGATCAGGTCCGGGGTCTGGGTGAGAACGCCATCGCCGCCGCGACGATCAACTCCGACATGAGCGACGAAGAGCGTATGAGGGTCTTTGAAGGGCTCAAAAAGGGGGAGATCAAGCTCCTCTACGTCGCACCCGAGCGGCTGGGAGCCAACGGTTTCATCCCCTTCTTGCAGAGTCTGAATATCAACTTTTTCGTCATCGACGAAGCGCACTGTGTGAGTGAGTGGGGGCATGAATTTCGTGCCGACTACCGCAGGCTCGGCATCCTGAAAGAGCAGTTTCCTGACACTCCCGTCGCGGCATTTACAGCCACCGCCACTCCGAAGGTCGAAGCGGACATGATCGAAGCGCTCAGACTCAATGACCCCGTGCGCATCCGTGCAAAGGTCTTACGCAAAAATCTCACCATCTGCACTCAGAAGCGCGTCTCCAACGGACGCACCCAGCTGCTCAACTTTCTGGAGAGGCATAAAAACCAGAGCGGCATCGTCTACACCTTCACCCGCAAGGAGGCGGAGCAGCTGGCCACCTTTCTCCAGTCGCGTCACATCAGTGCCAGAGCCTATCATGCAAGGCTGGAACCCGAAGAGAAGGCGGAGGTCATGAAAGCTTTCATGCGCGATCAGATCGACATCGTCGTCGCGACGATCGCCTTCGGGATGGGGATCGACAAGAGCAATATCCGTTTCGTTGTGCATACGTCGCTCCCCAAGACGATTGAAAACTACTATCAGGAGATCGGGCGTGCGGGACGCGACGGGCTGGAGAGCGAGACGTTGCTGCTCTACACCAAAGCGGACGAGATCCAGAAACGCGAACTGATCGACGGGGCACTGAGTGAGGCGTATAAAGAGGTGCTCTATGCCAAGCTGCAGTCGATGTACCGTTTCGCACTCAGCTCTGCGTGCAAGCACCGTCTGCTGGCAGTCTACTTCGGGGACGAAGGGGAGGATTGCGGTGACAAGTGTGAGAGCTGTCTGCGCGGGGAGGTGGCACAGCAGGATATCACCAAAGAGGCGCAGATGTTTCTTTCGGCGATCTACCGTACGGGTGAGCGTTTCGGGCAGAACCACATCATCGACGTGCTGCGGGGATCGCAAGCGCAAAATATCCTCAAGTTCGGCCATGACAGGCTGACGGTCTTCGGTATCGGAGAGGGGCGCAACAAAAACGAGTGGGGAATGATCGCCGACCGCCTGTTTGAACTGGAAGCGATCGCCCTGGGGGAGCACCGGGCGCTCAAACTCATGCCCAAAGCGGCTGCCATCCTCAAAGGAGAGGAACATGTCGAGATCGACGAGGACAAGCTGGGGCATATCCGCCGTGTCAAAATCACCGAAGATCATGAAGAGCGGGATGAAAATTTCGAAGCGTTCCGCGTACTGCGTATGAAACTCGCCGCCGAAGCGGATCTGCCGGCCTATATGGTTTTCAGCGACAAGACACTCCATGCGATGGCTTCCAGACTGCCGCAGAGCCGTGAAGAGATGCTTCAGATCAGTGGTATCGGCGAGGTGAAATATGGACGTTACGGCGAAGCGTTTCTGGAACTGTGTCGGGAACTGGGTGGGAAATAGCCGGAGAGGATTCCGACTATTTACTTTTGGTGAAGGTTATTTTGTCAGTTTCGCCAGTTGTTCAGGCGTGAGGACTTTTTTGGTGTTGTAGATACATTTGATGTGTGCCATCGTCGCATCTGCTTTGAGTTTTGCGATCTCATCGACTTTGGCTTTGAGGCTATCGGGTTCGGCACCCTCCATCGTCGCTTTTGCCACTTCGTTTTCCAGCTTCATGATTTTGGGTTTGAGGCTTTTGACCGCACCCATCGTCTCTTTGCGGATTTGGGTCAGTTTCTCTTTTTGTTCGTCGCTGAGTCCCAGATCGTCCCAGTGCATCATGACCAGTTTCGTCAGGTGGGGCATTTTGCCCAGAATCAGAAAGGGTTTTTGCATCTTCTGCATCTTTTTACCCATCTGCGCGCCCTGACCCATACCGGGCATGGGTGTCGTTGCGAAAGCGAGTGTCGCTGCTGTGGTGATCATCAATACGATTTTTTTCATAATTAAATACTCCTTGCGATTGTTGATAGAGGAAATTGTAGGGGAAAATAGTGAATGAAAAGTGAACTAGACGGAGATCTTCTGGCCAATGCCGCCCTGGATGAAACGCTCTCCGTAGTGTTCCTGAAACATTTTGATTGCCAGATCACCGGTGCAGTGGCTGGGACAGACATAGCCGATCTCCAGACGATCGAGTGCTCTGAGGACATCCGCGATCTCCTGTTTGCTCCGGTCCATCAGATGAAAACCGCCCATCAGCAGTGCGATCGGTTTTTCGAGGATCTCGACGGCACGCTCGGCGATAGAGACGATGCCCGGATGCGCACACCCCGTGACGACGACCAGCCCCTTTTCGGTATCGATGACGAGGGACTCCTCCCCGACTTCACTCATCGTCCCGGTGGACCATACGCATGAGAGAATATGGATGGGGGCTTTATCGACGACGGTGACTGTTTTACAGAGTTTGCGCAGATCCTCTATCAGGTGTCCGGAGAGGGAGTTTGGTGCGACAAGATCCAGATGCGGATTTGCTTCGACGATCGAATCGACACCGCCGATGTGATCCCAGTGTGGGTGCGAGAGAAAGAGGATGTCGATGGTGGCGGGATCGATGCCCAGACGCGCCATATTTTGCAGCAAAACACGCCCGTTGCTGCCCGTATCGAAGAGGATGGTGTGCTCGTCCGTTTCGATAAAGGCGGAAAATCCCCACAGCGGTGTGAAGCCGGGCAGGTAGGCGTAGTTGTCAAAGACAACAGTGATGATTGTCTTGCTGCAGGTAAGTTGCATCTCACTCTCCTCTGTAATGGCAATCTTTTTTGGTGACATCGAAGGCAAAGAGTGGTTTGTGGCTCTTGGCACTCTCATAGCGATAGACGATATCGATACCGCTTTGCAAAAAGCGTTTGGATGATGTGCAGATGCCTTCTGTGACAGGTTTTCGCATACGTTTGCGGCCTTCAGTGGCGACCTCGGCATCACTTTTTCCCGTCACGTTCAATTCATAGACATAGATCAGCTTTTCGCCCTTCGGTTCGAGCCTGATGAGCCGTGTATATCTGTCTATCTGCTGTGGCAGGGTTTCGTTTAATCCCTCTGCCGCTTTCTGGACCACCTGAAGGTTCTGTTGTCTGATCTTGTCGGTGATGCCGGGAGCGGCAAGGATCGGGAGAGCCAAAGTGAGTAGAAGTATGCCTCTTTTGTACATATCGTATCCTTATTTTACAGATAAGAATTGTATCACAAAAAGGTAAAGCGACTTTTACGAAATCACTTTACCTTGCGGATCGGTCTCAGCGGCTGCGTCTGCGTCTGAAGAGCCACCACCCGATCAGTAGTCCGACCAGCAGCGGGATGAGTACCTGTACCCACGCCCCGATGTTGAGCAGCTTGTGCAGGATGTCACCGTGCATCTTCTTGTCTATTTTGACTCCCGCCATTTCCGCGGCGTGTGTCATAGCGGAGACGGCGAGGTTTCCTTCGGGGATGCTCTGGTGGCAGCTCAGACACATGTCGCGTCGGTCCATTTTTTGTCTGGTTTCGTTGTCGAGTGCCTGCGAGAGTCTCCAGTGGTCTCCCACGGTCTGTACCTGTTCCCCTTTGTCGTTGATCATGACGGAGTAGTCATATTTGAGGTTTGGTGTGGCGGGGACTTGTACCTTATACTGTTTTGGCAGGACTTTTTTGTCGGCAGTCATCAGATCGACAACGGTATCCTGGGAAGGATCGGAAAAATATTTACCACCGTTGATACCGTAGCCGAGCGCTTTGGCGCTGGCGTGACAGCTTTCGCATGAACGTGATTTTTTACTGACCGTATGCGGATGTACGGGTGACATGACGATTGACGTTACGCCATCTTTTGGTGTTGGAATGGTGCCGTTGTTTTCGAGGTGTTTATATTTCCAGATGTGGTTTTGCAGCAGTGCTTTGCCGTCTTTGCCGATGACGGTCAGTGTTACCTGACAGCCCGGGATGGTAGGCGAGATGCGCCCTTCACCGTTTTGACTCAGTGCCGGATCTTCCCAGCGTAGATAGGATCTGGTTTCGGTCACCTTGCCGTCAACAAGGAACTTTTTGAGATCTTTCACATCTCCGGTAACACCGTTGCGGTGGGCTTTGGAAGCGGCGAGGAAATCGGGGTTCTGTTTACCGCCGGAGTAGTCGATCTTGACATGACAGCCGTAACACTGAGGCGCCCAGGTGGCATGGCAGGTGTAGCACTCCAGACGATCGGTATGGGCTTTGATCTGATCCATCGCGATCAGCCCCTCTTTGGAGATTTTCCCCTGAAGTTTGAGCGACTTGAGCGGAGTGAGGGTGACGGTTTTGCCCGAAGCGAGGTACATGACCACTTTGTTCCCTTTTCTGATCGCTTTGGGGAAAGGGTTGCCGCGTGCGGTCAGGATATAGCCGTCGCCTTTCTCTTTGGGGACGAATCCCTGTTTGAGATAATCGGGCAGAGATTGAATGACGCCTCTGGGTTTGCCGGTTTTGGGTTTGGTAGCAAACTCGTCACCGTATCCCAGCGGCAGTTCCCAGGGAAACTTTTCTGTCGTACCGTGACAGTCCTGGCATTCGATCTCGACTGCACCCAGATTGGCGCCTCTGAAAAAGCCGTCGCCGTGCAGGTCGTTGGAGGTGTGGCAATCCTGACAGAGCATCCCTTTGGTGTAGTGGATATCTTCGGTCAGGTGGAGGTAGCGTTTAGTGTGGAGTTTGGGTTGCGGGTTGCCGTGGTCGTCGAACGTCGCTTTGTACTCGGTCTCCATCAGCCCCTGATAGGAGACACCGATACGTTTGCCGCGGTTGTGGCAGGTGGTACAGGTTTCGACCGAAACACCTGAAAAATTGATGTCATGAATATGGACTTTGACTTTGCGTGAAGACTGGATAGTGTGGACGAGCATATGCCCGGTGGCGTTTTTGTCGATTGTCGGATCGTTGCCTTCGTAGAGTCCCTGGTTGGAGTAGGGGATGTGACACGAAGCGCAGCCAAGACCCCGGTAGTCGCCCCGGCGTTTGCGTCCCTTGCCGCCGGTGTGGCAGCGCAGACACTCCTGCCGCAGGTAGGTGTAGACACTCAGGCTCGGATCTTTCTCGACCTCTTCGGCGGTGGGTGCGGGCGGCAGCTCTTTGGTCACTTTCGGAAAGCCCTGCGGCTCTTTTTTGCTGAGCGCTTCCATATACTTTCGGTAGGTTTCGGTGCCCAGACGTTTGTGTGCTTCGGGTACTTTGACGCCGAAATCGGTGTAGGTGTGGTTGTAGCCGTCTTTGGCGCCAAACCCCCAGAGTGCCCCGTGGATCTTGCCCTGTTCGGTTGCCATCAGGTTGTTCCACTGTGCCGAAACCTGTTTGGGGTGACACATGCCGCAGGTATTTTCGTTGATCCATGCGCTGCCCGGATAGGGGTAGAACGCCTTGGGACCTTTGTGCTCTTTGAAGTAGGCGACTGTGCCGCTGTGCGCCTGCTCTTTCTCTGTCGCCTCGGGATTACCGCCGTGACAGACGATGCAGTTGTTGCCTTTGTAGCCGGCATGGTCGGCGACTTCGAGGATCTTTTGCATCATTTTCGAATCTTTGTCGCGGATATCGGCGATGCCGTTATGGCATTTCAGGCAGCTGTTCTGCGCAAATGCCGATGCCGTGATCGCAAGTATCAAAAGTACCAAGCGCTTCATGTCATTCCCCTCTTTTGTATAAGTTGCACCTATTTTAACGTATCGTAGGTTCATTTGCTATAATGCAATAAAAATTTCAGGAAACCGTTTCATGAAGCGCAAATCCCCTGCCAGAGAAAAACTCCTCGACGCCGCGTTCGAAGAGATCTACATCAACGGCTACGCCGCCACTTCCGTCGACACGATTCTGCAGAAAGCCGGCGTACCCAAAGGCTCGCTCTATCACCACTTCGGTTCCAAAAAAGCGCTCGTGCTGGCGATGGTCAAAGAGCGGCTCTTCCCTAAAATGGATCAGTTTTTCAGGTTCGAAAAAGAGGAGGGGTGCAGTGTGTATGAAAGCTTTCACAAAACCTTCGTCGCTGTCAGTAAAAACAGACTCCTTATCACCTACGGCTGCCCGCTCTATCGCCTAATGGTCGAACTATCCCCCGTCGATCCGGACTTCGACAAACTGCTGCTGACCAAATATGAAGAGATGATTCACGGCATCGCTTCGCTGCTGCGCGCAGGTATCGAAAGCGGTGAATTTACCGAAGCACTCGACCCGGAAAAATTCGCCCGCTTCATGCTCAGCGCTTCCTGGGGTATCCTCTCGCTATCGCCTTCTGTCTCTTCACCGAAAGCGTTTTTGGAGCAGAGCTGGTATATTTTCAGGATGTTGGAAGGATATAAAAAACATATATGACAAATATTAACTTTATTGATTGGAATGTTTGCGCTCTGCTGCCAGTGCGGTTTTTTGTTTCGCTTTGACCTCCGCCCATCTTTTGGCGTCGTTTTCATCTCCCTTCAAAGCGTTGATACGTTGTGCATATTTTTGCAAAGTCCTTTGAAGAATCGCTTCATGAGAGGAGACATACCCTTTTGATTTGAGTTTTTGTACCAGCATCAGCCAGCCCCAGAGAATATCACCCAGTTCATCTTCCAAAAAAGCCTGATTGTTCGGGCGTAACTCCTCTTTGACCTCTTCGACTTCTGAGAGCATTTCTTCGATCAACCACTCCATCTCTGCTCAGCTCTTTTTTGGTCCAGCTTGTCGTTTTGTGTGCTTAGTTTGATCAATTCATCTATCATCGATATCCCTCTATTCCAAAAATGAATTTGAAGTTTGTTTTGTGCTTCTTTTGCCAATTGATAAAACGGTTTGTAGAAAAAGCAATCACATATTTATAGACCCAAATGCGGATATAAACGCCTTTGATTCGGGGAGGGATGATAAACTTCGCCATACGCTTTTCCCGCGCTCCCTTTTCGACTTCCGTACTTAAAAAAGTAGCGTTACCGAACCCCAGTTCGGCAAAAACTTGTATCTTTTCTGACGATTTCTTCATCTTCTGTTTTTCTATGCCTTCAAAAGGTGTATCTGTACTTCCAAAAACGTTTTTTGGGAGTAAAGCAGATATATTTTCGAATTGCTGAAGAGGCATATCCATTAATTGGAGATCAATAACTCTTCTGTCGGTGCAATACTCTACCGATGATCACAGTATCCTCTGTAACATCTAACGAGTATTCTGTAATTTCCGACTCGTATGCGGTAAGCAGGTTCGAAATTTGTCAGTTTTTTAAATACTTTTCTAACGATGTGCTCTCTTCATCCCGAGTCGCTTTGAGGAGTTTCAGATCATCTATATCTTCTTTGGAGACGATTTCCAGACCGTCTTTTTGAAAATGCTCCAATAGCCATAACACTTTATCGACCAAAGCTTCATCTTTGACATTGATTGTAATTGTCTGCATCGTAGCTCCTGCTCTGTTTGAAAAGTATTATAGCACAAAACCGAAGTCAGGGGTGCTCATGAACATGGTCGATCCTTTGGAAAGAATTAGACTATTTGGTC
>JALWPY010000175.1 GCA_026994915.1 Campylobacterales bacterium
TCCTCTTCCCTCCCTTTGAGAATCTCTTTATAGGTTTTGTCGAAGTCGAATGTAAGCAGATCTTCGAGAGGGATAGCGAACATCAGCTTGCCGAATGTACCGGTGATGTAGAGCTGATGGACATTTTCCAGTTCACCCTCTGACTTGAGTTTTTTGAGGCGTGCGATCGAGTCGGACACCTTCTCTTCGACATTGGCACTGAAGAGCTCGGTCTGCATGTGTGCACCGGCCTGATTCTCATCGTAGCGCTTGAGCATGCGGATCTCATCACGATCCTCTTTGTCCATCGTGGAGAAGATCTCATCTGCCTTCGCTTTGTCGATCTCCTCGATATCCTGCATCAGGTCGGTCGCATCGTCACTCTCGAGCTCCTCGATCACCTCTGCCAGTTCTTCGCTGTCGAGTTCGTCGACGACATCGCGCAGATACTTCTCCGGCAGCTCCAGCGCGATCTCTCCCAGAAATTCGTTGGGAATCTCCTGCAGGTAGCGATGAAAAGCCTCTTCATCGTATTTACCAAGTTTCTTCAGCGCTTTGGAGACTTCCGAGATCGGAATATCGGAGTGTTCCGGATCTTTGAGATAGGCTTCTATCAACCCTTTGTATTGTTCGATCTTCTCTGCTCTGCTCATCCTAACCTCCCGTTTTGGCGGACTCTTCCTCTGTCAGTGCTGTTGCACGTTTCTGATATCTGTGAAATTTCGTCAAAAATGCCTCTCGCGCTTTACCATGCAGCGCTTTGGTCAGGACAATCTTTCTGGCTGGGTTGATCCAGCGGTCATGCAGACTGAGGCCGAAATGCAGATGGGGGCCGGTACTCATGCCACTGTTCCCCAGAAAACCGATGATCGTCCCTTTTTTGACATATTTGCCGCGAACGCGGTTGTTGAAACGACTCAGATGGGCGTAGAGTGTCTTGTAGCCGCCTTTATGCCGTATAACGATTGTGTTGCCGTAACCACCTTTGCGTCCCATAAAGATCACTTTGCCATCATAGGCCGCACGAATAGGCGTACCGATCTTACCGGCATAATCGATCCCATGATGCGCACGGTACTTGTGCAGGATCGGATGCCACCGCTTCAGCGTAAACGGAGAGGAGATGCGACGATATTTACAGGGGACAATGAAAGAGGAGTGTTCCAGCGATCGACCTTTCTCATCGTAATATTTCCCATCGTCTGCCAGGGTACGGTAATAGGTTTTTTTGCCGGTCTTCAGCATTGCAAAATCGATCTTCTGCGTACCGTAAAATTTACCCATGCGTACTTTCTGGGTATAGTAAGCGACAACTTTGTCCCCTTTTTTGAGCTTCTCGAAAGCGACATCTTTGGTGAAAAGCTGTTCGAGTCCCACCGCAAGGGGAAAGTTGTCGGTATGTTCCACGATGTCGGTCGAAAAGATCTTCCGGATATCGAGTGCCAGCGCCATTTTCCTGGTCTGATAACGCACTGGATCGATGGAGAGCGTATAGTTTCCCTCTCCCTCACGATAGATATGGATCTGCAACTCTTCGTTGAGTGGGATCAGCGCCTGACGTACTTCTCCGTTTTGATCGCGCAATATCTGGTAGAGCGTGCTGCTCTGGATATCGGAGGTAAGTTTCTCTTCGTTGTCGTCGAGGTTGTAGTAGAGTGAGAGTGGCAGACGATTCTCTTCCAGAAAACCAAGCAGTGTTTCACCCCGCTTCCAGACTTTATCCTCGACGATGTTGTTGTATAGCTGGTAGGCTAACCCCTGATTCAAAACCACTACCAGCATCAGACAGATCCATTTTAGTGACACCTTGCTGTTTCTCCTTCTATTGATCACCCGCTTCTGTATGCATGCATACACCTTTTCTTCTGATCGACTCTTCATGTTGAGCTGCTCGTACAGTGCGGTGATTTTCATTACAAAGCGAAGATTATACAACACTTTACCCTAAAATGTATGCTACTTTGCGCACACAAATTGACAAAAGATAATCTCCATATTAACCTATATTTTGTATAATCATCAGACTATATAAAAACTGAATCATAAGGTAAACAGATATGAAAAAACTCTTTTGGCTCGCCTCGCTGGCAAGTACGCTTCTCTTCGCCGGTTTCGATCCCTCAGTCTATCAGACAACCCTGCAGGATGTGACGCCAAAGGGCGCGACAGTACCCGACAGAGATATCTCAGTAGGTAGCAGCGGGATCGTGCTGCATGCCTTCGACGATCGCCACAGAACCATCATCGCCACGGCTGTCGTCACTTCCAAAAAAGATGGCAAACTGACCCTGCGTTTTCACAAATTTGACCGACTGCACCAGAGCGCCCTGCCAGAGTACAAAATCGCGCCACAGAAGGGCGATATCGTCATCCTAAACTATCTCTACAACAGAGTGCTTCCGATCGTACCCGATGCCGGGCATTACCAGAGTTTTGTCACCAGCCACCGGTCATTTGAGATTCTCCATCCCGACCTTTTCGCATCGGCGCTCTATTTCGATCACCAGCCTCAGCCTACACGCGAAAACTTTCGTGAAAGCTGCGTACAGAACGACTTGGGGCTTCTCTACTTTGCAGTGGGAAACGAAGGCCACTTCGTCGACTGTAACAGTTTCAAAATCGTTGCAAGCGAACCGCTGGAATCCCCTGTCGACACACAGAAAGCGCAAAAACCCTTCTACTCCAGAGTCCCGGAGATCAAAAACCGTCTGGGAGGCATCATGGGTGGTGAGAGTATCGGAGACTACAATCTCTATTACAAAACATTTCTGCATCTGAAACAGAACAAAAAAGGAAAATGATGCTCGATAAGAAACATGTCAAAGCACTGCGTCAAATCGTCGGCGAGGAGAATGTCTACGACGACAAAGCGCACATGATCGCCTACTCCTACGACGCCACACGCACCCGCTACGAACCCGACGCGGTCGTCTTTCCCCGTCATGAAGAGGATGTCAGCGCGATCCTGCGCTACTGCAACGAACACCATATCGTCATCACACCGCGCGGTGCGGGGAGCGGCTTTACGGGCGGTGCACTGCCGGCAAACGGCGGCATCGTGCTGGGGTTCGAGAAGCACATGAACAAGATTCTCGAAATCGACATGGACAACATGGTCGCTGTCGTACAACCCGGTGTGATCAACATGGATCTGCAAAAGGCGGCCGAAGCGGTCGGCCTCTTCTACCCGCCCGATCCGGCGAGCCAGGACTACACGACGCTGGGCGGCAATGTCGCCGAAAATGCCGGAGGCATGCGTGCCAGCAAATATGGCATCACCAAAGATTACGTCATGGCGCTGCGTGCGGTGCTGCCCAACGGCGACGTGATCCGTGCAGGAAAAAAGACAATCAAGGATGTCGCGGGGTACAATATCGCGGGGATTCTGGTTGCGAGTGAAGGGACGCTGGCGGTCATCACCGAGATCACCCTCAAGCTGATCTCCAAACCGAAGCTGAACAAGACGGCGATGGGGATCTTTCCGAGTGTCGAAGAGGCGATGAACGCCGTCTACAAAACATTCGCCGCGGGGATCACGCCCGTCGCGATGGAGTTTCTGGACAATCTGACGATCCGTGCGGTCGAAGAGAAGTTTCACAAAGGGTTGCCGACCGATGCGGGTGCACTGCTGGTGACCGACGTCGACGGCAATCTCGACATCGACCTCGAATATCAGCTCGAAGAGATCGAAAAGGTGTTTCGCGCCAACGGCTGCTCGGAGTTCAAGATCGCCAAAGATGAGAAAGAGGCGGCCGATCTCTGGTTTGCCAGACGCAACGCCAGCCAGTCGATCACGATCTACGGCTCCAAAAAGATCAACGAAGATATCACCGTACCCCGCTCCGAACTACCGCGTCTGCTTAAAGAGATCGAGAAGGTGTCACAGAAGTACGGCGTCAAGATCCCTTGCTTCGGTCACACCGGCGACGGCAATGTCCACACCAACGTCATGGTCGACGGCAGCGATCCGAAGCAGCTGGAGATCGGCCATGAAGCGATCGTCGAAATCTTCAAAATTACGGTGGAGATGGGAGGTACGCTCAGCGGTGAGCACGGTATAGGGCTTAGCAAAGCACCCTTTATGGAACTCGCCTTCTCTGAGGAAGAGATCAACCTCTTTCGTGCCATCAAACGGGCATTCGACCCGAACAATATCCTCAATCCCGGGAAAATGGCCCTTGACGACTAAAGGAGGCTAAAATGCATTTTGCAGTGGATCAAAGAAAACTCAAAGACTATTTTGTCGATCACAATCTGCTGCACTATGCCTCCTCTCTCAGTTTTCATACGATTTTGGCGCTCATTCCCATTCTGCTGATCTCACTCTATCTTTTTGTCCATCTGGATACTTTTGCTCCGTTTCTGGAACAGATCAAGGAGTTTATCTTCAGCTCCATCATTCCCGTGCAGAAAGAGTATATCTCGCAGAATATCGATGCCTTCATGAAGAATGCCTACAGGATGGGATTGCTGGGACTGGTCTTCGTCCTCTATGTCTCGGTCATGTTTTTCGACGATTTTGAGTATGTGATCAACAAGATCTACGGTGTCCAGCCCAGACGCTTCTGGCACTCGATCACGATCTATCTGACGATGGTGATTATCATGCCCCTGGGGGTGGCGGCCTCCTTCTATTTGACGATCAAAGCAAATCTCCTGCTGCAGGGGTTCAGCTATACCCACTGGATCAATCTCCTCTCCGTCACCTCCTATCTGATCATCTGGTTCGTCTTTTATGTCGTCTATAAAATCTCCCCAAATGTCACCGTCCACAAACGCGCCGCCTTTGTCAGCTCCTTCATCGCATCACTGATCTGGTATATCTCTAAAGCCCTCTTTGTCTACTACGTCACATTCAACAAAACGTACGCCACACTCTACGGCTCGTTCAGTACGATCATGTTCTTTCTGATCTGGATCTATCTCTCGTGGATCATCTTTCTCTACGGCGTGAAACTCTGCGTCTATCTCAACCGCCACATCGACATACACCGCTACCTCTTCTTTAAAAAACGTTTTTAACCAAATATACTCTTGGCAAATAGCATCGCAATGAAGACAACAATCTGCAGTGCGGGGAAGAGTTTGATATAGTACTTTTTGTCATGCATGATCGCAAGTACCAGCCCTCCCATCGATGTGATGGCGAAAAGGATGAAGAGAATCAACAGCAGACGGATATTCTCTTCAGGAAACTTCAAAATATCCGCATCGATGAAAAAGGTCTGCACCGCGACCATCAACCCCCAGAGCACCAGAAAAAGGTCGAGGAGAAAGAGCATGAAAAGCATATTTTTGATACGCATTGAGACTCCTTGAAGAGCACCATTATACAGTGCGAAAACCTTGAAAGAACTTTCTCTGGCTGTCTACAGACGTATGCTGCATGCTAAAAAATAGTCCCTGATATCCGATATAGAGGCAGAATATCATACAAATGGAGTTCTATGCCTCAGATACAAGACCCAAACCGTGACATCAAACGCAAGCTGATCACTATTCCCCTGATTGCCATTTCTGCCGTGGCAATCTTTATGGGTGCCGGCAGCCTGCTAATCGTCCGTGCCTATGCCGCTGAAACGATCGATCCAGGCGTTTACATGGCGCTTGCACTTCTGACAGCGGGTGTGATTACACTCTTTGCCATGATACTGATCCCCCTGATGCGCAGACGCTTCATCGACCGACTCGACAGACTCCAAAGCGGACTTTTCGGATTTCTGGACTATCTGGCGGGAAAACGTGACAAGATCACCTATATCGATGAAAAGACCGGTGACATGAGTGACACCATCAACGCCAAAATGAGGGAGATCGAAAAGAACCTCGCCCAGGACCGCGCTTTCATGCAGGATCTGATCCGTCTGGTACAGGCGGTCGAACAGGGAGACTACTCCAGACGCATCGACAATCCGCCGGCTACCCTGAAACTGCGCGAGATCCATACACAGATCAACCATATGCTCACATCATTGCAAAAAGATATCGGCAGGAAGCTTGCACCGATCATCGGAACACTCCAGCACTATGCCCGGGAAGATTATACCAGCCGTATCTCGCCGGCCAGCGGAGAGGTCGAAATCGCCGTCAACCGCCTCGGCGAGGTCATCAGCAAGATGCTGGAGGCAGACAGGCATTTCGGTGAATCGTTAAGCCAAAAAGCGAAAAATGTCAATGAGAAAATCTCTCATGCCCTTGAAGATATCGATGCGAAACTCGGCAGTGAGCTGCAAACGATCATCGAAAGTGTTGACGATATCACCGAACATATCAAGTCCAATGTCGAGAGTGCATCGTTTATCGCTTCCTATACACAAAGCGTGACGGACTCGGCAAGAGAGGGAGAGGTCCTGGCACAAAAGACCGCCGGATCGATGAGCGAGATCGGAGAAGAGGTACAAAAGATCACCGAAGCGATCGGTGTCATCGACAAGATCACCATGCAGACAAATATCCTCTCGCTCAATGCCGCCGTCGAAGCCTCCACAGCGGGAGAAGCGGGCAAAGGATTCGCCGTCGTGGCACAGGAGGTACGCAACCTCGCCGCCCAGACAGCCAAAGCATCCAAAGAGATTCATGCCGTCGTCGAACGTGCCAAAAGCAAAGCCGAGTCAGGCAACGCGATCTCTTCACAGATGATCGAGGGGTATCACCATCTCGTCTCAGAAGTCTCCAAAACGATGGATATCATCTACGAAATCACCCAAAACTCCAACCTTCAGGAGCAGCAGATACAGAAGATTCATCAGCTCGTCAGCAACATGCTCACCCTCACCAACAGTTGTCTGACAGAACTGGGTTCCGCCAAGGCGATTTCGGGACAGAATTATCACCATGCGCTGGAGATCGTCAAAACGACCGAAGAGAAAAAATTTGCCGGGACAGATGCCTAAACTTCCATTGGCTATAATACCCCAAGACCACGCCAAAGGTGCGCGATGAAAAAAGTTCCGTTTTTACTCTTCATGGGAGTGGCACTCTTCGCCGCCCTCTCTTTCTGGCAGCAGCTCATCGAAACAGAAGAGAAGTTTTTCCCAGACAAAGTGATCCTGACACTCATAGCAACCGATACCAACGCTTCGGCAACGATGGATGAAAACACAACGACATCGCTGCTCGAAGAGCGTATCCATGCCTATGAAGGGCTCATCCTCAAACTCAAAAACGAACCCTTTTCGCTCGATACCAAAAAGAACCCCTTTTTCGATCCCAAAAAGAGCGAGCAGGAGATCAATACCCTCCTTCTTAAGATCGACGCCAACCGAAAGTACGGCTATCTTCAGGCGGTCAAACGCGACAAACTCAAACTCCAAGACTACAATCTCCGCAAATCGATCTACACCTTTTTTCACTATCTCGCCGACAACTGGACCGCACTCGACGAAAAGAGCCTGACCGAATATATCCAGAAAGAGAAAGCCGCCCTGACCAAAACGGTCAATATCAAAGAGGCGATCGCTCTGTATGAAGAGGTCGCCGCACAAAAGGGGAATGTTGCCTCCCAGATACGCGAAAACTTCTTCACTCTGGCACGCGACTACTACTTTTTTGACAGTTTTCTCGACTTTATGACCGTCAATGCGAAGCTGCTCACCTACCGTTCCATCGCCGCGGAGCTGAAACTGGACAACCTCATCAACTACATCAACAAACAACCACTCGCCGCCCGTGCGAATGTCTATCTGAGGTATCTGCACCTGGATACAGGCAGGATCATCCTCTTTATCACAGTAATCCTCTTCTTTCTACTGCTGAACTACCTCTTCTACCGCAGGCTCTATCTCTATTTTCGTGCCAAAATCCTCGAGCATGAAGATGAGACCGACGATATCCTGCTCGAAAATCTCAGGCGTATCCGGGCCCCTGTTTCACTGCTGATCAACGGTATGGGACTGAAACTGGCACTGGAGGTGGTCAACTACCCCTCTCCGCTCAGTGAACGTACCGATCTCATCTTTTATGTCTTTTTCGTCACGGTCATCACCTATATCCTGATGATGTTTGTCGAAAATATCTTCTTCCTGCTCTTCTACAAGCGTCAGCATACACGCAACCGAGAGCTGCGCACCGAGTTGCTCAACCTCATCCTCTCCACGACCAAAGTGATCCTCTTTCTGGCGGGTCTGCTTGTGATTCTGCTGAAGATGGATGTCAATATCACCGGTGTACTTGCCTCGCTGGGTATCGGTGGTCTGGCCGTCGCTCTGGCAGCTCAGACGACGCTATCGAACTTCTTCGGACTGCTCAAGATCATCTTTGACGAATCCTTCTCCCAGGGGGACTGGATCGAAACCAAAGATATCGAAGGAACCGTCGTCGAGATCGGCTTCATCTCGACCAAAGTGCGCACCTTCGACAATGCCCTCATCACCGTGCCAAACTCAGCGCTGGCGAACACACCGCTCAAAAACTGGAACCGCCGCACGATCGGGCGGCGTATCAAGATGCATGTGGGCGTTACCTACAGCGCCAAAAAAGAGAATCTACAGGCGGCGATCGAAGAGATCCGGCAGATGCTGGAACAGCATCCGGGTATCGTGACGAAAGAGAAGATCGATTATCGCGCGATCAAACGTAAGTTCAAAGAGACGGGGAAATTTGTAGAGATGGAGGCGAAGCTGGGGATCAAAACGACGCTGCTGGTCTATCTGGATCAGTTCAACGCCTCTTCGATCGACATCCTGATCTATACCTTCTCCAAAACAACCGACTGGCAGGAGTGGCTGGAGGTGAAACAGGATGTCATGTACCGGCTCATGGATATCCTCAGCCGGCACAATCTCGAGTTCGCCTTCCCTTCACAGACACTCTATTTCGATGAAGAAAACGTCGCACAGAGCGCCAAAGCGCTCGGCAACAGCTTTAGAGCAGACCGATCTCTTCCAGAATAGGCGTGATCTTCTCACTCAGCTTCTCCAGCTCGAGCGGCAGCAATGAGAAGGCTTTGTCCTCGAGTTTCCACTCTGCAATCTTCTCCAGTGTCAGGCTCTTCTCTTCAGGCGTGAGATGCTCCGCCTCTTTGATCTTCTTTTCCAGTTTAGTGACTTGTTCATGATGTTTTTTCATCTGTCGACTCCTTATAGTTTATATTCGATTATACCTTATATTGCATAAGCATAACTCAGTGGTAGTGGATACGCCCTTCGTTCCCCTCCCCGACCCAGATCTTGCCATGGTCTCCGTAGACATCGATACGTTTGATGCCCGTTGCGCGGATATTGTATCCGTTGCTGTCATGACTGCCTGCGACCAGATTCTCCCGAAGCAGCAGATAGTCGAAGTCCGCATCCCAGCTCGCATAGGCGAGACCCCCGTTGTTGCGCAGATCGTTATACTCTATGAAAATCTGCGCCGTCGGATTTGAGAGCATGTAGACGATACCGGCGCGCTCTTCGGGATCGGGCGCTTTGCCATTGTAGTTGATGCTGTTATGGTAGTACCAGATACGGTCCGCCAGAGGCGACTTCGCTCCGGCATAGAAGTTGTCATGCATATAGTTGCCGCTGACCTCGATATCGCTGGTCGTACTCATGTCGATCCCATACTCTCTGTTGGCATAAAGCTGGTTCGAGTAGATCAGCATCTTCGCCGAATCATGCGTCTTGATGTTGATGCCATGCAGCGTCTTTGAGATACTGCACTGACGGATCGTAATCTGCGTATCACGCCACGGCGTTTCCGTCTGCAGATAGATACCACTGCCATGCAAATTTTTGATTTCGACATTTTCGATCAGAATATTGTTCTTCGCATGCGTACCGACGATGCCGCCAAGCGCTTTGCCGCCACCATCAAATGTGAGATTGCGCACGATGATGTTTTCGCCACGAAGTGAGAGAAGATCGGCGTCAAAATCTCCGTTTCCGGTGATGATCGTCTTCCCTTTTCCCGCCCCTTCAAAGATGACGTTGTCATAGAGTCCAATCGTATCGCTGATCTGCAGCGTGCATGCGGGGAGCGTCACTGTCGCACCGCTTTGCGGAATCTTTGCCAGCAGATCCCTGAGCGCACCCTCCGAGCACGTTTCCAGCTTCAGCACCTCTGCAGGCGTGGTAAATCCCTGAAATCCCCAAGCAGGATGCTTCAGCGCGATGCACTCTCCAGACCTGACCTGATAAAACGCACCCGCCTGACACGGAGAACCCGATGGCGGCTCGATCACGACCCCCTGTGCGGCACCGGCTTCGGAACCCTCTCCGGTGACCGCCGTGCCACTCCCTGATGCACCGCAGCCTTCCATCACGATGATCATGAAGGCCACAAGGAGTATCCAAATGTATCTATACATCTCAAACTCTCTTTTTTTTGGGTGCTATTATAGCGTACTATTGACTTCATAGTGAGAAGTGACTACTATTACGGACAAAAACCGAAAGGACACAGATGAACAGAGAGATCCTGGGGCTGGGCATCGCCGGAAACTTCGCCCACCATCTCGAACAGGCCGGAGAGAGTGCCGACTTTGTCGACATCCATACCGAGGAAGAGGATGCCCCCAAGGGGATCTTCCCGACCTATGTACCGGGAAGCAAGAGTTTCCTCGGGGTCTGGCCCTTCTCCAGCGATACAATCCGCATGCCCAAAGATCCCGCCAAACCGATCCAGATGGAGCCCGAAGTCGCCCTCCTCTGCGAAATAGACTATCATGACGACCATAGCGTCAAATCGATCAGACCGACACACTTTTGCGCCTACAACGACTGCTCGATCCGCATCGAGGGGGCTCCCAAAATCAGCATCAAAAAGAACTGGGGGCCCGAAAGCAAAGGGATCGCCAAAACGATGCTTCCACTGGAGCAATTCACCAAAGGGAGCATGCTGGACCACTACTCACTGGTCTCATTTATCAAACGCGACGACACGTTGCATCAGTATGGAGAAGATAGCCCGCTGGCGACCTACAGCTACTTCTACGAAAAACTGACCGACTGGATCACCGACAAACTCAATACCCAGAAAGATACCGGCCCGCTCGAAGATCTCTCCGCACTGATCCGTGAAGCCCACTACCCCGAGCACACACTCATCTCCATCGGCGCGACACGCTATACCCCGTACGGTGAGAGCCACTATCTCCAGAAGGGAGACACGCTCTTTGTCATCGTATACGATCATAGGCGTTACACCTTTGCAGAGATAGAAGAGATGGTACGAACAGAGTCGCTGGGTGCGTGTGATATGTCTGTGTTGAAGCAAGTGGTGAAAGGGGTGAAGCTTATAGATCGAGTGGACTCATAAGCTTCGCTTTGTTCACACGTAATCCAGACCCACACATGAGCGAAACAATCAGATTGTAAATACCGTCAAGGTTTTCGATTACTTTCATAACTTCTTTACGCGTCAAAACTATAATGGCCTGAATATTCTAGACAGCTAAATCCTCAGATTTATTTCACAATGCTACAATAAACGAATAGAAAACGGGAGATAAAAATGGCTAGAAAAAAAGGTCAGATCTACAGTGCAGAGCAGAAGACGAAAATTGTACTTGAACTGCTCAAAGAAGAGCAGACAGTAAACCAATTGGCAACTAAATACAAAGTGACTGCCAAATCAATAACGAATTGGAAGAAACAGTTTCTTGAGAACGCTTCCAAGGCCTTTGAAGATGATGCCTCTGTCAAAGAGCAGAAAAAAGAGCTCGAAAAGCTTAAAAAAGAGAATGATGAGCTTGCAAAGACACTGGGAAGAACCACCGTTGAGAGGGATTGGGCAGTGGGAAAGGTGAAACTCTCCACCGGCTAACAGCCGGTGGCTTCAGTGTACGGCTGAAAGCCGGTCATTCCGCCTGAAGGCGGTTTCCCGTTCAAACTACTTTAAATT
>JALWPY010000176.1 GCA_026994915.1 Campylobacterales bacterium
GATCGATCTGGGATATTGCGGGAGAAAGGATAGCAGCAGAAGCAGCGGAAGTGCTGCTATATAAAGCAGCCATCCGATGCCAAGATAGAGGAAGGTAAACAAGCACCGTGCCTAGAGACTGGCACTCTCCTCTTCAGCCTCTTCGGGCTTGTTCTCGAACTGAGATTCGAGGTAGAGGATACGTCCGCAGTGCGGGCATGTAGTGATCTCTTCCCCTTTAATCACTTGCGCGTAGGTGTGGTCGTTGATGCGCATGAAACAGCCGTAGCATGCCTGTTTGCGTACCGGTACGACCGTTGTATTTTTAGCCCATCTTCTTATTTTTTCATAAAATACAATGATATTCTGATTCATCTCTGAAAGAAGTTTCTGCTTCTCTTCGAAGACTTTCATACGCTCTTCTTCGATCTTTGAAACCTCTTCTTCAGTCGATTTTTGCAGTTCCTCGAGCTCTTCCTGCATCTGCGCAATCTTCTCTTTGGCTTCTTCGATCATCTCACGCTTCTGTTCTGCAATCTTGTCGAGACGCTCGATCTCTTCGTTGGCGAAAGTGATCTGCTCCTTGGCAATCTCTTCTTCGAGCTGGAGTGCTTTGAGCTCCTTTTCACTCTTGATTGCCGCACTTTTTTGATCAAAAGATTTCAGTTTCTCATTGAGTTCCGTAAGGTGCAGTTCGTTTTTCTGGCGTTTCTGCTCGATATCTGTCAGTTCTTCTTCATACTCCGCGATCTTGTCCTGCAACGCCTGCTGTTCCTGCAGTTTGGCATCCAGAGCGGCACGGATCTGTGCGATTCTCGGCTCGTAGGAGTCGATCTTCTTATCGATCTCGACCAGTTGCACAAGCTGTTTGATGTGTGGATTCATGAGTAGCTATCCTTTGATGTGAGAAAATGGGTTCTTGGAATTGGCGATTATACCATTTAAACCTTTATTTTGCAAGGCTTTTTGCATGCAGGGGGCGAAATAGCGCTCGCTCTCGTAGTGGCCGATGTCGATCAGTGCGATTTTGCTCTCTTTCGCCGCCAGTGCTTCGTGGTATTTGATATCTCCGGTGAGCAGGCATCCGGCCTGAAGCTCTCCCAGCAAACTCGCTCCTGCACCGGTGCAGAGTGCCGCTGTGTCGACGAAGTCACGCCCCGCAACGATGCGCAGCGGATCGAGCGAGAGTTTCAGTGCGATCTCTTTGGCAAACTCTTCCAGCGGCTTCCCCACTTCGAAATAGGCCAGATAACCCTCCGCTTCTATACATGGATATCCCAGCACCTCTTCCAGTACATAGCGGTTCAGATGTGTCTGGTCGAAATTGGTGTGCATCGCGATGATCGCAATCTCCTTCTGAATCGCACGGCGAATGATATTGCCCGGGAATTTCGCAAAATCGATCGCTTTGATCCCTTTGAAGATGAGCGGATGGTGCACCACGAGCACACTCCCTTCTTCCAGTGTATCGAACATCTCCTCTTCGATATCGAGGCTGAGATAGATCTTGCCCACCTCCGCCGCTTCATCACCGATAATCAGGCCGCTGTTGTCCCAGCTGTCCTGCAGCGCAAAGGGGCTGAGTTCGTTCAGAATCTCAAGAAGCTGTCGCAGGTGCATCGGCTCTCTCTTCCAGGCTCTCTTTGTAGACTTCGGCACACCCTTTGGCAAGTTCGCGTACTTTGAGGATATAGTTCTGACGTTCGGTTACGGAGATCGCTTTGCGTGCGTCGAGCGTGTTGAAGGTGTGTGATGCAAGCAGGCAGTAGTCGTATGCCGGCAGAGGCAGTTTGACTTCCAGACAGCGCTTGCACTCGTTGGCGTAGTCGTCGAAGTGGCGAAAGAGCATGTCGGTATCGGCGACTTCGAAGTTGTATTTGCTGAACTCATACTCGCTTCTTTTGTGTACATCACCGTATGTAGTCACACCATGCTCGTTTTCACTCCAGACGATATCGTAAACACTCTCTTTGTTTTGCAGATACATCGCCAGTCGTTCCGTTCCGTAGGTGATCTCCACGGCAACGGGATCGCATGCGAAACCACCCACTTGCTGAAAATAGGTGAACTGTGTCACTTCCATACCGTCGAGCCACACTTCCCAACCGAGCCCCCATGCACCCAGGGTAGGCGACTCCCAGTTGTCTTCGACGAAGCGAATATCATGGTCTTTCAGATCGAGCCCCAGCGCTTCAAGGCTTTTGAGATAGAGCTCCTGGATATTGTCCGGACTGGGCTGGATGATGACCTGAAACTGATAGTAGGCCCCCAGGCGGTTTGGGTTTTCTCCATAGCGACCGTCGGTGGGACGGCGGCTCGGTGCGACATAAGCCGCGGCCCACGGGGTGGGATCCAATGCCTTCAGAAAGGTGGCGTTGTGAAACGTACCCGCTCCTGAAGGGATATCGTAAGGCTGTACGATTGCACACCCCTGATCGGCCCAGTAGGTCTGCAGTTTCAAAAGCATCTGTGAAAAGTTCAACGGTTGGTTTTCCTGACTCATGATATTCCTAACTCTTTGTCTATTTTTTTCTGATCAAACCCGCAGATCCAGCGGCTGCCGACCAGTACGACAGGCACACCGCGGCAGCCATGGTTTTCGCAATCTTTGGCCGCTTTCGGGTCACGGGTGATGTCGATCTCGCGAAACTTGATGTTGTGTTTGCGAAAGTGCTGTTTGGCCACGGTACACCAGTGGCATGTAGGTGAGGTAAACAGTACCACACGTTTTTGCTTTTTCTTCTTCTCTTCACTCATGCTACCCTCCTGTCTCGATTTTTCGACGGCATTATAGCACATTTACAACAGTCGTGTAAAGATTATTGAGAACCTTATCTGTAACTATTGCAGCCTATGGATGCTATGCTTTCTTCGAATAGTTTTCGATCGCCTGATTCCACATCATCTTGTATTTTCGGCGGGTGAACTCGAGCTCTTCCTGCAGATCGAAAATCTCTTTTTTGAGCAGCTGCAGCAGTTCACGGTCCTC
>JALWPY010000177.1 GCA_026994915.1 Campylobacterales bacterium
ACTTTGATGAGTGCATAGGCATCGGTGATGGCGGAAGGATCGGGGATGGTCATGATGACGATCTCATCGGCTTCTTCCAGAAATACCTGGACATTTTTACCGATACCCGCACCTGTGTCGATGATCAGAAAGTCGAGTGCATCCAGAAAAGCGGCCTCTCTTGCGAAACGTGACATGATCTCTTCGTTGTTGTAGGCGAAAATCTCATCTCCGCTCTCTCCCGGAATCAGCCAGAGATTGGGATTGATCTCGATGACGATATCCCGGAGTGAACACTCCCCCCTCAGTACATGCAGCAGGGTTTTGTCGACACGGACATTGAAGATGATATCCAGATTGGCCAGTCCTATATCTGCGTCGAAGATACCGACCCGGTACCCCATCTGTGAAAGTTGCCACGCCATGTTGGCCGAAAGGGTGCTTTTACCCACGCCCCCTTTGCCGCTGCTGACGGCGATGATCCGTGTTTTGGGATGTTCGGCAGGTGTGACATTGCCGTTGTACTGATTGAGGATCTGGTGGAGTTTGGAAGCCTGGGTATGGTTCATGCATCTACCTTCTGCGGAAATCCTTCAAAGAGGCACTCGATCAGAAACTCCGCCGATGCGGTGCGCAGATCGTCTGGCACCTCCTGTCCTGTGGAGAAGTAGCTGAGTGGTTTCTGTGTCTCGTAGATGAGGGAGAAGATATTGCCAAAGCCGGAGGTTTCGTCGAACTTCGTGATCATGAGTGTGTCGATGTTGAGAAAAGAGAACTTTTCATAGGCATCCATCAGATCCTGATACTTCGCCGAAGCGGAGAGAACGAGATTGACGTCGATCGGCTGGTTGGTATGCTCCAGAAAGGCGGCGATCTTTTTGAGCTTCTGGGTATCATGCTGTGAAGTCCCTACGGTATCGATCAGGATCAGATCACAGTAGGAGAGGTTGTGGAGCGCCTTTTTGAAATCCTGCGTATCGATCACATCTTCGAAAGGGAGCTTCATCATCTGGGCATACTGAAAGAGCTGCTCCACCGCGCCGATACGGTAGGTGTCGAGCGTGATGATTCCCACTTTATAGCGATGTTCGAGCAGGGCGTTTCGTGCGGCCAGTTTGGCCAGTGTCGTCGTTTTGCCGACGCCGGTGGGACCGACGAGCATCATGATCTTCTGTTCACCTTTGGGGATCTCCCGCTCCAGCCGTACGGGGATCAGTTTCTTGAGCAGTACCTGAAAGTACCGGCGGATCGTCTGTGAACTTTTACGCATGTGCAGCGGCATGTGTGCGAGAGTCTCTTCGAGAATCGCTTTGATGTGTTTCTCATCCATCCCGCTCTCTTTGGCGATCTTGTAGATCTCGGCAAATTCGGGCGGTATCTGGATGTCGTTGGCGTACTTTTTCTCTTCCCAGAGCATCGTCTGCAGCAGTTTGATCTTGTCTGTCAGGTCGGCGATGTCGCGTTTGAGCAGTTTGAACTCTTCGTCACTGCCATCCGCTTCCCCCTTTTCCCCTTTGTCAGTGACGGCAGCTGCTTTGCTCAGCTGGATACGCGAGAGCTCTTCAGCCGTTTTGGAGATGTTGAGCAGGATCTCATCGTCGAAATCGACTTTTTTGGTGCTTCTCTGCGGGGCGGGAGATTTGGCTGCGGCAGCGGGTGGCGGTGTGGCGGCCTCTTTGTGCGCGACGACCACTTCGTAGAGGGCATCGTGCGTGAGGCTCTTTTTGCGGATCTCTTTGGTGCTGATGACCAGCGCCTCCTCACCGCATGCGGCCTGTGCCTTTCTGAGCGCCTCTGCGGGTGTCGGCGCCGTGAATGTGTAAAGTTTCATGTAACCCTCTTTTGAGATAGGATAGCGGGATCAAAACACTTTCGCGTTCGCGGAATCTGGGGTGCGGAAGTGTCAAATGCCTTTTATTAACAGCCATTTTATCGAAAACTATTATATCGACGTCTAAAGTTCTGGGACTATTTTCAAATGCCCTTTTTCTCTTAAAGATCCTTTCAGTCCGCAGCATGAGCCTCAGCAGACGGTGTGGAGAGAGATTCGTTTTGATGACGATGACGGCGTTGTAGAAGTCGGGCTGATCGAGATAACCGAAGGGGGGATTGCGCAGGATCGGCGAGGTTTCGACGACATCGACGAGCGGATGGCGACGCAGGTAGCGCAGCACTTTGACGAAGCGTGCGGGTGTGTTGCCGAGGTTGCCCCCGATACCGAGGATCGCCGTATGTCGTTTGGAAGATTTTTCAGGATTTCGCCACGGAAAGCGGGGAGAGAAGAGGAGGGTGAGATCTTCTCTCAGCTCTTTTTTCACGTTTTAGAGGACAACGGCGCGTGTTGCTGCGATCTTGACCATATCTTCGATGCGCACACCGAACTCTCCGGGCAGATAGATGCCCGGTTCGATCGTAAAGACCATATTCTCTTCGATGATCGTTTCCGATTTGGCCGAGATGACGGGCAGTTCGTGTATGTCCAGACCCACGCCGTGTCCTGTGGAGTGGACGAACTGTTTGCCAAATCCCGCTTTTTCGATGACATCGCGTGCCGCTTTGTCGATATCGCATGCTTTGACACCCGGCCTGGCAGCTTTGATCGCCGCCTCCTGTGCCTTGAGTACGGTGTCGTAGACCTTCTGGCGTTTGGAGGAGAGAAAACTCTGCCCCTTTTTGTCGAAGTTGAGATCGTTGCTGTACTCGCTGACACGGGTACGGTCGGAGCAGTAACGTTCATATTTGAGCCCTGCGTCGACGAGGATCAGCGAGCCGATCTTGAGTTCCGTGTCGGTGGGAAGGGCATGGGGTTTGGCGGCGTTTTCGTTGATGGCGACGATCGGTTCGAAGCTGAGAGGGTACTCTCCGAAGTTGCTCAGTCTTGCGGAGCACTCGAAAAAGAGGCGCTTCTCGTTTTGGTTGAGGCCGTGGCGTCTGATATAGCCGGCAAACTGCGCAAACGCCTCTTCTCCGAGCCGGGCCGCTTCCCTGATCAGCTTGATCTCTGCGGCTGTTTTGATCATGCGCTTCTGTTGTGAAAAACTGGGGGCAGGTTCGAAGTAGGTGTATTTGGAGGCTTTGAGCTTCTCAAATTCGGCAACGGTGAAGTCGTTGGGGTCGTAGTGAAGCTTTTTGATGCGGTATTTCTGCAGCAGTTTGGCGGCTTCGGCCACAACATCTCTCGCTTCGACGATCTGTGTCTTTTTCAGCTTTTCGCCGGCTTCGACGGTGTATCTGGTGTCGGTGATGAAGATGCGCTCTTCTCCCAGACGCAGATAGATCTCGTTGTCGCATGAAAAGCCGCACTCGTAGTAGACGGCGTTTTCATCTTTGAGAATGTAGTTTTTCATACGGTGTTACTGCTGTGGCGCCTGCTGCTGTTGCTGTTGTGCTTCCTGCATCGCTTTGATTTCGCTGAGGATCTGCACCATGCTCACCATCGCAAGGTGGTAGCTGAAGGGGCCAAATCCACTGATCTGTCCGGCGCATACAGGTGCGATGAGGCTCTTGTGGCGAAACTCTTCTCTGGCGTAGATGTTGGAGATATGCACTTCGACGGTCGGGATCTGGACCGCTTTGATGGCGTCGCGGATGGCGATAGAGGTGTGGGTGTAGGCGGCAGGGTTGATGATGATACCCTGGCTCTCACCGAGGCACTCCTGGATCTTGTCGACGATTTCGCCTTCGAGGTTGCTCTGGAAAAATTCGACTTCGACGTTGCTCTGTTTGGCGTAGTTCTCCATCTGTGCGTGGATATCTTCGAGTTTCATAGGGCCGTAGATGTTCTGTTCTCTGAGGCCCAGCATGTTGAGATTGGGTCCCTGTATGACGGTGATTTTCATTCGTGTCCTTTAAATAAAGTAATGTTATAGTACTTCAAGATGGCTCACATTGTAGCCAATTTGCCCTAAAGGATTTCTATAGATGACGATCGTAAGAGCAGACTATGTGATGCGGATGAATGAGGGATTTGAGATTGTCTCCGACGGTGCGGTGGCATTTGAAGAGCGTATTCGTGCAGTAGGGCCGGTAAATGCGGTGCGCGATGAGTATCCGGATGCGGAGTTTGTCGATGCTGGGGAAAACTCGGTACTGCTCCCCGGTCTGGTCAACCCGCATGTACATTTGGAGTTTTCGGCCAACACGACGAAGCTGGCGTACGGGGATTTCATCACCTGGCTCAAAAGTGTTATTCGCCATCGTGAGTCACTGAGCGGTGCATGCAAAGAGATCTGTATGAAAAAGGTGCTCGACGGGATGCTGCGCTCAGGTACGACGACAATCGGTACCGTGAGCAGTTACGGGCTCGATATGAAGCCCTGTGTGCACAGCAAGATGCGGGTCGTCTACTTCAATGAAGTGCTCGGGAGCAATCCTGCGATGGTCGATGCGCTCTATACCGATTTTCTGGGGCGTCTGGAGGAGAGCAAGTCCTGGGCCTCAGAGGGGTTCGTACCGGCGATTTCGGTCCACAGTCCCTACTCGACACATCCGGTGCTGGCTAAAAAAGCACTGGAGATCGCCCGGGAAGAGGGGATGGTCGTTTCGACACACTTCATGGAGAGTCAGGCAGAGCGGGAGTGGCTCGATCACGGCACGGGGGATTTTGCCGCATTTTTTGAAGAGTTCATGCCCGGCACGCGGCCGGTCAACGATCCGCTGGCGTTTCTGAAGCTCTTCGAGGGGGTGCCGACACTCTTCACTCATGCGGTGCATGCGACGGACGATGAACTGAAGCTGATGCAGGAGATCGGGGCGATCACCCACTGTCCTGTCTCCAACCGTCTGTTGGGCAATGGACGGCTGCCGATCGAACATGTGAAGAGGCTGACCATCGGTACGGACGGGCTCAGTTCCAATATCTCGCTCTCTCTATGGGATGAGATGCGTGCGGCGTTGATGATGCATGTATATGGCCCGCTCGATCTGCTGGCGCGCAGGCTTCTGGTTGCGGCGACACGGGAGGGGGCGCGGGCGCTGGAGCGTAACAGTGGTGAGATCGAACTTTTCAGGGATGCGGATCTGATTGCGGTGACGTTGCCTGATGGTGTGGAGCGGACAGAGGATCTGCCGTTGCAGCTGTTGTTGCATGCGAAGGAGGCGAAGTTGGTTTATGTGGGCGGGGAAGCAGTGTAGCCAGTTTTATGAATATTTAGCTTGGTTGCGTTCATACATGTGAGAACCCAAATATCAGAACCCACATGTATGGTGATAAACAATCAGGCGTAGACGCTCTCTTTGCCGAATCTCTTCGCCAGCAGTGCGTAGAAGAGGGCGCGTTTTTTACTCTTATTGCCGCTTCCCATCTTTTCACACACCTCTTTGATTGCTGCGTCGAGGGTGGCGTCGTCTTCGGTGAGTCCCAGTTTCTTTTGCAGAAAGTTCTTTTTGACTGTTTCCAGCTCGCTCGGCTGTGAACATGCGATTGTCTCTGCATCTTTGTTGTAGATGGATGGGCCGAGTCCTTTGGTCACTTTGGCGATGAAATCGGCGGGGAGGTCGAGTCCCAGTTGCTTCGCCTCTTCCTGATAGGTGGTGATTTTCTCGTCGAGTTTGCTCATGGTTGCTCCTTTAAACATTGGTATAGAATCAGTATAGCGCTTTGTGATTGATTGGAAAATTAAAAATATTTTCTAAATACACTGTTTAATCATAGAGTTCCGTACTCAGATAGCGCTCTCCGGTGTCGCAGAGGATCGTCACGATGCGTTTGCCGGGGTTGGCTTTGGCAACCTGCATGGCGGCCCAGACGTTTGCGCCGCTGGAGATGCCGACCAGTAAGCCTTCGGTTCTGGCGAGGTTCCTTGCGGTCTGGATGGCGTCTTCGTCTGCGACGGTGACGATCTCATCATAGATATGGGTGTCGAGGATAGGCGGGACAAATCCCGCACCGATGCCCTGGATCTTGTGCGGGCCGGGGGTACCGCCGCTGAGGACGGGTGATTTTGCGGGTTCGACAGCGACTACTTTGATGCCCGGGATCAGTTTCCTGAGCTCTTCGCCTGTACCGGTGAGTGTGCCGCCTGTACCGACCGCCGCGACGAAGATATCGACACTGCCTTCGGTATCGTTGTAGATCTCGATGGCGGTGGTTTCACGGTGGATTTTGGGATTGGCGGGGTTGGAGAACTGTCCGAGTATGACGGCATTGTCTATCTCCCGTTGCAACTCCTGCGCTCTTTCGATGGCACCGTTCATCCCCTTCTCTTTCGGCGTGAGCTCGAGGTTGGCACCCAGTGCGGCGAGGATTTTACGCCGTTCGATGCTCATCGACTCGGGCATGGTGAGAATGAGCCGGATGCCCAGCGATGCGCAGATGCTCGCCAGCGCGATACCGGTATTGCCGGAGGTGGGTTCGATGACGGTGCTGTTGGTGTCGATGGCACCGCTTTCGAGGGCATCTTTGATCATGCTGTATCCGATGCGGTCTTTGACGGAGCTGGTGGGATTGAGAAATTCACACTTTCCGACGATATTTGCCCCGCTTTGTGCGGAGGGGGTGTTGAGCCGGATCAGCGGTGTGTTTCCGATCAGTTCGGTGATGTTGCTGGCAATATGCATGCGGGTTCCTCTATAAGTTTTTATTATTATAACAAATACTCGTTGAAAGAGTCTTAGCTAGCGTCCGCTTCGGGATGCAACAGTTCGATGAGTCTGCGGGCGTTTTGCACGGCGTACCCTTCGGTATCGTTGTTGAAATAGACGAAGAGTGCTTTCTGGTGGTGGGCCATCTCCAGCAGCATGTCGGCATAGCCGCGCAGGGTCGCATCGTCGTAGCTTCCGCCATAGCGGCCCGTGGGGCCGTGCAGACGCATATAGGCAAACTCGGCGGTGATGACCGGGGTGATCTCCTGCCGGTTGAAGTCATTGAGACAGAGGGCGGTGTCGTGCGCTTTGAGCACTTCATAGATCTCGTCGCACAGCCAGCTTTCGTGGCGAAACTCCACGGCGAATCGGTATCCGGGCGGCAGCAGTGTGAGAAAGTGTGCCAGCAGTGCGCTATCTTTGTGGAGGGAAGGCGGCAGTTGGAAGAGGATTGCGGCGATTTTGGATTTGAGCGGTTTGACGAGATGGAGGAAACGGTAGAGCGGATCTTCGGCATCTTTGAGTTTGCGGTAGTGGGTGATTTCCCGGTGTGCTTTGAGGGCGAAGAGAAAATTTTCGGGCGAGACTTCGTTCCAGTGGGCGATCGTTTTGGCTTTGGGGAGGTGGTAGAAGGTGCTGTTGAGCTCCACTGTTTCGAACTGCTGCATGTAGTAGTCGAAAAAGTGTGTTTTGGCGAGCGTATCGGGGTAGAAAACCCCTTTCCAGTGCTCGTAGTAAAACCCGCTGGTGCCGACATGAATCTTTTGAGTGAGATCTTGCATGCCTTATTATAGCCTTTTTTGCATTGCAACGGTGCTAAATGAAATATCTTTGATGCCGATATGGTTTGCAAGTGATCATTTGAAGTTAAAGGTGACCGATGATAAAGATAGTAACGATTTTATCGCTTATGGCACTGTTCCTGTTCGGTGCAGGTCCCACAGCGGATTATCTGCGTATGAAAAAAAAGGCTTTTTATGCCTATGAACACGGCAAGCCTCAAGAAGCGGTGCAGCGTGTCAAAGCCTATATCGATGTCCATCCGGAGAGTCTCTATGCGAAAAATCTGCTGGCGGTACTCTACTACTGGCAGGGAGAGAGGGCGAAAGCGCGGGAGATACTGGAGAGGATCGTGGCAAAAGATGATTTTCCTCAGGCGAAGCGTCTGCTGGCACAGATTGAAAAAGGGGTTAAAAGAACAACCGGTGTGCATATTTCCGAAAAGAAGCAGGTATCTGTTCCGAAAAAAAGTGGAGATGTAAGAAAGCGTAAAGAGGATGATCTCGCTTTTCTGCAGCAGTATATCCTTGAACATCCCAATGATGTCGACGCGCGAAAAGTGTTGCTAAACTACTACCTCTCTCTCAATGATGACAAACATGCGACACAAATCGCGCAGGAACTGCTGCGTATCGATCCAGATGATGTCGAGACACTTGGACTGGTCAAAAGTGAAAAGCTCAAAGTTGCCTTCAATTATGATGACGTGCATTCAGATGCCAGACGGGACAAAGTGGTCGCTCTGTTGCATACCTATCAGAGTCAGAGAGACTATCGTCGCTACATCAATCTCTATCAGGCATTTGCAAATCAGAAAGCCTATCTGCCCCGGTACGTACATCTGGAGGCGCTCGATATCGCTGTGCAGCTGCGTGAATACAGGTTGGCCAGACGTATTCTGCTGGAGAACGACTTCCCTGCTACATCACACCTTCGGGAACTCAGAGCGCTTCTGGACCGGAAGCTGAAGGTCGCTTTTTCTCGCTGAGCGGATAACCGGTTTCGAAGAGATAGGAACGAATTTTGGGCGGTATATCCGCTAAGCGGCACGCCTCTTTGAACGCTTTTGGCATGACGGTTTTGCGGTAGGGGGCGATATAGATCTTTCCCGAACGGAAGACGACCGCAAAGCGCCTCCCCACCACACAATCTTTCGTACGCAGCGCCTCCTCTCTCTGTGCCGCACTCATCAGATACCCCTCTCTTTTGAGCACATGATCGATCTGCCGAATGTCGCGGATATTGTCGCCGCTGCTCTGCAGGAGCCAGAAGGAGCGGTGACGCTCCCGCACCGAAAGGTCGAAGAGTGCCTTTTTGTCCCGCTCCAGATAGTCGAAGCTTTTGACGATCCCCTCTTTGTAAGCTTCGATCAGCGGATTGGCGAAGCGGCTGCGAAAGTAGTTGCGCGTAATCGTTTCGTCGTGGTTGCTCCTGTCTTCGAAAAAGGGGAGCTTATGCTCTTTTAAATAGGCTCTGAGGCGCGCTTTGTCGGTGCGGATCAGGGGGCGGATCAGGCTGTATCCCTCCCGCGTTTCGATCTCTTCAAATCCCAGCATCTCCGCCAGCCCCGCCCCTCTGGTCAGCTGCATCAAAAACCATTCCAGCCTGTCGTTGAGGTGGTGGGCGGTGATGAGGTTCTGGTACCCCTCGTTTCGGATAATCTCTTCGAAGAAGGCGTAGCGCACCTTACGCGCTTCATGTTCGAAGTTTGCGGTGGGAAGTTCGGCTGTGGTGATGTAGCACTTTTTGCCATATCTTTGGGCGAGCCGGCTGGCATGCTCCGCTTCGGCGTCGGAGGTGTCGCGGGTGCGGTAGTTGACCAGTGCGATGTCGAAGTCGATCCCCGCTTCCGTTAAAAGAAAGAAGAGGGCGGAGGAGTCGACCCCCGCGGAGAAGGCGAGGAGGTTTCCGGCGCCTCTGAGATACTCAAGACTCGCCGGTGAGAGTAGCGACAAGTTTGTCTCCGGCAAGCTGCGTGACTCTGGCGCGGTAGGTTTTGCCGATTTCGGGTTCATGGTCCATCTCGTTTTCGTTGATCAGAATCTCTCCGTCGATATCTTCGGCCCACTGCAGCTTTTTGGCACCGAGGAAAAATTCGTGCTCGCTGCTGGGGCCGTGAATGACGACATCGATCGTGTTGCCCACCTCCTTTTGAAGCGAGGCGAGATGTTTGCGTTCGACGATCTCATCAAGCACCGCCAGCCGTGCGTCGATCGTCTCCTGCGGAATCTTCTCTGCCTCCATCGTCTCGGCTTTGGTCCCCTCCTCGTCGGAGTAGGCGAAGAGGGTGATGCGGTCGAAATCGAAATCTTCCAGAAAATCGCAGAGCTCCTGGAAGTCGGCTTCGCTCTCACCCGGATGTCCGGCGATGATCGAAGTGCGTACGAAGGCCTCGGGGGCGTTTCGCATGATCTCCAGCTGGTGCTTGATCACCTCCTGTCCGCTGCCGCGACGCATAAGTTTGAGCATGCGGTCGCTGATGTGCTGGATCGGCATGTCGAAGTAGTTGTGAAAGACGGGGGAGTCGATGATCCTGTGCAGTACGCGGTCCGTCAGTGTAGAGGGGTAGAGGTAGAGGATGCGCGCGCTCCTGACCCCAACGATCGGCTCGATCGCTTCGATCAGGTCGACCAGACCCTCTTTGCGGTCGAAATCTCTGAGGTAGGAGCTGCTGTCCTGCGAGATGAAGCTGAAGTCGTAAAAGCCCTGTTCGGTCAGTTTGGAGACTTCCGCGACGATATCTTCGAGCGGGCGTGACTGGAGCTTGCCCTTGAAGTGTGGGATAGCGCAGAAGGCGCACTGCTGGTTGCACCCCTCGCTCAGTTTGATGTAGGCGTGGTAGTTCGATCCGGTGATGACACGGTCGGCATCCTTGATCAAATAGGTGCGGGGAGAGAAGCGGCTCTCACGTCTGGCGATCAGCTCGTCGATCTTGTCGTAGTCGCCCACGCCGGTAAAGATGTCGACCTCCTTGAGCTCCTGTTGCAGCTGCTCTTTGTAGCGTTCGCTAAGGCAGCCGCTCATGACCAGCAGTGAATCTTTTTTGCGTGCTTCATGAAGTCCGAGCACTGTCTGGATACTCTCCTCTTTGGCGGCGTCGATGAAGCCGCATGTGTTGACGATGATCACATCCGCTTCATCGGGATTTTGAGTGATATCGTAATTTTTGAGACGTCCGAGCATCACTTCGGAGTCGATCAGGTTTTTGGTGCATCCCAGAGATACGAGGTGTAATTTTTTGCTCATACTGTTCCTATACCCACATGTTGTCGATCAGTCTGGTGGTGCCCACTTTTGCGGCGACCAGAATGATGGTGTTGTCGATTTCTATTTCGTCGAGCCGGTTGAAGTCGCGGTCGACGATCTCGATATACTCTATCGCTGTCGGGCTTAAAATCTTCCGCATCTGCGTTTTGATCTTTTCTGCGTCGCGTTCCCCTTCGATGATCATTTTGGTGGCGCGTTTGAGTGATTTGGAGAGCAGAAGGGCACGTTCGCGCTCTTCAGGGCTCAGGTAGACGTTGCGGCTGCTGAGGGCGAGGCCGTCCTTTTCACGCACGATGTCACAGGGGACGATCTCTGTCGTCAGAAAGAGTGTGCGAACCATGTTTTGGATCAGGTAGAGTTGCTGGGCATCCTTTTTGCCGAAGTAGGCGCGTGTGGGGCGGGTAAGGTTGAGGAGTTTGAGGACGACCTGGAGGACGCCGTCGAAGTGGCCGGGGCGGTGGTACCCTTCGAGGATGTAGCCTTTGATCTTCGGGGCGCAGATTGCCGGCTCCTCTCTTGTGTAGACGGCGTCGGTGGTGGGCATGAAGAGGCAGTCTACGCCGGCGAGTTCGCAGATTTTGATGTCGGCTGCGATTTTGCGGGGGTAGGCGTCGAGGTCTTCGCCGGGGAGAAACTGGGTGGGGTTGACGAAGATGGAGACGATGGTGGTGTCGTTTTCGGCGACGCTCTTTTTGACGAGGGAGATGTGGCCTTCATGCAGGGCGCCCATGGTGGGGACGAAGCCGACGCTTCCGGTGCATGTGTCGCGGTAGCTCCGGAGTTCCTGCGAAGTGGTGATTTGTTTCATGTTAAAGTCTCTTTTGTGTAAAATCTATATGTACATCATTCAGGTTGTTTCTATTCGCAAGATTACTGCGCTTCGTTTTGCTTTGTTCTGAGGAACCGGCGCTCTGCGCACTAAAAATACAAAACTCGCTTCGCTCAGACAGTTGTATTTTTGCCTGCGGCACGTGCTACGTTTGCCTCAAAGCAAAAACGCTTCGTACTCTTGCAAAT
>JALWPY010000178.1 GCA_026994915.1 Campylobacterales bacterium
ACGGTGGCAGTGGCGGAAACGGTGACACTGGTGGAAATGGCAACACGCCTCCCATCAGCAACAATGGCTTTAAAAACGCCACACGCTCGACCGATATAGACCGTTTTTATATCAATGCACTGAAAGAGATCCACAGTGAGACAAGCCATCTTATCCCGTTCTTCTTTGCGGGTGTCGGATATGAGCATGTCAATGATAAAAATCTTGGTATCGATTCACAGGGATTTTTCAATGCCGGAGGTGGGTTGAAATATAGTCTCAGTGACAAGTTCAGACTCGTCGCCGAAGCCAAAGCGATCAAAAAGTTTAAAGATGATGACCTCGATGTCGCTACTATGGTCGGTGTGGGTATGCTCTTTGGTGAAAAAGGCCCCAAACCGGCGCAGAAAGCTCCGGAGGTTCAAAATGTATCGTTACAGCCTGACACGTCAAAACTCTCACTGGTCATTTTGGAAGATGCACCGCAAGAGAGTGCGACACCGCTGGAAGCTCCTGTTACGATCATCACAGAGGCAGCACCTGCAGAGAGTCAGCCATCGGTCGCACAGTTGCCGGTCAGCGACAATGCCTATTATATTCAGATAGCCGTCGTCTCGACTCCGCAGGCACTGCAAAACTATCGTGACAGACTGACTAAAAATGGTCTGAATTTTACAACGAAACCGGTATCTCTCAAAGGGAAAGAGGCACACCGTGTCGTCGCAGGCCCTTATCTGAGCCGTGCAGAAGCGAAAGAAGATTTAAATCGTGTCAGAAAAATCGAGAAAGGTGCCTTTATCAGGCAACTATGATCGATGGAAGTAAGCGTTTATGCTTACTTCTCTTTTTTGAACCACCCTTTCACACGATTGGCGATACCTTCAAAAAGGCTCTCATGAGGCGTACTCTCGACACCGAAACTCTCACCCAGCTTTAGTAAAAGCTCTTTTTGTGACTCATTCAGTTTTTTGGGATAGACAACTTTGATTTGTGCAATCAGATCTCCTCTTGCACCTCCATGTACATTATCGATACCTTCACCTCTGAGAATAAACTGTTCACGATCTTTGACACCTACCGGGATATCGATCTCTTTGGAACCTCTGAGAGTAGGGACTTCGATCGGACCGCCCAGTGCCGCCTGTGTAAAGAAGACCGGCACTTCGATATAGACATTCTGTCCGTCCCGGACGAAGTGTTCATCCTCCTTAACACGGATCAGAACGTAGAGATCTCCCCGTCTGCCATGAATATCGATATTTCCTTTTCCCCCGATACGGATGCGATTCCCCTGATCGATACCGGCAGGGATGTGTACTGTAGTACTTGTCTCCTCTTCGACATATCCTTCGCCATGACACGCTGTACAGCGGTTGGCGACGATCGTACCTTCCCCATGACAGACATCACATGTCTGTGCAAATGTCATGAACCCCTGACGATAATAGACCTGGCCGCGTCCCTGACATTCCGGACACGTTTTGGGGTTTTTATCTTTGTCTCCGGTACCTTCACAGACTTCGCAAACTGTTTTATAACGATAGTCGATCTTTTTATCACAGCCAAAAACCGCTTCGTTGAACTCCAGCGTAATCTCGGTTTCGATATCGAGAGGATACTTCTGGCTGCCCCCTCTTCTGCCACCACCGCCAAAGTTGCCAAATCCTCCGCCAAAGACAGATTCGAAGATGGAGCCGAGGTCCCCCATGATATCTTCCATGTTCATATCGCTGAAATGGCTGAATCCCTGGTTTTCCAGCCCCTGCATGCCGTACCGGTCATAGACGGAGCGTTTTTGCGGATCACTCAGTACCTGATAGGCTTCATTGACAAGTTTAAATTTCTCTTCCGCCTCTTTATCTCCCTGATTTCTGTCAGGATGATATTTGAGCGCCAGCTTCCGATACGCTTTTTTGATTTCATTTTCACTGGCATCTCTGCTGATTTCCAATAACTCATAATAATCTACTTCTACTGCCACGAAAATTCACCTTTAAAATAAAATTAACTGCGTATATTAGCCCAAATCAACTGAAAAATTGCTCATCTCCACCCTTTTTCCCGCATCCAGAGCCTCAAACTATTTTGCAAATGACCGATATAGTCCATAAGGCAATAAAGGGCTGCTAGAGAAAAAACAGCAGACGCGAAGGATGTATACGTGAATATCGAAGACCTGAGACTTTTAACCAACGATACCATCAAAGAGATACGTAAATTTGACGTGGTCACCCCGGAACTCTTCAAAGATACCTTCCTTATGAAAGCCAAAGAGAACGATATTCCGATAGATCTGGAAGAGCTCTCACAAAAAACCCTCGACTTCACACTCCATAAAGTCTACAAGATCGAAAAAGAGACCAGAGCCAATACCGAGCTGCTACAGCAAAATATCGAACTGGCAACCGAAGCGATCGATCAGAAAGACAAAGACCTCCTCCAATCGGTACAGAAACAGATGGAGGAACTCAACCGTCGCATCTCAATGCTTGAAGAGCAGGTCTATCTCGATGAATTGACCAAAGCCTACAACAGAAAATGGCTATTTGAAAAATTTCTCATCAACGAAAAGTTTCTCAAAAGCGGTACCCTCGTCTTTGTCGATATCGACAAATTCAAAGAGATCAACGACACCTACGGGCACATTACCGGTGACAAAGTGCTTGCGATGATCACGCAGCTGACCAAAAAACTGGGCGATACCCATACGATCCGGTATGGCGGAGACGAATTTATCCTCATCTCACTACACGATGACGATAGCCATCTGCAAAATCAGATGGATGCGTTATGCAAAACCCTCGATTCCAAACTCTTCAAATATCAGGGCAATACATTTCATGTGCACATCTCCTACGGAATAACAACATTTAAAGCGGGGGACGATTTCCAGAGTGTCATCGAGAAAGTCGACCAGATGATGTATGAGCACAAAAAGACCAAAATTCACGCCTGCGCCTGAAAATAGCGTTTCCCCTCCTCGAC
>JALWPY010000179.1 GCA_026994915.1 Campylobacterales bacterium
GTATATTATCTCTAAAAATATCTTTTCTTATCCTTCCCACATAGGTCAGGTCAGTATCGGTCGCGGTGACAGGCATGGGATAGACGCCGTTTGGCAAGTCATCCTGTACGACCAGATGCTCGAAGTTCTCAAAGGCCCTGCGCACTTCATCGACATCGACGACAACATCTTCGCCAAAGGTAACGGTAATCGATTCACTGTGACTTCGCAGTACCGGGACACGTACGCATGTTGCTGCCACTTCGATCTCTTTATGAAGGATTTTACGGGTCTCGTTGACCATCTTCATCTCCTCTTTGGTAAAGCCGTTCTCCATCGCGACATCGACCTGAGGGATGACATTGAGCGCGATCTGGTGCAGAAACGCTTCATGAGGACTCTCGCCCAGACGAAATGCGAAAAAGTCCTGCATCTGCTTCACCAGCTCTTCCATACCCGCTTTGCCTGCACCGCTGGTCGCCTGATAGGTGCTGACGTCGACCCGTGCGATACCGTAGAGATCCTCCAGCGCTTTGAGCGCCTGGACCATCTGGATCGTCGAACAGTTGGGGTTGGCAATGATACCTCTGTTTTTCCAGAGCTTGATATCTTCCGGATTGACTTCGGGAACTACCAGTGGAATCTCGGGATCCATGCGAAAATGGCTGGTGTTGTCTATGACAACCGCACCCGCCTCGACCGCTGAATCGGCAAACTTCGCCGAGACACTTCCCCCGGCGGAAAAAAATGCGATATCGATCTCCTCTTTTTCAAAGATATCATGTGTGAGCTCCTGCACTTTGATCGATTTGCCGGCATACTCGATCTCCTTGCCCACACTCCGGGCACTCGCCAGCGGTACCAGCTTCGCGATCGGGAAATCATACTCCTCGAACAATCTGTAAAACTCTTCTCCTACGGCACCCGTAGCGCCAACAACTGCAACATTGAATTTTCTCATTTTTATCTTTTATCCTAGTGGTAAATTTAAAGCGCGCCTATGCGGACATCCAGCCCCAGATCTTCGGGTACGATCTCATCATCGTCACTCAGTATCACCGCACGCTCGACAACTGAACGTAACTCCCGGACATTACCCGGCCAGTCGTACTCCAGCAATACCTCTTTCGCCTCTTCACTCAGATGCTTATAGGGTATATCATACTGACGGCATGTGCGATAGAGATACTCAGTAGCGATGTCCAGAATCTCCTCTTTACGCTCTCTAAGCGGCGCTATTTTAACAGGAATTGTATTTAATCTATAATAGAGATCTTCACGAAACTCTCTGTTTTTGATCTTTTCGACGATGTTGACATTCGTCGCTGAGACGATCCGTACATCGATACGTGTCGGTTTGGTACCGCCTACACGAACGATCTCCCGCTCCTGTATGACACGCAGAAGCTTCGCCTGCAAAGCATGTGGCATCTCTCCGATCTCGTCAAGAAAGAGCGTTCCTTTGTGGGCACTTTCGAAGTGGCCGATCTTTTGTGAAGTCGCATCGGTAAAGGCTCCCTTTTCGTAGCCAAAAAGTTCACTCTCGAGGAGGTTTTCGGGGATGGCGGCCATGTTGATCGCGATGAAAGGCCCGGCATAGCGTGGAGACTCTTCATGAATGTAGCGGGCGAAGAGTTCCTTCCCCACACCGCTCTCTCCAAGCAGCATGATTGAAGCATCTGTCTTAGCTGCTTTTTTCAAGGTATTTTTTATCTTTTCAAGTTTTTCACTGCTGCCGTAAAATTTCTTACGCCGGTCACTACCCTGCTTTCTTCGCTCGATCTTGATCTTGCGGGTATCCGGTTCACCGACACGGCGGTCTTTGGTGATGTAGCGTTTCTCATACGCCTCTTTCTTCTCTTTAACCTTTTCGACACGTTTGATGACAGAGATCAGGTCTTCGATCTCAAATGGTTTGGTCAGAAAATCTTTGACATTTTCGAACCGAATCGCCTCTATCGTGGTATTCAGTGTCGCATTGCCCGTCATGATGATGATGTTGGTCGGGAAATGGATCTCTTTGATAAATTCCAGGCCATTCATACGCGGCATCGTAATATCGGTGATGATGATCTCAAAACTTGAATCGATCTTTTTCAGCGCATCGATCGCATTTTTAAAAGCGTGAATCTCATACTCTTCATAATCACTCAACGCCATTTGCAGCGATTTACGCATATTGATATCATCTTCTACAATCGCTATTTTCATACCTGCACACCCCTTTGATATTCTTAAGGGTATTAATATAACATAGTCTGGTTTAATATATATTGTAATTCAGGAGATTAAGTTTGGATATATTTTTTACAAGGGGATGATTTTTTTACTTTGAAAACAAAGCGTAAAGTTACGCTTCGTTTTCTTCAGGTTTTTCTTCTTTCGGACAGCTTGCCATACTGACCACATAGTCATCACTTTCAGTCCGCACAACGATGACACCGGAAGTGTTTCTGCCCGCTTTTCGGATCTGCTGCATATCGACCCGGATCATCTTACCTTTGTGTGTCAGTACCATCAGATCTTTCTGCTCGTCCACGATGACGACACCCACGAGATCTTTCGTTTTTGGTGTCAGTTTCATGCAGATGACACCCTTGCCGCCACGCTTCTGCTCACGGTACTCTGCCACTTCTGTACGCTTGCCGATGCCTTTCTCACTCAGTGCGAGAATCTCCTGGTTTTCATCTTTGATCAGTACAGCTCCGACAACACGATCGCCTTCGGTTTTGAACTTGATACCGGTGACACCTTTCGCCGATCTGCCCATCTCACGTACTTCCTCGTAAGGGAAGCGGATACACATCCCCTTTTTGGTCACGATAAAGATATATTTGTCATCTTCTTCGATAATCTGTGAAGTCACGAGTTCATCTTCTTCATCGAGCGTGATCGCCCGTACACCAACATTTCTGATATTTTTAAACTCACCCAGACTCGTACGCTTGACAATACCCTTTTTGGTGAAGAATGCGAGTGATTTTTTCTCGTCAAAGTCACTTGTCGGAATGATCGCCTTAATCTGCTCGCCCGGCTGCAGGTTGATCAGATTGACGACCGCTTTCCCCTTGGCGGTACGGCTCCCCTCCGGTATACGGTAGACCTTGAGCCAGTAGAGTTGGCCGAAATTGGTGACGAACATGAGTGTATCATGCGTGTTGGCGGTGAAGAAGTTCTCGATGAAGTCATCTTCGTAGGTCGTCACGGCAGTTTTGCCTTTACCGCCGCGCTTCTGCTTCTCGTACATCTTCAGCGGTACGCGCTTGATATAGCCTCTGTGGGTGATAGTGACGACCATCGGCTCGTTGGGAATCAGATCTTCGATATCGATGTCGTCGTAGTCGTCGACGATCTCTGTCAGACGCGGTGTCGAAAACTTTTTGCGAATCTCCTCGAGCTCCTCTTTGATCAACTCGTTGAGCAGCTCTTCGCTTTTGAGAATCGCGCTGAGTCGGTCGATCTCTTTGCGCAGCTCGGCCAGTTCATTTTCGATCTTGTCACGCTCGAGGCCGGTCAGACGCTGAAGTTTCATATCGAGAATCGCCGATGCCTGCACCACAGAGAGGCCAAAGCGTGCCACCAGCGCATCTTTGGCTTCAGGCGTATCCTTGCTGGCACGGATCACTTTGATCACTTCGTCGATGTTATCGAGCGCGATCTTGAGACCTTCGAGGATGTGGGCTCTCGCTTTCGCTTTTTCGAGTTCGAAGATCGTTCTGCGGATGATGACTGTCTTTCTGTGTGAAAGGAAAAGATCGAGCAACTCATGCAAGGTGAAGACTTTCGGCTCTTTGTTGGCAATCGCCAGCAAAATGACACCAAATGTCATCTGCATCGAGGTCGACTTGTAGAGATTGTTGAGAATGATCTCACTCATTGCATCACGCTTGAGTTCGATCACGACACGCATCCCCTCTCTGTCACTCTCGTCACGCACCTCGGAGACACCGTCGAGACTCTTCTCCTTGACCAGGTTGGCGATCGTTTCGACCAGCTTCGCTTTGTTGACCTGATAGGGAAGTTCATCAATCACGATGATATCTTTGTTCCCCTTCTTCTCGATATGTGTTTTGGCACGAATCCTGACACGGCCACGGCCTGTCGTATAGGCATCGCGAATTCCCTTTTTCCCGAAGATAATACCGCCGGTAGGAAAGTCAGGGCCTTTGACGATATCGAGCAATGCCTCCTCTTCGACCTCTTCGCTGTCGATCATGTAAAGCAGTGCATCGATCAGTTCATCGAGACGATGCGGAGGAATATTGGTCGCCATACCGACCGCGATACCGCTTGAACCGTTGAGCAGGAGATTGGGCACACGGGAGGGCAGGACATCCGGCTCTTTGAGAGAGTCATCGTAGTTGGGTACGAAATCGACGGTATCTTTGTCGATATCGCGCAACAACTCTTCGGAGAGTGTCGTCATACGCGCTTCGGTATAACGCATCGCCGCGGGGTTGTCACCGTCGACCGAACCGAAGTTACCCTGCCCGTCGATGAGTGGAATACGCATTGAAAAGGGCTGCGCCATACGTACGAGGGCATCGTAGACAGCCGTATCACCATGCGGGTGATATTTACCGATCGTATCACCGACGATACGGGCAGACTTTTTATAGGGTGCTCTGGAGCTGAGATTTAGCTCGTTCATCGCATAGAGAATTCTTCGGTGAACCGGTTTGAGGCCATCACGGGCATCGGGAAGTGCACGCCCGATAATGACACTCATGGAGTAGTCGAGATAGCTGGTTTTGATCGAATCTTCGATCGAGATATTTTCTACATGGTCATCGTTGTCAAACAGATTGTCTGCCATCTTTTACCTTCTTTTAAGTAAATTTAGATATTTTATCGAATTCGTACTTAGAGCTATCTGGCATCGGCCAGGGTGAGCGCAAACATGGGCGTTACGCCTGACTTTTCCAAAACTTTTTTCGCTTCGCGCAGTGTCGTTCCTGTCGTGATGATGTCGTCTATAATGATCGCTTTGGAGATGTTTTCTCCCCGGTAGACAAAGGCTCTGGGATGGCGCTCTCTGAAAGCGAGTTTTTGCCCCGAATAGGAGACGTCGCTGGTCGCATGCAGCGTCCCGTAACGGGGCTTCAACTGACTGTTTTCAAGTGCTTTTGCCAGGATAGCGGTATGTGCATAACCGCTTTTGGGCCTGTCGTCGACGGGTATCACCGTGATCCGTTCCTGAAAATCGAAGTTGTTTTTGAACCAGCCAAAAGCCTCCCGTGCAAGTATCCTATAAACAGCAGCGCCGATATGGGTATGTTTGGTCTTGAGCAGTGGTGCGACCTCCGCATAGCGGTAGAAACTGTAAACTTTGAACTCTTTCTCAACTGTTCGTGTCGTTAAAGATGGTACGAGCAGAGTCTGGCAACATGCGGTACATATAAGGGGAAAAGAGTATTTTTGGCAGACGATACAACGCATAAACCATTGTACCACAACCGGAAGAATTTGCAAAGAGGAGTCTCCTCCTCTTTACATGAAACGTAACAGTTCGAAAAGGTTTAGTGTGCGACTGACTTACACTTAACCTCTTTCCATTTGAGGACAGGCTCGGAAACTTTCACTTTTTTCGTAACTGTTTTGTATACCGGTGGAATAGGAATTCTCTTCGTTTTTGCCGGCTCTACGATCGTTTTTACTTTCACTGTTTTGTAGACTGCAGGAATAGGCACAACTTTAGTTGTTGCAGGTTTGACAACGACGCGTTTCTTAATCGTTTTGTAGACTGCAGGTACTGGTACTTTTTTAACGGTAGCCGGAGAAACGAGCACTTTTTTAGTGATGGTTTTGTATACCGGCGGTTGCTCTACCAGACACATGATCTCACCTGTCGTACCGTCGACTTTTTCTACCAGACCGCGACCTTTTTTCCAGGTGGTGGTAGCAGGCTTGACAAGAATCTTCTCTGTAACAGTTTTATATTTTGCGGGAACTTTTATCAGCTTTTCGCTGGCTGGTTTGACAAGAATCTTCTCTGTCACTGTTTTGTAGACAGGTGGTACAGGAATGATTTTCTCACTCGCCTCTTTGACCAGTACTTTCTCAGTTTTCCAGCCATATTTCGCAGGCGTAACGACGATTTTTTCGCCCGGCTCTTTGACCAGTACTTTCTCTTTTTTGATCTCATATTTTGCAGGGGTCAATACTCTTGCATAGCATTTTCCAGGCTCTGCATTTGGCGGATAGAGCTCGTTTGGACCTTTGACGGTTTTTGTGACTGTGACCACTTTTGCCGATTTCGCTCTCGCTTCTGCAAGCTCTGCCTGCAGTGCTTTGATCTCAGCATCTCTGTTGTCGACTTTTGCAACTTTTTGTACGGGTACGTGGCAGACTTTCTTCTCTGCACAGCCACTCAGCGCCAGCGCTGCGACGGCAGCAAGCACGATGGAACTTTTTGTAAAAATTCTCATTTTCACTCCTTTTATTTTTTTTTAAGGCGAATCCATTTTAGCCAATAAAAACTTTTAGAGTTATAAATAATATTAGATAGTGGAAAATAACTTTTGTATATTAAACTTAGAGACGATAGACACTCATGTTGAACTGCAGGTGGATCTTGTTGTCTCTGGCATCGAGTACGATCGGAAAGTTGATTTTGACGACATTTGGCATCTTCTGCAGCGCATCGACAAATTTGTAAAACTGTACCGGCGTTCTGGCATCGAAATCTGCTTTAAATGCATAGATCTGCAACCCGCTCTCACTCTTTTTTTCAGATTTCGGAGTCAGTTTGACATTTTGAAAATATTGACTCGCTACAGAGAGAAAAGCTTTCTCATCGAAATCATTCTTAAAGGCTCTGAGTGCATCAACATACTTTTTCTCTACACTTTGCAAACGCTTTTCGAGCTTCTCTTTCTGGCTTGTCAGTGTCTGCACCTGCTGTTTCTGATAGAGATACTCCGCCTTCTTGCTTTTGAAAGTTTTGATCGAAGGAATTACAACCAGAAAAACAAAAAGCATTACGACTGCCATAAAAGCAAGTACAAAGAGCATAAAGCGGACTGTTTTGCTACTGTTCACTTTGGTTGCCATCTGACTGCTCCGGTATAGTATCTTCTATGGTGTTGTAGGACTCGAACATCAGACATCCTTTTTTGTCTGTCTCAAACCGTACACTGCTGTGGGTAAATACCGACTTCAAAGGGGGTTCGAGCAGAAGTTTATAGGCAGTTTTGGACTCGGTGTAGCCCTTGAGATAGAGAGACTTTTTCTTCATGACCACTTTGCGCAGCGTGATCTGATCAGGAATGAGATCGAAGAGATTTTGCATACTCTCTTTGATGGCGATGTTAGAACTGTTCACTTCCTGATAGATCTTCCCCTGTGTCGTAATCAGTGCAATACGATGGTTGAGCTTTTGGACGATTTCTCTCTCTTTACTGTTCGTCTGATGGAGGTTGTCGAGCATCCGGATATAGAAAGAGGATTTATAGTGCAGCAGGATACTGAAAGCTACCAGCCCGGCAGCCATCAGGAAGATGAAAAGCAACCACATCAGACTCATATTGTCCAGCAACCTCTTTTTTCTCGGCTTGATAAAACTACGCATCTGCCTCTGCCTCCGCACGCGCCATCTGAATCAGCTCTTCGAGGATATCCACACTCTCCACCGTGACATGTACCAGAAGCTGCTCTTTGAAATAGTCGATAATCTCCGGATTGAGCCGAACAGCATCGTAGATCTTCACCTCTGTCACAAAATCGCTATGATAGAGCGGACTTTCATAGAACTCGCGCAACGATGCATCGAAGTATTTGACCAGACGCAGATCCTGTCCGAAGAGCCTGTTTTTGGCAGAGGCGACTTCAACATCTTTTTCCACTTTTTCGACGATCTCATGTTCGGCACTTTCCAGAATATCTGCAATCTCCGCCGACTCCTCGAGCTCCATGTCCAGATCGATCTCATCGAATATATTGTCATCTGAGAGATCTTCCTCTTCATCTTCTTCAAAATCGGTCGTCAGCAGATCTTCCTCTTTAGCTATGTTGATGAAAGTGCCGTACAACAACGTTTTACCGTCAAAGATCATGACAGCGATGGAGGTGCTTCCAGCCAGCATATAGAGGACGATCCCCTTTTTGAGAGGCTCTTTACGGATCAGGTTTTCGATCACAAGAAAAGGGGAAAAGAGAAAATCGATACCTGTTTTGGAAAAGATCTTCTCCATCCATTGTATGTCGATATTGGAGGCGTAGACAGAGTAGCGTTTCTCAACGCAGATATCTCTGACTTCATCATAATCTATATGAAACTTCTCATAGTCGGATTTGAGACAGGAGGGCACCACACCCTGCCCATAGGAGTTGAGAAATACTGCGATATAGGTCTGTTCTACCTCATCCTGCAGTGTCTGGAGCCAGGTAACGACTTCATGGCTCAGCTGCTCCCGTGAAGAGAGATCAAAGCGTCGTTCCTCTTCCAACAGTACTTCACCGTTTTTGATCTTTTTGACTTTTGCAAAGCATGCATCTTCGACCACGATGACACTGATGTACTGGTTGGTCAGTCGCTTTTTAATCGCCGTTAGTAAACCCATCTGACTCCCTGCACAACGGATGTGCCTTTTGATAGTTTTTCATCTTTGCACTGCTGCTGAGCCTGGTATAGATCTGTGTTGTTTCCAGCGATGCATGCCCCAGAAGCGCACTGACATCCGTGATCCGGGCACCCTCTTCGAGCAGATCGGTCGCAAACGCATGACGCAGCTGATGCGGCGTAATGTGCAGCGCACGCTTTTTAAATATCTTCTCTATTCTGTAACGCAGCTGATTAACGCTCAGTTTTTGACCCGATTTTTCAAAAAGATACTCTTTTGGTCTATAGATTTCCAGATAGGCATGCAACGTTTTTTGGACTTCACCCAACAGCGGTAATTGCCTGATTTTATCACCTTTTCCTTTAATACTCACCCATCCGTTTTGAATAGATTCCAGCTTTAAATTTGCCACTTCCGAGATACGAAGCCCCAGTGCGTAGACTATCAAAAGCAGCATCTTCTCTTCCATGTCACACACTTCCAGCACTTCAAACAAAACGGTACGGGGAACCGGTTTGGGAAGTGTTTTTGGGAGTTTTATCGCTTCATCGTTACGCAATACGATTTTCTCACCCTCTTCCCGGAGCCAGTTGACGAAAGATTTGAAAATGGAGATCTTCTTATAGATACTCTTTTTTTTCAGATGATGTATCTGCATACGATAAGGCATGAGATCGATACGCCAGACCCCCTCCTCTTCCACCATATCGATGAAAAAGAGCGCTTCACGAAGATTGAGCCGATACGTGTAGATCGTATTTGGGCTGTAAGAGAGATTGTTCTGCAGATAGTCCAGGAACCGTTCACTCTGCTGTCTGAAAGAGCTTGTCATGAATCGTCTTGAATTTTTTATAACGTTTGATACACTCGGCATAGAGCTCTTTGTCTGTCAGGACCGTTGGCGTGAGCTTGTTGAACTTCTCGATCATGATCTCGGTGATCATTTTGATTTTGAGTTTATCTCGTGGAGAGAAGTTCGCTTTGTTGGTCAGCGCATCAATCTTTTTCAGATAACGGTCCGCTTCCTTGACATAGTCAGCCATCTGTGCGGAGATCTTGCTCTGTGCAAGGATCGAAAATGCCATTTTGTTGTAGGGGTCGATCTCGAACGCTTTTTTTGCCAGTTCACGTGCCGCTTCATAATCTCCGGTAAAGTATTTCATGCGTGCTTCAAGTGAATATTTGTAGGAGTCGTTGAAACCGAAAAAGAAGAGCAGCATGCCTGCTACAAAGAGCACCAGTGTGGTAAAGATCACTTTAAACATAGCTTTGCAGTCGCTCCTTTATCTTTGCTTTGGCTTCCTCTCTCGAGAGCCCTGTCACATAAAACGGTTCGCTCGCATAGAAATCGAGCCGGCTAAAAGGCTTGGGAATCACAAACCTGTCCCAGCTCTTCATCTGCCAGAAACGCGACGCCTTGTAGCGATACGCCACGATCGGAAGGTTCTTTTTCTGCGCAATCGCCACGATACCGTCTGCCACGGAGTGCCGCGGTCCCCTCGGTCCGTCGGGTGTGATTGCGATACCGTGCCCTTCGTCCAGGAGACGAAAACTCTCTCTCAGCGCTTTGACGGCCCCTTTGGAACTGCTCCCACGCACAAAATCGAAGCCGAAAAAAGCAGCGGTTCTGGCGATCACTTCTCCGTCGAAATGCTCACTGATCATCAGTGAGAAGGGAAGATCCGCCATAAACTTTTTGTAGAGAAAAGGGTTCATCAAAATCTCCCCGTGCCAGAACGCCACAAGACAGGGCCCCTGACATCGTTTTGCGGGCAGATGGTAATGCACACGGCATGTCGCATAGAGCAGCCGTATCAGTGCATATGCCACCGGCGGCGCGATGGAGAGGAGAAGCTTTTTCTTACGACTCTTGGTGAAGAACTTCCCCATAAAGTACCATCCTTTTTGGATTTGTGATCTTTACGGGAAGCGTACGCCCGAGTAGTTCCTCACTGCCCTGAACCTGGATCATGAAGTTGTTGTCACTTCTGCCGGCCACCGCACCGCCGCTTCGCAACTCCTCGAAGTAGACATCGTAGACTTTGCCCATCTGTGCCGCAGCGATCTCATCGAGGATCTCTGTCTGACGATCCTGGAGGGTTTTGAGCCGGCGTGAAGCCGTCTCGGGATCGACCGGTTCCATCTCCGCCGCTTTGGTCAGAGGACGCGGCGAATATTTGAAACTGAAAACCTGCTCGAAGCGTACCCGTTCGAGCACATCCATCGTCTCCAGAAAATCCTCTTCACTCTCTCCCGGGAAAGCGACGATGATATCGGTGCTGATATGCACATCGGGCACCATCTCGCGCAATCTTTCGGCACGGTTGAGAAACCACTCTTTGGTATAACCGCGCTTCATCTCTCTGAGAATACGTGTCGAACCGCTTTGGAGAGGCATGTGCATCGATTTGCAGATTTTGGGATTGGCAGCGAATGTTTCCAGAAATTTGTCATCCATATGAAGTGGATGGGGGGACGTGAAACGAATGCGCTCTACCCCTTCCACTTCACTGACCATGTTGAGCAGATCGCTGAAGTCGATTCCCCTGCGTCCATCACTGAAACTTTTGCCATAATTGTTGACATTCTGCCCCAGCAGCATGATCTCTTTCGCGCCGTTTCGGGCCGCTTTGGTCACCTCCTGAACGATCAGTTCCGGCGGTATGGAGATCTCATCACCCCGGGTCGCGGGAACGATGCAGAAAGTACACTGCTTGTCACACCCGATAGAGATGTTGACCAGAGCTTTATGCTGGGTATTGCGAAAATCACTGAAAGCGTAGGTACTCTCGTCGAAGTCGATATCGACCTCCACTGCACCTTTTTGGTGTAACACTTTGGTGATTTTGGAGACATTGCGCGCTCCGAGCACAAAGTCGACATAGGGAGCACGTTTGATGATCTCCTCGCCCAGATGACTCGCAGTACAGCCGCAGACACCGATTTTGGCATGCTCTTTTTTCTTTTTGTTGAAGTGGCCGATCTCGGAAAAGAGTTTCTGGACCGGTTTCTCACGCACGCTGCATGTG